>CAYMGG010000262.1:0-8653 GCA_964389915.1 uncultured Planctomycetaceae bacterium
GCTAAAGTTTTTTGAAAGAGTTTGAGAGAACTTTTTTTCAAAAAAGTTCTCTCAAGATCATATGGGCTTTACGCGGTTCCTTTGAAAGTAAATCCGCGGTTCGCGCGGTTTTCAGCGCGCGATTCCCCGCTGCCGCGGGTCGAGCGCATCGCGCAGGGCCTCGCCCACCAGGTTGTAGGCCGTCACGCTCAGGAACAGCAGCAGGCCCGGGAAGAGCACCAGCCACCAGTTGTCCAATGGTCCGTTCTGCCGCGCTTCGTTGAGCAGCATGCCCCAGGTCGGGGTGGGCGGGGCCACGCCGAAGCCCAGAAACGAAAGGCCGGCTTCGGTCAGGATCGCCCCGGCGATGTCGAAGGTCACGCTGACCAGCACCGGCGCCAGCGCGTTGGGCAGGATGTGGCGGAAGATGATCCGCGCCGAGCTTACGCCCAGGGCCCGGGCGGCGGCCACGTAGTCGAGCGCCCGCTGTTTGAGCACCTCGCCCCGCACCAGCCGGGCCACGCCCGTCCAGCCGGTGAAGCCGATCACCAGCATGATGTTCAGGATTGAGCGCTTGTCCAATACCGCGATCACGGTCAGGATCAGGAAGAAGGTGGGGAAGCAGATCATGATCTCGATCGCGCGCGAAATGATGAGGTCCACCCGGCCGCCGAAGTAGCCGGCGCTGGCTCCCAGGGCTAGGCCGATCAGCGTGGCGATGGCCACGGCCACGAAACCCACCGCCAGCGAGACCCGCGCCCCGTGGATCACCCGCGAGCAGACGTCCCGGCCGATGGCGTCCGTGCCCAGCCAGTGCGGCGCGGGGCTGGAGGCAGCTTTTGTTTCGCCGGCCCACCAGGTGGGCGGCCGGTGCGGGCCGAAACCAGTCTCGCGCGGACCGTAGGGAATAAGCGTGAACCAGCCCCGCCCCTGGCCGGAGGCGGCCAGCTCCCGATAGGGCGTCGGATCGTTGCGCGGCGAAATGAGCAGAAACGGCAGCAGCGCGATCAGCGCCGCCCCGACGGTCAGTCGCCGCCGCCAGGCGCAAGGCCCCCATCGCCGGGCCAGTCCGGCCAGCGGCAGGAAGAGCAGCAGATAGTTGAAGGCTTTTTCCAGCAGCGGCTCGGTGGTGCCGCTGGGCGCGAAGAACTCCCGTCCCAGGGGCGAGGAGACGCCCTGGGCGTCCTGCCACCAGAAGGGCAGGCCTTGGGCCAGAAGCGGCGCCAGAAAGGCCAGCAGAAAGAAGACCGCCATCAGCGCCAGCCCGGCTTGGGCCGCCGGCCGGACCGAGAGCTGCCGCCAGACCCCGGCGGCGTAGGAGCGGGACGCGCCCGCCGTGGTTTCAGCGGCTGCCGCGGTCAAAGCTGATCCTCGGGTCCACGACTACATACAGCACGTCGGCCAGCAGGATGCCCACCAGGGTCAAACCGCTGCTCAGGCCGAAGATGGTCATCAAAACCGGATAATCGCGCACGCCCAGGGCCTCCAGCCCCAGCATGCCCATGCCCGGAATGTCGAAGAGATATTCGATGATTACGCTGCCGCCGATCAAGCCCGGCAGCAGGCCCGCAAAGAGCGTGACCAGCGGGATGAGCGAGTTGCGCCAGGCGTGCTTCAGGATGACAACCCGCTCCGGCAGGCCCTTGGCCCGAGCCGTGCGCACGTAGTCCTGGCGGATCACCTCCAGCAGGCCCGAGCGGGCGTAGCGGCTTAGGCCCGCGAGTGACCCGTAGGAGAGGCAGAGGACGGGCAACGCATAATATCGCGCCGTGTCGAGCAGAATCGCCCAGTAGCTCGATTCGGCCGGCAGGCGCGAACTAAGCCCGCTCACCGGCCAGGCCCCCTTGGTCCAGAGCGAGACGCCGATGATGAGTAGTAGCCCTGTCCAGAAACTGGGCAGTGAATAGAGCAGGAAGAAGACCAGCGACATCCCCCGGTCCAGCAGCGTATTCTGCCGCACCGCCGCCAGGATGCCGGCCGGAATGGCCAGCAGATAGACCACCGCGATCGCCCAGAGGTTGAGCCGGATCGTCACCGGCAGCCGTTCGCGCAGCAGTTCCCAGACCTCGCGGTTGCGGGCGATGTTGATCGACTTGCCGAAGGAGCCGTCCACGACCAGGCCCTTCAGCCAGAGGGCGTAGCCCACGTACCAGGGCTTGTCGAGGTTGAAGTGCTCGCGAAACGCCTTGCGGGCCTCGCTCTCGCGGGCCTTGAGCATGCCGGCGGAACTGTTCTCGCCGCCGCCCTCGGCGTTGAGCAGGTTGCCGCCCCCGACCGCCGCCGGATCGCCCGGCGCCAGCCGCATCATCCCGTAGGAGAGCACGGTGATGAGAAACAAGGTCGGCAGCATGAGCAGCGTGCGCTTGAGCAGATATTGGCCCATGAATCCTTCCAGACGAATCGCGAGAGACTTTCCTTCCGGGGGAAACTTTTTTGAAAAAAAGTTTCCCCGGGGCCCCCTTCAAAAAATTTTACCCGGCTTTGTTGAAACAAAAGTTCAGATTAAATCGGAAAAGCGCATCGGCCACGATTTAATATTCTAAAGCATATATCAAAGAGTTCTTTCGGTCTGCAATTACCCAATTTCCGCTATGCTTGCCTTCCCGTCTTTTGCAAACCAACACATGGTTCACCGGCGGTTGCCACCAAGCGGAGATATCTTTCGGAACCGGACAGGGAAAAGGTTCGAGTTTTTCGACTTCTTTCATTTCAAGTTTCGCGCAGAATTCGGAAAAATCCTTAGGCGCAAGTGAGAATCTTCCCCAGAACGTCACGTCCCCAAATCCTTCACTGTACATATATGGGGAGTGAGCCGAGGCCGGCAGATCTCCTACAAGTCGGCCTGAAATTAAGGATAGAATTTCCACCGGAGTATGCTTTTTACTGTAATCTTTCCCCCGTAGGTTGTTGAACGACTCCATAAGCGAAAGGTAGGCCTGAATCCCTAGGACCAGGAAAACCAACAGGATCGTGCCCAAGACAAAATACGCTACACGGCGTCTGGCTTTGCGTTCGGAACGGTCAATTTCGTCCGGTACGGCTGCGGAATCGGGCTTCGATTTAGCCGCCCGGGACTTGGCATATTCCGGATCGTCGTATTCACGGACAAGTCCGATCTCTTCGCGGTCAGTGCTCACGGGTTTTCCCCAAACGCCGGACTCGTCCATCTGACCTATCGAGCGCGCGAAGCGAGTTAATACGCGTGCGGCCCCCACTCACTCGGAGATGCGTTTCTGTTCGGTCTTGGGCACCCACATCAGGTCGCCGTCCATGCCGCTCCAGAAGACCCGGGCGTTGCGGTAGCGTTTGTCCTGGGTCACCAGGGCCATGGGCGAGAGCATGAAGGTGTAGGGCTGGTCCTCGTGCAGCAGCTGGTGGAATTTTTTGTACAGCTCCACCCGCTTGGCCACGTCGAGCGTGCGCCGCCCTTCTTCGATGATCCGGTCGGCCTCGGCCGAGATATAGCCTACGTGGTTGCTGCCCTTGGGCGTTTCGGACTGGGAGCTGTGCCAGATCTGGAAGGGGTCCTCCTCGATCCCGCCCGCCCAGCCCAGCGAGCAGACGTCGAACTTGCGCGCGTCCAGGGCTTCGATGTAGACCGACCACTCGGCGGGCTTGACGTCGAATTTGATCCCGGCCTTGGCCATGTCCTCCTGGATGATGGGGACGAATTTTTCCTGGAGCGGGTTGTTGGCCACGGTCATGAAGGTGAAGGCGAAGCGCTCCGGCTTGCCGTCGCCGTTCAGATCCTTATCCAGCCAGCCGTCGCCGTCGCTGTCGGTCCAGCCGGCGGTCTTGAGCAGGGCCTTGGCCTTTTCGAGGTCGAAAGGCCAGGGTTCGATCGTGTGGTCGTAATAGATGCTGCGAGGCGGGAAGGGGCCGCTGATCACCTCGCCGAAGCCGTAGTAGACCTCCTTGAGGATGCGCCGGCGGTCCACCAGCATGGTCAGGGCCTGGCGGACGCGCTTGTCCTTGAAGAGCGGCTGGCGCAGATTGTACCCGATGTAATAGTAGTTGAAGCGCGGGTACTGGAATTTCTCCCAGTGGTGGGCGGTCGGCGCGGTGCCGGCCTGCTTGAGCGCGGCGAATTTGGCCGAGTCCTCCTCCAGGGTCTGGGAGTTGGGGGTGACGACCAGGAAGTCGGGCGCGGGCGTGCCGTTCACCCACTGGTGCGGGAAGAGGCCGATGCGGTCGAGGTTGCCGTTCTTGAATTCGAGCAGGGCCTTCTCCGGGTCCTTGATGACCTTGATCTGCAAGTGGCGGATGGCCGGGCGCGGGCCGTAATAATCCTCGTTGCGCTCCAGCACCACCTGGGCGGCCTTGTCCCACTTGACCAGGCGGTACGGGCCGCAGCCGATCAGCCACTGGTTGCGCTCCGAGGAGTTGAACTGCTCGGCGAACTGCTCCGGGGTCAGTTTGGGATCGGGTTGATAATAATGGCGGGCCAGGGGGGAGAGGGTGAGGGTGGTTTCCTCGGCCAGGCTGTAGGGTTCTTTCCAGACCACCCGTACGGTGTGCGGATCGACCGCTTCGATGGTCTTGACCTTCTCCAGGTAGGTGCGCAGCGGGTCGCACTGGATCTTGGGATTCTGCACCACCTCCCAGAAGAAGACGAAATCGCCGGCCGTGACCGGCCGGGCGGCGATTGCCTGGCCGGTGGTCGGATCGGTGCAGCCCTGCCAGGTCGCGTTGGACCGCAGGCGGATGGTGAAGGTCAGGCCGTCGGTCGAGCGCTCCCAGCTTTCGGCCAGGACCGGGACGAAGCGCTGCGGGTCGAGGCGGTGGCGGACGGCCAACGAGTCGTTGATCATGCCGGTCAGGTCGCTGAGCATGGACTCGTTGGTGACGATGTAGTTGAGGTTGCCGGGCAGGTCGCTGGTGTAGGTGATGCGTCGGCCGCCTTCCTCGGCGTTGGGGTCGCGGAATTCCTGATTCGCAAAGTAGGATGTCCCGGTTTTGCCGCTAAAGAAACCAACCGGTTGGTTTGTTTTGTCCGGATTCGTTTTTTCCACTTCACCCGGGGCGGGGGAGGGGGTGCGTTGGGCGAGGCGGGTCAGATCCTGGCGCAAGCGGCGGACCTCGCCGGTCAGGTCGTTCATCGCCGCGATCGTGGCCGCCTGCTGGCGTTTGACCAGGTCCTGGTTGTCGACCACGAAATAGATGCCCAGGCCCACGGCCAGCAAGGTGGCCAGTTGGGCCGCCGTGGCCAGGAAGGAACGTTCGCCCATCTTCGCCTGTCTCCTTAAGTTCGGCTTGGCCGCTACGTTCCGTGGGGGCGGCGCGAACGCCGCCCCCACGGAGAAATCTTCGGTTGGTCGGGGCCAATCAGGCCTGCGGCCCGCCGTTCGGTCCGGAATCGTTTTTCGCGGCCGGTGGCGCCGCGTCGCCGTTCGGCCCCAGTTTGCGCTCCAATTCGCGCAGGCGGAGCTTGAGTTTTTCGATCTCTCGGGCGGCCGAGCGGTAGATCAGAAGCTGTCCGCGCTGCCCCTTGGCCCGCTCCATGTGGGTGAAGACCAGGGCCAGGGCCAGCATCAGGCCGGCCACCAGATACAGGTCGCCGCGCAGCTTGGTATAGACCGCCAGCGGCCACTGGGGCACTTCGCTGGCCGTCTGGCGGGTGACGTAGGTCTCGCGGTCCCGCCGGGTTTGGTTTTCCAGCAGCCAGTCCAGATAGGTCGGGAAGAGCAGGAAACTGCCGTTGTCGCGGGTGTAGTCGAGGTGCCGGTAATAAAGGAACACCGCCGCCAGGAGCAGCACGCCCACCAGGGTCAGCGCGCCGACCGTGCCGGTGGCCCGCTGGCCGGCGGCGATCAACGCCTCCAGTTCCTTGGCTTCCTCGGGCGGGGTCTTGAGCGGGTCCACGGCCGCCGAGGCGGCCGGCGCTACGGGCTGAGGCTGCGGCGCGGGACTGGACGGGGATTCGGGCGCGACGGAATTTTCCGGCATTTTTTCATCCTTGCAGAAAATTGACGTAATGAGGTCGGCCGGGCGGCGACCGATTCCCAACCGCCGCCCAGTCTAGCGGCCTGTCCCGTCGGCGTCAAGCGCGGCGGATTGGTCCTTAACGATGGCCCGCCACAACTCGGCGGCCCGCCGTCCGGCCCGGGTCACCTCTTCCGGCGTATGTTCGGCCGAGACCGAGAAGCGCAGCCGGCTGGTGCCGCGCGGCACGGTCGGCGGGCGGATGGCCGGGACGAAAAACCCCTCGGCCAAAAGGCTACGGGCCAAATCCAGAGTCTGGGCTTCGTCGCCCACCACCAGGGGGACGATGGCCGCCGCTCCGTCCGGCACGTCCACGCCTCCGGCGCGCAATTCGCCGCGCAGCCGCTCGGCGTTGGCCAGGGCCGACTCCCGCCGCCAAGGTTCGGCTTTGACCAGCTGGAGCGCCTCGCGCGCGGCGGCGGCGGCGGCGGCGGGCGCGGCGGTGGTGTAGATGAGGGCTCGGGCGCGGTTGCGCAGAAGAGCGCAGACCGCCCGGTCGCCGGTGGCGAAACCGCCCAGCCCGCCCAGGGCTTTGGAGAGCGTGCCGAGCTTGATCTCCCCGGGGCGTTCGGGTTGAAACAGGCCGCGGCCCGCGCCCAGCAGGCCCGTGGCGTGAGCCTCGTCGACCAGGAGCAAGGCGCCGGCCCGGGTGCAGAGCTCGCGCAGTTCCGCCAGCGGCGCGGTATCGCCGTCCATCGAGAAGACGCTCTCGGTCAGAACCAGCGTCCGGCCCGCGCGCGCCTCTCCCAGCAGGCGGGCGAGCTTGCGTAGATCCCGATGGGGAAAGACTCGCATTTGCGCCCCGCTCAGCCGGGCGCCGTCGATCAGGCTGGCATGACAAAGCTTGTCGAGCAGGATCGTGTCGGCCGCGCCGACCAACGCGCCGATGGTGCCGAGATTGGCCTGGTAACCGGTGGGGAAGAGGACCGCATCGGCCGTGCCCTCGAATTCGGCCAGTTCGCGGACCAGCGCGGCGTGCTCCTCGGTCCAGCCGCTCACCAGGGCCGAGGCGGCCGAGCCCCAGCCCCATTGGGCGAGCGCTTGCCCGGCGGCCGCGGTCAGTCGGGGATGTCCGGCCAGGCCCAGGTAATCGTTGCTGGCGAAATTGAGGACCGTCCGGCCGTTTAGCTCGGTCCTGGCCCCCGGGCCGCCCTGGCGGGGGCGTAGCTCGCGCCACTGGCCGCGCGCGGTCAGGTCGGCCAGGAGCTCCTGCGGCCACTCGCCGCCGGCCGGACTAGAAGAGGAATTCATCGTTGGCTTCGTCCGCCTCGTTGGCGGGAAGGGGCGGGCCGCCCCATTTCTTGCGTTCGAATTCGCGGGCCCGGGCGTAGTCCGGAAAAGTCTGCTCCATTAGCTTGAAGGCTCGGCCGTGGATATCGCGGCGGCCGTCGGCGCGGCGGCCGATGCCCAGGATCTCGTGGAGCATCTCGTGGAAGAGGACGTATTCGAGCATGTAGCGGGGAATGTCGGGCTGATCCAACCGCCGGCTGAGGGTGATGAGATTGCGGGTCGGGTCGTACCAGCCCAGGCGGAACTGGCGCGCGCCCCGCGTGGCGGGGCGCCGGCCCCAGACCACGGCGGCCCGGGAGCGACCGTCGAAGTAGGTCTGGTTCAGCTGTTGGTGCATGTCTTCCAGATCGTGGACCCGGCCCCGGCGGCGCGGTCGGCTGGCCGCGGGACGCGCCGGGTCGGGCGGCATTTCGGCCGTGCGGGCGTTGATGAAATCCTGCACCAGGTCGTCGCGGCGGGGGCGGCCCTGCAACCAGTCGGCCAGGGCCTGCACCACCTCGGCCGGCGCTTCGAGGAAGACCCGCTGGGCCCGCAGTTCGATCAGTTCCCCCCGCCGGCGGAAGCTGAGCATGGTCGAGCGGTTGTGGGTGAGCATGAGCAGGACCGGCTGACCGCAGAGCCGGCCCAGTTCGGCCTGCAACTCGCCGGGAGTGCGGGCGGCCAAATCGGATCTGGCGGTGGACGCGGGGCTGGCGGACATCGGAGCGGTTTCCCTAAAAGCGGCCGAAATACGGAGGAGAAGAATCTAAAATCCAAAACCTAGAATCTAAAATCTAAAATTCGCGGGAGCGGGATCAGGAGCGTTTTTTTTCTGCTCATTGCCGTCTTCAGCCCGAAGCGGAATATTATTCCGCAGTCCGGGCCGGTTGATTATAGATTCTCGGTTTTAGATTTTAGATTCTAGATTTTCAGTTTTATTTTCCCGCGTACTTGACCGCGATCACGGTCAGGTCGTCGTTCTGGGCCACGCCGGCGGCGAAGCGTTGGATCTGGCTCTGCAGGGCCTGGGTGAGCTGGGCGGCCGGGACGTCGCGCAGCAGGCAGACCATGCGTTCGAACCGCTCCGGGCCGAATTTCTGGCCGGCCTGATTGACGGTCTCCACCACGCCCGAGGAGGAGAGCAGCAGCAGCTCGCCCGGGGCCAGCCAGGTCTGGGCGCAGGAGTACTCCGTCTCCTCCATGATGCCCAGCCCCAGGCCTTCGGCGTCGAGAGATTCGAAGCTCTCGGCCCCCCAGCGCAGGATCGCGCCCGGCCGGAAGCCGGCGCAGGCGAAGTTCACCTCGCCGCTGCCGCCGTCGACGATGGCGTAGGAGAGGGCGGCGAACTGGTCGGTGCGCTCGCGGGCGATGAAGTCGTTGGTCAGCTTCAACACCTCGCCGGGGTCGTCCCGGCCGGCGGCCA
>CAYMGG010000263.1:0-4666 GCA_964389915.1 uncultured Planctomycetaceae bacterium
CTGTTGCCGGCGTAGACGCGGCCGTTGACCGAAAGCTGCGGCACCTGGTCGCGCAGTTCGATCCGGGCGTCGGGAAAATTCAACTCGCCGCGTCGACAGTCGACGCCGATGTAGGTGTCCGGGATCAGGGCCGGGATCGGCTGGCCGGCCGGGTCGGCGGCCGCGAGGGCGATCTTGACCGTGCTCAGCCCGAATCCGCCGACCGCGTCCGTGGCCGCGGGGATCAGGTCGGCCGGCAGCTCGAACTGGTATTCGCGCTGCAACATGACCCCCACCGGCAGGCTGACGGCCCGGTCGGCGAACTCGCCCAGCGGCACGCTGGCTCCGCTGCGGTCGCGGCGGCTGAACGACAGCTTGAGGTCGATCGTGGCCGGCGCCGGCAGGGAATTGCTCAGCCAGAGGACGGCCGTTCCGCGCAGCTTGTCCGGCGCGGCGACGAAGCCGTTCTCCCGCATTTCGAGGATGATCGTCTTTCGATTCCGGTGCAGCCAGCCCAGGTTTTCCAGGCGGGTTTCGGCCACTCCGCTCACGGTGACGGACTCGGCCGCGGGGGCCGTTGCGCCGGCCAGGGCGGCCAGCGCCAGGAGGATGATTCTTTTCATGGCGTCTCCAATCGGGGCTGGGTCGGGTCTGAAAAGATCGGTCTTCGGTGGTTGCCTGAAACCGAGAGTCGCGCTTGCGCCAATTGCGGACCCGTTTTCAGACCAGCCCCTCGAACGCCTCGTTTTCAACCCGAACCTCGGGGAAGCCGCGCCTGGCGCGGCACAAGTGCAGCTGAATATTCTCCGTCAGAAGATTCGCGGCCAGTACTTCCGCCAGTTCAGCGCATCGGTCGTCGAGAAGACGAGGTTGCCCGGCAGCTGCCGGGAGACGTGCGCGTCGAACAGCAGCATGTTGCACGCGCCCTGGTGCCGGAACTCGAGGTTGTCCGTGTTCGGATCCCGGGAGAAGAACTCCATCACCGACATCTTGCGGCCGTCGGTCCACTTGTCGGTCATGATGTCGGTGAAGGTGTAGGCCAGGCTGGGCGAGGCGATGGTCGAGCCTTTGCGCCGGACATAACCGTTGTCGTCGAGCGTGCCGCCCACCCCGAGGTCGGCGCCGCCGACTTCGACGACGTAACCCAAGTTGTGGTTGTATTGGAGCGCCGGGCCGGAGCTCACGGGCGGCGCGGCCGGACAGAGGAAGAGCTTGGCGCTTCGGTCGGTGGCCGATTTGCCCTTGGCCTGGCTTAGATAGATGTAGCTCCAGGTGGGGAGGTTGGGGTCGCAGAGATACCAGTTGAGCCCCGTGGTTCCCCCGCTCTGGATGACCGCCGGCGTCCAGTCGTCGTAATCCGACATGTAGACCTGAATGCCCAGTCCGATCTGTTTAAGCTGGCTGGCGCAGGCGATGGCGTGGGCCGAATCGCGCGCCTTCTCCAGCGCCGGCAGCAACATGCCGGCCAGCACGGAGATGATCGCCATCACCACCAACAGTTCAACCAGGGTGAAGCGGTTGCGGACAGTCCCGCCGGGCATGGGGGCTCCTTTTTCTGCGCAGAGGCTGGAGCGAGACGATATCTTTCGCCTTCAGTTGTGATGTTTCACTATACACAGTCTCATGCCGGTTGTCAAGCAGGCAAAAGTCTCCACTCACCACGCCCAGGATGGAATTGCGCTGCTTAAAGTCGGGCCTAGGCAGACCATTCGTACGCGTGGCCAAAAATCCGGTTTGACAAACGCTCGGGTAAAAGGTATAGTGCAGGTATAGCAAGAATATGGTTGGTTTGATTGAAAATGCCTACAGTAAACTATGAAAAGGATGCCGCAATGAAAAGATTCTCTGGTTACATGCGCGGGGTCGGAATCGGCGGTTGGTTGACCAATTACAAGCGCCTGCGCTTCATTCCCGAGGATTTGAGCAAGATCATCACCGAGGGCGACCGGATTCATTTCGACACCTACATCACCGAGGCCGACATCGCCCAGATCGCCTCCTGGGGCTGCGACCATATCCGCTTCCCGTTCGATTATCTGATTCTGGAGGACGACGACCGTCCGGGAGAATTCAAATCCTGGGGCTTCGATTTGTTGGATCGGGGGGTGGCCTGGTGCAAGGCCAACGGACTGAACGTGGTCTTCGATCTGCATCGGGCCGCGGGCGCGAGCTGCGAATATCCGGGCGAGGTGCTGCTCGACGGCGGGCGCGAGCAGGAGCGCTTCATCGGCTTATGGCGCGAAATGGCCCGGCACTACCGGGGTGAAGGGCGCAACGTAGCCTTCGAACTGCTCAACGAGATCACCTCGGCCAACAGCGAGAAGTGGAACGCCTTGGCCGCCCGCGCCATTGCCGCCATCCGGGAGATCGATCCCGAGCGCATCATCGTGGTCGGCTGCAACTGCTACAATTCGCCGGGCAAGTTGGCCGAGCTGGCCGTCCATGATGATCCGAACGTGGTCTACACCTTCCACTGCTACGATCCGTGCGAATTCACCCACCAGCGGGCCGTCATCATTCCGGTGATCGCCGCCTACAACCGGTACCTGCAATATCCCGGCGACATTGAAGCGTACCGTAGTTTTCGGCGCTTTGCCCAGTGGGACGTGACCGGCCTGGCCAAGTACGAGCGGATGGGGCGGGAATATCTTTACGCCAGCCTGCAACCGGCGCGGGATTTTGTCCAGCGGCACGACCGGGCCCTTTACTGCGGCGAATTCGGGGTGATCCGCCACGCCGACCTCAAGTCGCGCGAGAACTATTATCGCGACGTGATCGAGTTCTGCGCCGCCAACGGCATCGCCTTTTCGGCTTGGAACTATCTAAGCGCACCTTACGACGCCAATCGTTTCAGCCTGGTCGACGACTGGGACCGTCGGCCGCTGAGCCCCGAACTGATCCGCATCATCGGCGGCAAATGAAGTTGCCGGAGTCAGTGAGAGTCATATGCGGATTTGCCATTGACGAAAGAATTGCAGGAGAGATTTGAAATGGGCAATAACCATTCCGTAGTGCCGGCTTTAGAAAAGCCCGGTTGGCGATTGACGTTTCATGACGAATTCGACCGGCCGCAGGTGAACGACATGTACTGGTATACGGCCTATCGCTCCGGCCGAAAGGAATATTTCCAGCGGATCGGCGTGCCCAGTCGTTGGGTGGACCACAACGCCCATTATGTGATCCAGGACGGCGCGCTTCGCTTGCGCATTAGCAAAGACCTGCCGTTCCGGCCCGATAAAAGCACGCCCTGCGTCAGTTGCTTCACCACTTCCGATCATCGTTTCGGCGCCACCCCGGCGGAGTTTCAGATTCTGGAGAAATTCGCGCAGAAATACGGCTGGTTCGAGATGCGCGCCCAATGTCCCCGGGGCAACGGGCTGATGTCGGCTTTCTGGCTGCACCAGACCGATCCCACGAAACAGGAATACACCCCCGAGGGCGTCAGGAAAAAAGACGGCGTGGTGGAGATCGATATCTTCGAGCAGCAGGCGCGGCATATCGGCGACCACGAATCCAAGGTCGACCTTAACGTGCATTTCACCCCCGACGCCCATCATCTGCGCCAATTGCCCCAGGACGTCTCTGATGGATTCCATGTCTGGGCCATGGAATGGCAGGAGGGACGGATCGACTGGTATCTGGACGGGGAGAGGCTGGAAACCTACCAAGGCCCCACTCCGCAGGAGAAGATGTTTATCTTGATGGCGCTGTTTCAATACAACGGCTGGATCGGCGAGATCGATCCCAACGCGACCTATCCGATAGATTTCGTCATCGATTATGTGCGCGTATACCAGCGGGAGGAGTGAGCGACAGATGCAGGTGCCGGCGGGTACGGTCCATTGAACTCGTATTCTTGCTTCTTAGGTCAACTTAAATTGTTGATGACCGATTGACGTTCGGTCCTGGTAAGCCGGATGAGAGTTTTTTGGCGGGGCTTGGGGAACCTTTTTTGCAAAAAAGGTTCCCCAAAATCAGTCACTATTCATCTTGATTTTATATTAAAGGCTGAGAAAGAACGATGGCTGCGCAGATTTTGGAGTCGCCGGGGCCGACCCCGACGGAACGGGGTTCGGCCGAACGGAACGCTACGCTCTCTTCCTGTTGCGGCGTGTTGGGCGAGGCGGTCCTGACCGACAGCGCGGTGATCATCCTGCTGGCCGACCGGCTGGGCGCGGGCGACATGTTCGCCCTGATTACCACCGCCTTGCTTCCCTTCATCAACGGACTGGGGATCATTCCGCTGGCGGGTGTGGCCGAGCGTTGGGGGTGCCGGCGGCTGATCCTGCGGGCCTGCACGCTGGCCGCCGGCGCTTACCTGCTGGCCGTGGCCGCTCCCGGGTTCGGCTCGGGGGCGGCCGCCGGGCTTTTGGGGGCGATCCTGCTTTTTTCCATTTGTCAGACCGGCTTTGTGGCCGGCTGGTTTCCGTTGCTGGACACTTTTTTGATCCGGGAGCGGCGCGTCACCTTTTTCAGCCGGATGCGTTTCGCCCATCAGGCCGCCGCGGCGGGCTTTCTGCTGACGACCGGCCTGCTGATCGGGCCGGAGGCTTCGATCGGAAGATTGCAACTGATCCTGCTGGTCGCGTTCCTGATCTTTATTGGCCGGATCTTCTTCATCCGCCGGATTCCGGACTTTTCAACGCTCCGGCAGACGGCACCGGCCGCCGGAACGGGCTTGGCCGAG
>CAYMGG010000263.1:4676-8648 GCA_964389915.1 uncultured Planctomycetaceae bacterium
AGGTAGTCGGCCGCAAGCCGCTGGTCGGCTTTTCCATCTATATCTTCGTCCTCAATCTGGCGGCCTGTGGCACCGTGCCGCTGACGGCGCTGTATCTGAAAAAGCACCTGCTCGCGCCGGACAACGTGGTGGTCATGATCTCGGGCGGAGCGGTCTTGGGACTGCTGGCCGGTTACCTGGGCGCGGGCGGGCTGGTCCGGCGGTGGGGGGTGAGAAACGCCTTGCTGGTTTTTCATCTGGCCCTTATGCTGGCGAACTTGGCGCTGTTCTTCACGAGCCGGGGCGGACCGGCGGCGCTGGCTTTGATCGGCGCGTTGCTGTTCGCCTATAATTTCGTCCTGGCGGCCACCTCGGTGGTGACCTCGGCGGAGATGCTGGCCCTGGCCGCGCCGGGAGCCCGGGCCTTGTCCATGGCCTTCTGCGGCGCTTTTTATTACGGCGGCTGGGGCGGCTCCCGGGTCATGTCGTCGCTGCTGCTGGGGTCGGGCGTGCTGGCCGAGCAGTGGCGGCTGGGGGAGCTGCTGGTCTGCCGCTACCAGACCTTGTTTCTACTGTATGCCGCCGGCGTGGCGTTCGCGGCGGTGTTTCTGCTGCTGGTGCCCGCGATTTTTCCCAAGGGCGAATACGTGTATGCGGCGCGATGAAAGGGTTTGGGGGTGGAGATCCGCGGCGAACTGGACAAACGCAGTCCGATTCCGCTCTACCGGCAGATCGCCGCGCGGCTGCGCGCTCATATCCGGGCGCGGGCCGAGGCCGCGCCGGGCGGCGAGGACTGGGCTCTGCCCACCGAGCGGCAATTAAGCGAGCGTTTCGCCGTCCAGCGCCTGACCGTGCGGCAGGCGCTGGGCGAACTGCTGGCCGAGGATCTGCTCTACCGCATCCGGGGCAAGGGCACGTTCGTCAACGTCGCCCGCCTGGCCGTCGGCCAGCCGCGCCTGGAGTTGGTCTCCGCCAACGGTCAGTTGGAAAGTTCCGCCAATCCCTACAGCTGGCATCTCTTCTACGACGGGCTGCGCGGCGCGACCGCCGCGGCCGATGAGGCCGGCTGGCAAGGTCATTTGATGAACCTGCCGGCCGGGCCGGTGACACCCGAGATTTTCGCCCGGCATTTCCGGCCGGGCGGCTGCCGGGGGGTGGTCTTTTTCGGCCTGCGCGGCCACGAAGCGGTGATTGAGCGGCTGCGGGCCGACCGGTTTCCCTACGTGGTCGTCGACGGGGCCAAGAAGGACGTCGAGCATAGCCGCATCTACACCGACCGCGAAAAGGGGCTGCAACTGGCGGTCGAGCACTTGCTAAGTTTGGGGCATCGCCGCATCGCCCTGCTCAACGGGCCGCTGACGGAGTGGTATTTTCAGGAGCGCTATAACGGCTATGCGCAGGCCCTGCGGCTGGCCGGCGTTTCGCTCGATCCCGGACTGCTGGCCGAGTGCGGCGGGCAGGCGGATCACGGCGAGGCGGCCGCCCGGCAACTGCTGGCGCGGCGGCCGGATCTGACCGCGCTGGTGGCGGCCACGGATTTGCGGGCCTTCGGCGCGCTGCGGGCGGCGGTTGAGGCCGGCCGCCGCGTGCCGGCTGATCTTTCCGTGGTCGGCTATCACGACTGTCTGGCCGCCGCCGCGCAGGAGCCGCCGCTGACCACAGTCCGGCTGCCCGCCTACGAGATGGGGCGGCAGACGGTCGGGTTCCTGGCCGGCCTGGCGGACGGCGAGCCCCCCGTAGGGCGCGAAGTACCGGCCGAATTAGTGGTTCGAAGCTCCACTGCCGATATTGGGCGTTCCCCTTCGCACTAAACCTGCCGATCTTCTTTCAAAATCCGCACGGCACGAGGGCAGCCAGCGGCGAGTCAACCGCAGCATTTCCGGGCTGAAACTGGAAATATCATCCGTCAATTTTCATTGGAAAAGAAATTCCAAATTGCGAGGTTGTTCCTGCCTCTAGGCGAAACGCCGGCTTCGCTTTATTTCCTCCGCCTTCAGGTGCCGAGATGACTCTCGGCCAGAGCGTTCGTATCGGGAGTCCGGACCGGCGCCCTGAGGTTGGCCTGGTCGCGGGCGCAGGGCTGTTTGGCGACGGCAACGTCTCGGCAGAGCAATAATCTTGGCTAATTAGCAAGATCCTGGGCTTGTTTAGCGCTATATATGCCTTAAAATGTAACCATTACCTGAAGAACAACCGCAATATAGCGCAGTTAAACAGAACGATTGATGGCTTGAAATTGCACAGAGCACTGACCCCGATTGGCAAAACGTGGATAAGGGAACGATGCCCATGGAACGGACGGAATCTGTTCAGCTGCGGAAGCTCGCCGCCACTTACGCCGACTATGCGCAGGGCGCGACGATGGCGGCGCGGCGGGAAAAATGGCGGTCGCATAACCAGCAGGAAAGCAAGACCTGCCCCTTTCACATCGAGGATAATGGATCTTTTTTAAAGGACCTGACTCCAGAGCTTAAATGCTCTTCCAACGAGGGGAGATGGCTTGAAGCTCGATTGTTAAGGGCTATCGTTGCGTACGAAAAAATCGACGACGACCGCATTATTCCGGATCGATTTGTCGTCGACTGGATCACGCCCATCACCTCCTTCTGCCCCGAACTGACTTTCGTCCGGGCCGCCGATGGCCGGGGCGGCTCCTTGGGCTATGAATCCAACAAGCCGATCAAGGATATCGATAGAGATTTTGGCAAACTGAAGCGGAGGACTTTGACGCTCGAGAAGGAAAAGACCTTCGCGCTGGCGGAATTCGCGGCCGAAATTTTCAAGGGACTTTTGCCCGTGGTCGTCGGGCGGCCGAGTTCCTATTACAGCGACGGTTTCGCCAATAAAGCGGTGCACCTGATGGGCATGGAGGAGCTATTTCTTGAAATGGCCGAAAACCCCGACTCCGTGCATCGCCTGTTCACCCACTTGGTCGAGGACAACCTCGCACTCGGTGCCTGGGAGGAGGAACAGGGACTTCTGATTGCCAATGATGACGGCAACCAGGGATATTGTTCCGGCAGTTCGCAATATTCGGTTGGAATTTCAGGTGACAACAGGGATTCGGCGGGTCCCATGCGCAGCGTTGACCGCTGGGGCTACCTCGAAGCGCAAGAGGCCACCGGAATTTCCCCCGATATGTTTGCCGAATTCTTTATGCCGCACATGGCGAAGCTTTCCCAAAAGTTTTCGCGTCTCAAGTTCGGCTGTTGCGAACCAGTGCATCATCTCATGCCGCACCTGCAAAAAATGCCGGGGCTGCACAAGGTAAGCGTAACGCCCTGGTGCGACCAGGAAAAACTGGCCGCCGGCTGCCGCAAAGACATCATCTGGTCCCGCAAGCCGGTTCCGCTTAAATTGTGCGGCACGGCTTTTGACCCCGTCGATTTTCGGAATCATCTTGTTGAAACGCTTGAGATTGGGAAGGACTTTTTCGTAGAGTTCGTTTTCCGCGACACAACCTGCCTTACTGGCGCGATGAGCGAGCGAGTGGCCGCGGCCTGCAACATCGTCCGCGATGTGACTGGGCACCCGGAAGGTGGGCGCAATTTCCGCCTATAAATCGGCGGATCGGTTGCCCGCTAGATATCGTATCCCGCCACAAAAACCAAGCCGGGCCGACGCTTGAACTTGCGTCGGCCCGGCGAATCAAGCGGCGATTCGAATTGTAATTCAACCTTTGAGAATTGCCTTGGCCTTGTCGTCATCCACGTCCGTCATGAACGGAATGCCGCAGACCGCTTCGGTTTCGCGATTGGCCGAGAAAAGGTCGGCGCGCGAAAGGCTCGGTAGGCTGAACTTGCGGGCGCCGGCCATAAACTGTTGCAGGCCGCAGGCGAGCTTGTCGGCGTAGCTGTACATGGCCACCGCGCCGAAGGGGATCTGGGCCATCTCCTTTTCGCCGACCCGGTTCTTGACCGCTTCCCAGCCGGCAAAAATCTCCTCCGGATAGGTGCCGATCTCCTTGACGCTGGTCGGCAGCTCCTCCCAGTG
>CAYMGG010000264.1:0-8635 GCA_964389915.1 uncultured Planctomycetaceae bacterium
AATCGGTGGCCAAGACCGGCCGACTGGTGGTGGCCGATCCGGCCTGGAAGACCGGCTCGGCGGGAGGCGAACTGGCGGCGCTGATTTGCGAGCGCGATCCGGGCATGCTCAAGGCGCCGCTCAAGCGCGTCTGCTTTCCCGACGCGCCCACGCCTTGCAGTCCGGCCCTGGAAGAGGCATATTATCCGGGTGCGGCCCAGATCGTCCAGGCTGTCCGGGAGATCGTCTGAGCCGGGAGCAGTGGCCCTGAATTTTGCCGCCGCAGACCGATCGCCCCGCATTCTGTCCAGCTGAACGCCGAAGAAGGCGAAGCCGGGGAAAGTTTTTTGAGGGAGTTTGAGGGAACTTTTTTTCAAAAAAGTTCCCTCAAGCCTTAAGGCAAATTATCGAGGTTCCCGAACCTCGGAATCTGAAAAATGGAATCGCCCATGACGGAAAATGCAAACTCCGCGCCGGCTCTGACCATTGTCATGCCCGCGCTGAACGAGGCGGCCAACATCGCCGGCGCGCTGGACGACACGTTGCGCGCCTTCGACGATTTCGGCATCGCCGGCGAGATCGTGGTGGTCAACGACGGCAGCCGCGACGCCACCGGCCAAATCGTGGCCGACTACGCCGCGCGCGATCCGCGTGTGCGGACCGTGATCCACGAAACGCCCCACGGCGTGGGCGCCTCCTTCTGGGACGGGGTGGAGGCCGCGCGGGGCGAGTTCGTCTGCATGCTGCCCGGGGACAACGAGAACGACCCCTGGGAGACGCTGCGCTATTTCCGCCTGATCGAGCACGTGGACATCGTGATCCCCTTCGTCTACAACAAGGAGGTGCGGTCGCTGTTTCGCAACACCCTCTCCTTCGCCTACCGGTTCATCATCAACACCACGTTCCTGGTGTACTTCAACTACACCAACGGAACCGTGATCTACCGGCGTTCGGTGTTGAAGGAGCTGAACTTCCACAGCACCGGCTTCTTCTTCCAGACCGACATCCTGGTGCGCTCGGTCAAGCGCGGCTACCTCTTCGCGGAAGTGCCCTACCGGCTGGGCCTGCGTTCGCACGGCCGGTCCAAGGCGGTCAGCTTCCCCTCGCTCCTGCAAGTCATGCGCGGTTATCTGCACCTGGTCAAGGACGTCTACTTCCGCGCCGACGCCAGCCTGCCCCGGCATTTCGCGGCCGACTCGCAGACCGCCCGCCGGCACGCCGCCGGCGACCAGCGGGGCGCGGCCGCGCCGAACGCGGCAAAAGGAGCCGAGGCATGAGCCAACTGATCCTCGACGGCACCAAACTGGCCTGGCACCGCGACCGGGTGGAGGCCTGGCTGCGAGGCGAGCGGATCGCGCCGATCACCATCGACTGCGCCCTGACCCGCCGCTGCTCCTACCGCTGCGTCTACTGCTACGGCCAGTTGCAGGCCAACGACGAGAAGCGCATGACCTGGGATGTGATCCGGCGCTTTCTGGACGACGCCGCCGAGATCGGGGTCAAGGCGATCAGCTTCGTCTCCGACGGCGAGTCGACCTGCAGCCCGCACCTGGCCCAGGCCATCGTCCACGGCCGCCAAAACGGGCTGGACATGGCCCTGGGCACCAACGGCTTTCTGCTCAAGCCCGAGGAGTTGCCGCAGATCCTGCCGGCCTTGACGTATCTGCGCTTCAACATCTCGGCCGGCGACCGGCAGCGCTACAGCGAGATCCACGGCTGCGCGCCGGAGTGCTACGACCGGGTGCTGACCACCACCCGCCAGGCCGTGGCCCTCAAGCGCGAAAACCACTGGCCGGTGACGCTGGGGCTGCAGATGGTGCTGCTGCCGGAATTCGCCGATCAGGTGCTGCCCCTGGCGGAACTGGGACGCGAACTGGGGGTGGACTATCTGGTCGTCAAGCACTGCTCGGACGACGAGGAACACACCCTGGGCGTGGATTATTCCAAGTACGACGCCTTGGTGGAATTGCTGAAAAAGGCCGAGGCTCTGAGCTCGGATGATTATCTGGTCAAGGCCAAGTGGTCGAAAATATTGAGCGGCGGTAAGCGGACCTACTCGCGCTGCTTCGGCCCGCCCTTTATCGTCCAGTTCTCCGGTTCGGGTCTGGTCGCGCCCTGCGGCATGCTGTTCAGCAACAAATACAAAAAGTTCCACATCGGCAACCTGGCCGAGAAGCCGTTCAAGGAGATCTGGCAGAGCGAGCGCTACTGGGAGGTGATGAACCTGATCGCCTCGCCCCAGTTCGACGCCCGGAGCATGTGCGGCTCGCTTTGCCTGCAGCATAAGGTCAACGAGGTGCTCTGGCAGTTGAAGGAAGAGGGCGAAGAACTCCAGACGCCCGCCGGCGCGCCGCCGCCGCACATCAATTTTATTTAGGAGACAAGATGGACAAGTTCGCAGCCCTCGCCTTGCAGCTGGCCGGCGGCGCCCGCGAAGCCGCGCCGTCCCTGGCCCGCGCCGACGGCGGCACGCGCAATGCGGTGCTGAGCGCGCTGGCTCGCCGACTGGAGAAAGGCGGCAAGACCCTCGCCGCCGCCAACGCCAAGGATCTCAAGGCCGGCAAGGCCGCCGGCCTCACCGGCGCGATGCTCGACCGGCTGACGATCAACGCCAAACGCCTGGAACAGATGGTGCAGGGCGTGCGCCAGGTGGCGGCCCTGCCCGATCCCCTGGGCGGCATCCTCGACGGCTGGGTCCGGCCCAACGGCTTGCGCCTCTCGCGGGTCCGCGTGCCGCTGGGCGTGGCCCTCATCATCTACGAATCGCGGCCCAACGTGACGATCGACGCGGCCAGCCTCTGCCTGAAGAGCGGCAACGCCGCGATCCTGCGCGGCGGCAAGGAGGCCAAGCACACCAACCAAGCCCTGGGGCGGCTAATCGGCGCGGCCCTGGCCGAAGCGGGCCTGCCGCCCGAGGCGGCCCAGGTGGTGGGCGTGACCGACCGCGAACTGGTGCCGGCCCTGCTCAAGCTCAACCAGTACATCGACGTGGTCGTGCCCCGGGGCGGCAAGGGGCTGATCCGCACGGTCATGGAGTACAGCACCATCCCCATGATCAAGCACTTGGACGGCATCTGCCACGTGTATGTGGACGCCGCCGCCGACCTGGAGATGGCCCAGCGGATCGTGTTCAACGCCAAGGTCCAGCGACCGGGCGTCTGCAATGCGATGGAAACGCTCCTGGTGCACCAGGCCGTGGCGCGCGAATTCCTGCCTGCCTGCCTGAAGGAGCTGCGCCGAGCGGGGGTCGAGATCCGGGGCGACGCTACGGTCCGCCGGCTGGCCAAACCGGCCGGCGTGGCGGTCAAGGAGGCCTCCGAGGAAGACTGGGGGACCGAATACCTCGACCTGGTCCTGAGCGTGGCGGTGACGCCGGACCTCGACCACGCCATCCGCCACATCAACACCTACGGCTCGCGCCACACCGACGCCATCGTCACCCGCGACGTGATGGCCGCCAACCGCTTCAAGCGCGAGGTGGACAGCTCCTCGGTCATGGTCAACGCCTCGACCCGCTTCTCCGACGGCTTCGAATACGGCCTGGGCGCCGAGATCGGCATCAGCACCGACAAGCTCCACGCCCGGGGACCGGTGGGGCTGGAGGGGCTGACCACCTACAAGTGGCTGGTCGAGGGCGACGGCCAGGTCCGCACATGAGCCGGCCGGCCGCCGCGGCGAAACCGCTCCGCCCCGCCCGCCTGCGCCTCGCGCTGGCGGGCGTTCTGGCCGGCCTCTGGGCCGGCGCGGCCGCCTTCGGCCTGGAGCCGGACGAACTTTTCCGCCGCGCGCCGAACCTGCTGGCCGTCGCCCGGATCGCCGACGTACAGCAAACCAGCCAACGGACCGAAACCTTCCTGGGGGAGCTCAATCCCGGCCAGCGCGACCTCGACCCGCGCAATCCGCTGCGCCGGCCGATCCCGGTGCTGGCCGGCCGGTTCCTGCGCAACCCGGCGCTGGAGGAACTCGACCCCCACGGTTTCATGGAGGTCCTCTATTTTAACTCCACCGCCGGGCCGGACAGCCCCTGGGTGGCGGCGTTCCGGCTGGCCGAGAGCTCCGACTACCGGCGGCTGCTGGCGCGCCAGGCCAATGTGCGCGAAGACAGCACGATCGAAGACGTCACGACCTTCAAGGAGGATCTGGTCGAGACCGTCACCCTGCTGTATCTGACCTTCGCCCACGGCCGGATCGCCCTGTTCGGCGAGGGGCTCGATGCGGTCAAGCAGGCCCGCGACCTCTATCTGCAACTGGGACTCGACGGCGCGCTATCCTCGCGGCGCGACGATCTGGCGGTGGTGATCGACAACCAGCGGCTGACCAAGGTCGCGGGCGACGCCGCCGCCCTCGGCCTGCGCCACCTGGTGGAGGACATCGTCCAGGACCGCAACTCCACGGTCGAACCGCAGGAGACCCCGCTCGGGCGGGGCCTGGAGCGATTTTTCGCCGGCGCCCGCGGAATCTGGATCCAGACGTTGCAGACCGAACTGACCGTAAACTTCACCCCGGGGGAGATCCGCTTGGCGGCCGGCACGCGGCTCCTGCCGGGCAACTGGCTGCAAACCCTGCTGGCGGCCGCGCCCGCGCGCAAGCCAGGACTGGCCGAGGCCCTGCCGGCCGAATGCGTCGCTTATTCCGAAACCACGATCTGGCCGGCCCTCGACCGGCAGCTGCTCGAACTGCTGGGCGAGACGGGAGCCGCGGCTTTCGGCGGCGTGGTTAGCCAGGATCTGCGGGCCGACCTACAGGAATTTCTCCAGCGCCTGGAAGAAGCCGGCCCCCAGGCCGCGGCCGGCGGCCTGACCTACGTCTCCCGGCCCGGGCGCGAGGAACTGCGGGAGCCGGTCCTGGTCAAGCTGATCGCCTGGCGACGGGAGGACAGCTATCCGCGCCTGCTGACCGAGATGCAAAGGCTGCTCAAATCCCGCAACGTGACCGAGGTGCTTGACCAGCAGCAGATCGGCTTGAATCTGACGGTCGAGCCGCAGGCGGTCCGCGGGGCCGGCGCCACGGCCGACCGGCTGCAACTGGCCCTTCAGATGGGGGGAGGGGATTTCAAACGCAACTACCTGGTCGCCAATCAAGGCCGGCTGACCGCGTTGGTCGTACCGGCGCTAACCGACCGGCCGGCGGACGAGGCCCAGCTCATGGCCGTGCTGGCCAAGGTTCTGGCCAATCTGAAACGCGGCCAGGGCGGTCTGGGCCAGACCCTGGCCTACCGCGAGCATTTCATCAATATCGGCGACACCAACGCTCCGATCGCGGTGGGCAATTTGAATGCCCTGGGCTATGCCCAATTGGCCTTGGACGCGGCGGCCGAGCGTGCCGGGCAAGGCATACTGTCCGAAGCCCTGCCCGGCGTAGAACTCGCGCGCCAATTCCGCGAAATCACTCCCCAACCGGCCCCCATCTCCTGGGCCTTGGGACTGGATAAAGCCAACCCCCGGATGGTCTGCCAGATCCCCCTGCAATGCGCCAAAGACCTGGCCCAAGCCTGCCTAGGAATTAACTACGAAAAGTGATCAACACTTGACCCAAACCGCCAGTTAATACCCCGCTAAACTTGTTGTATTTCCATAGCAACTTAAAGTTATTGCTCCCGATCCAGGAGCATCTTTTTTTAAAAAATGATCCTGAATCGTTTCGAAAAATTCTCTCCATTTCTCTTTATTCTAATTATTCAGGCCGTTAAATTCGTAATTACTTGAATTCCTGCACTCCGTGATTAATCAACCACGACCACTATTATGTACATTTTCTGAATGTCTACATAATTAACATCTTACATATGAATTAAATCGCAGTTTATGTACTCAGTTATGCACTCTAGAGTCGGCTTTTTTGACAAACTAAAAACCTGGCGCTATGCTGAACCAAGTGCTTCAAAGCCTTGGCTCATATTTTGAGCGCGCAGATGATCAAGCTCGACAAACTGGCCGCCAAGCAACAAGGTTACTTCACCGCCCAGCAGGCCCAAGCCGCCGGCTTTGTCAAAAACAATCATTCCTACCATGTCAAGGCCGGCAATTGGCTGCATGTCGATTGGGGCCTTTTTCGGCTGCCTGGATATCCCGACAGCCTGGAAGCGGATTTTGCTCGCTGGACATTATGGACCCGCAGTAAAGCCGGCTATACTCAAGGAGTCGTCAGTCATTACAGCGCTCTCCAACATTACGGACTGCTCCCCGCGGCGCGGGAACGCATCTATTTGACCGTGCCGCCGGGCTTCACCAAGCGCGCTTTGCCCCCGGTCGTGCTGGCCGTGGCCGAAGTTCCGCCGGACGAGGTCCGCGACGCAGGCGGTTTCAAAGCGGTGTCGCTCCGCTGGGCGCTGCGTGAAATTGCGCCACAAATTCCACCCGCCGCTGCGGCCGCTCTGGCCGTGGCGGCCGTGGCGCAGGAATTGATCACCTGGCCGGAGCTGGCGGAATTCGGCCTGGCCTCGACCGCTCCGGTTTCCGAAGACGTGAAGGAGATAGACATGCCCAGTGCCCCGCAGCCCGCCCTGTTCCTGCCGCCGCGGTGGCCCACGGACCAGGCACCCGCCGAAGCCCCGGCCCAGCCGGCAACCCAGCGCTTTCGCGCCCTGCCCTATACCGAACGCCCCCGCCGGCGCCGGGGTGAGGCGGCCTTCACCCTGGTGGAGCTGCTGGTGGTCGTCTCGATCATCAGCGTGCTGGCGGCCATGCTGCTGCCGGCCCTGGACAAAGCGCTCCGGGCCAGCCGGGCCCTGCACTGCCTGAACAATTGCCGCCAGTTCGGACTGGCCTTCGGCATGTATGAAGACAACTTCGCCGACTGGCTGCCGGCCGCGGCCTATCCGTCCACCACGGGCAACGGTTTCGACGACTGGGTCTGGAACGAGGCGATCCTGCTCGGCCAGCAGGCCCACGTCAACAATGCCCTGCGGACCCTCGATCCCGGCTTGATCAGGTGCGCCGACGCGCCGCGAGCGGTGAGTTACGAGATGAACGGCACCCGGCACCCCAACTATCCCACGTATGACACCGATTACGCGGTGAACAAGGATTTCTTCCGCGTCATGTGCGCCCCGGTGGCCAGCCAGCGCCATTACCGCCTGAGCGAGATCCGCCAGCCCTCGCTCATCGTCACCATGGGCGAAAAGTATTATTGGGCCGACCTCTTCGGCCGCGACTGGAACATCAGCTTCGGCGACAAGGTGATCACCAGCTACGCCTACACCCGGGTGCATTACCTGCTCCCTTACGGCCAGCTCACCCGCGACCCCATGTCACCCACCGGCATGGGCGGCAATCACGCCGGCCGGGGAAACTACCTGTTCTTCGACGGCCACAGCACTTCCATGAGTTACGCCGAATCCACCACTCTGGACGGCAGCCGGCTGGCTCACTGGAGTAAATAGCCGCCGGCCGACCGCTGCCCCGGGCCGAAAACGGCCCGCAAGCCTGACCCGCCATTTCTCGTCCCGGAAGGAGATGTCTCATGACCCGAACGCTGCTGCTGACCGTACTGCTGGCCGGAGGCGCCGCCATCCTGAGCTGGGCGGCAGAAAACCCGGAACTGCCCGCCGGCCTGGGCCAAGCCCCGCTGACCTACGACTTTTTCCTGCGCGGCGAGCGCGAGAAATTCGGTTACGCCCCAAGCTTCTATCCGGGCGTGGTCAGCTTCGACCGGGCCAATCGCCCCTATATCCGCACGGACAAGGACTTGATCACCCTCGACGAGCAGGGCCAGTGGCAGCACCTGGATTTCGTGACTGCGGTCAAACAGCTGTATCCCGGCTGGTCCGGCGACTTCCGCAGCGGCCCCTTCGCCGAAGAGCATGTGGTCTTCGACCAGGCCGACAACGCCTACCTGACCTTGAACGTCTCGCGCACGGTCATCAAGGGCAACCTGCTGCTCTTCTCGCCCGACCACGGCCGCTCCTGGCAGGCGCAGCCCCTGACCCGCGCGGACTGCACCGTCCAGTTCGAGGTGGCCCTGAGCCATGGCCGGACGGAACATCCCCCGGCCGTGCTTGAATGCCGCGACAACCTGGACCTTTACCTCTATCTACCCGAAGTTAAAAACGGCGAGCTGTACCTGCCGGAACCGATTTTCATCGCCCATAACGTACTGCTGCCGCCGGTCCATTCGGGCGGAGCCAGCAACGTGGTCAGCGACGGCGACCTGGTCCACCTGGCCTGGGCGTCGGACGAGCCGCTGGCCGAGCAGAGCGGCACCCCGCAATACGTGGCCACCTATGACCGCCGGACCGGCAAGTTGGGCGAAAGCAAGCTGCTCGGCTGCGGCGGCACCGGCAAACCCGACAACCACAACCTGCCCGGCTTGGTCCTCGACAGCCAGGGCTATCTGCACGTCATCCTCGGCGCGCACCACAACCCCATGCTCTACGCCCACACGCTCAAACCTCACGACGTCTACGCCGGCTGGACGCCGCTCCAGCCGGTGGGCGCTGCCGGCCAGCAGAGCGGCCTGACCTATCTGGGCTTCATGTGCGGTCCCGACGACACGCTCCATTGCGTCATGCGCTGGTCGCAGATCGGCTATAAATTCCAGCTGGCCTATCTGCGCAAGCGCGCGGGCGGCGAGTGGGAACCGACCCGGGTGCTGGTCGACCCGAACCGCCCCATGTACGGCTGCTGGTATCACAAACTCGCCTTCGACCGCAAAGGCC
>CAYMGG010000265.1:0-8632 GCA_964389915.1 uncultured Planctomycetaceae bacterium
CAGGTCCGCGTCCATGTTGATGTGGATTTTTTTGTTGTATTTGGTTTGGATATCCCGCCATTTCGCCATGTTCTGATCCTGGTGCAGCATGATGCGGTCCAGGTTGATCCGGGCGCGGGCCACGCGGGAGTGGTAATTGGCGATGGCGATGCGCCGGCCGAACGGGTCGTAGATATCGCTGCTGTTGTCCTTGCAGGCGCTGGCGAAGAAGCAGCGGCATTCGAAGGCCCACTGCGGCTGCATCGACCCGCCGTGGAACATGCTGGAGAAAACCAGGACGTCTGGCCGCAGGGCCGCGTATTCCCGGCGCAGTTCATCAAAATTGAGATCGAAGCAGATGACGCCGCCCAGCCGGCCGGCCGGGGTGTCGATCACCGTCGCGCCCGGCCCGGCGGCGTGGCCCCGCTCCAGCTCGCCCGCGGTGCAGAAGGCCTTGCGATAGCAACCGAGGGCTTGGCCCGAGGGACCGTACACCACCTGGGCGTTGTAGATCCGGCCGGCTTCCAGTAGTTTGGCCGACCCGACCAGCACGCAGGCGTTACGCTGGGCGAAATCGGCGTAAAGGGAGAGCAGCTCTCCCGGCCGGTCGACCGCCTCGGCTTCGGCCATGCTTTGGACCACGGCTTCGACGCCTTCGCAAGTTATGACCAGGTCCGCGCCTGTGCCCTCCAGGCGGTCCAGGGAGGATTTGGTCTGGTGCATCGCTTCACGGCTGGCGCGGGTAGGATCGTCGCCGCGCGAGTCGGGAATCTGGAAGTGGATCGCCGCCACATCGATTATTTTGACCATCGCCACTCCTTCTCTGTCCTGGGGGAACTTTTCTGAAAAAAAAGTTCCCTCAGGCCCCTTAAAAAACTCTCGTCATGTTTCGTCCCGAACCGTTAGCGGGCGCGGGCGAACCGATAGACTTGGGCCGAACGGGCAGGCAGTTCAACCTGCGCCAATTGTTCGGCCGAGACCGCCCGTCCGCTCCAGATCTCCCGGATGCCGGAACCGACGGCGGGCAAGGCGGCAGCCGGCGGGCAGAGGCGGTCGGGCGTGTCGGTCCAATTGATTACCCCCAGCAGCACGTCTTTTCCCTGACGGCCCAGCCAGAAGGCGGGCGGCAGGTCGGCCCGGGCGGCCGAAAACAGGTCGAGCGGTTCGGCCGCCTGGTCGCAGATGTGCTCCAGGCAGGTGCGGATCAGGCCGCGGCCCCGGGCGTTGAGCGTGGCCAGGTTGTCGCCGCAGAGCAGGTCGCCGCCCGAGAGCAGCACCACCGAGGCCCAGACCTGCAACTCCTCGGCCGTGGCCGTCCGGCCCCGCACCCACCATTCGCCCAAACCGACGGGCTGGACCTGGTTGATGTAGTTCGGGTGCGGGTCGCGGCTGGTCGTGGCGGAGCGGACCACCAGGAAGTCCGGGTCGTTGCGGTACAGGTTGTCGTGCATCCAGTGGCAGGCCGCCACCTGCTTGGCGCCGTGGATCACGTGCGACCAGTAGATGTGAATGTCGTTGCTGATGCGGGCGGCCTCGACCTGGCCGGCCAGCACCGCGAAGGGGAAGGTGCCGCAGAGAATGTAGGCCTTGCCCACCGCCCGGCGGATCAATTCCAGAGCCCGGGCGCAGATCGCCTGCCGCGAGAGGGTCGGGTCGTGGAACTTGACCGCGGCCGGGTCCAGCAGGGCCTGGGTGAAATCGAGCTTGAAATATTCAAAGCCCGCCCGGCGCAGGGCGCGGAAGGTGTCGGTGATATAGCGAGCGACCTGGGGATGGGTCGGGTCCAGGAGCGCCACCGGCCCGCTCGAATAGCGGTGGAGTACGATATTGCCGGTGGCGTCGTGCACCAAGCAGTCACGGTTTTTAAACGCGAACGGGCAGTGCATGTACATGGTGTAGGGGGCGATCCAGATCCCGGGGACGCGGCCGCGGGCGCGCAACTCCTTGACCAGACCGGGCAGGCCGGCGGGAAAACGTTCGTGGGCCGTCCACTCGCCCCAGCGTACCTGCCAGCCGTCATCCATGACCGCGTGGGTGAGTTCGGGAAAGTCCGCGCGCATCCGGTCGGCCTGGGTGAGCATGTCGGCTTGGGCGACGGCTCCGCCGTAAAAATCCCACGAGTTCCAGCCGCGCACCGGCCGGGCCGGACGGGGCTTGACCCGGGCCCGCCAGAGCCGGCCGTATTCCGCCAGCAGGGCGAGGGGATCGGTGCCGCTCAAGGCGACGAGTTCCGGTAGAGCCTGGGACTGACCGGCCGCCAGTTCGCAGCGGAAATCGGCCCGCAATTCCAGGCCGAAGTTGCCCTGGTGATGGGGCGAGTCATGCATCAGGTGGAGGCTGACGCCGCAGTCGCCCTGGCCCAGGGCACCGAGGAGCAGGGCGGGGCCGCCTTCGGGAGCGCTCAGGACCGTGACCGTGTGGCTGGGGACCGCGGTTTCAGAGGATTGGCCGCGGTTGAGGGCCCGGACGCCGGCGGATTGGAGCGGCACTTCGCTGAAATAAAGCTGGGTGTAGTCGTCCACCGCCAACGCAGGTTTGAACGCAGCCGGCGGTAGACTGAGCCGGACCTGCTCCAGGCGCAGGGCGGTGCGGCCGGTGTTGGTCAGGCGGACGAGCAGGCCGGCCTTTCCGAGCGACAAATCGAGCCGCAGCCGGCCGGAATCTGCCTGCCAGCCGGAAGCTTTGGTTTTCCATGTCAGGTCGGTCGCATTAACTTCGGCCCGGGCCGCGGCAAAGGTCAGCTGGCCAGAGACAGAGCCGAATTCGGCCGTTTGCAGGCCAAGCTGGCTAGAGCGAGGGGAGAAGCTCCAACAGGCGAGGTTCATTAATATCAGCCTTTCGGTCAAGGGTATTTAATCGGGCGCATACTTATGTAAGACTATAAGACGGTAGAGCTAGGTTGTCAAGTTAATCGAGGTTTATTTGGAGTAATGATTTTGGCAAAATAATGGCCTATATGTGTGTAAATACCTGTAAGAAAAAGATGTATCGTAGTGATTGGTTTGTGGGGGCGGGGGGTGTGGAGAAAATGAATGCGGTGTTTTTAGGGTAGAAAAATTTGACAACAGTTATATAGTCTTATATAATGCAGGCGGAGGTGGATATGACTGCCAGTTTGCCGAAGTGGCTGCCGAGCGTGGATAAGACCGCTCCGCTGCCGATCTACAGCCAGCTTAAGCAGCAAGTCAGTCAAGCCATTGCGGCCGGCGAACTGGCTGCCGGTGATCGCTTGCCTCCGATCTATGAATTGGCCAAGCGGCTGAGCGTCAGCCCCATGACCGTGCGTCATGCCTACCTGGAACTCGAATCCGAGGGGTGGCTGGTCGCCCGCCACGGGCGTGGAACTTTTGTCAGTTCAACCTGCCCTGGCGCGCCGGCCGCCGAAGCCCCGGCCGGCCTTCGTGACATCGGCCTGGCGATTCGGAATTTCTCCAGCGTTACGGCTTTTGCCCTGCCCATGATCCAAGGCGCAGGGCGCGCCGCCGAGGAATTGGGCGCGGCCGTGCACCTCATCTCCACCTCGGGTCAGCGGCTGGGGCAGGACGCCACGGCCTGCCTGGATAGCCTGATCGAAAGTCACCGGTTGGGCGGGGTGCTGGTCGGCGGGCCGTTGTATGCCGAGGATGTGGACCGCCTCCAACGTCAGAGGTTGCCCTTCGTTCTGCTCGATGCCGATTACCACGGCTCGGCCCATGTGCATTCCGTGCTGCCCGACGACGCGGCGGCGGTGCGAGCGCTTCTGCAAGCAGCCCTGGCCGCCGGCCGCCGGCGGTGCGGTTTTCTGCTGGGCCCGCCCGGCGACGAGCGCGGCCTGGTCGTGCGCCGCGCCCAGCGGTTGCGGGCCGGCTTTCTGGACGAAGCCGCGCGCTTGGGCCTGGAGATCGACGAGCGTCGGCTGCGCTGGTGCGAATACGACGAGACCGAGGCCCGGGCGGTGGTCGCCGAACTGCTGGCTCTGCCCGAGCCGCCCGACGTGCTGTTGGTCAATGGCGACATCCAGGCCCGGGCGGTCGAGGCGCAGCTGCGAGACAGCGGGCGCCGCGAGCTGTTGCTGCTGAATTACGCCGATTCGGCCGCCTCCGCCCAGGCGGTGGTGGTCAAGCCCCTGGCCGAGATGGGGCGGGTGGCGGTGGAGTTGTTGGCGCGCCTGGCGCGGGGCGAGGCCGCCCCCTTGCGAACTCTGCTGGCGCCGGAACTGGTCAAGGAGAGAGCATGAAACCGTTCGGGAGCCGCCGGAATCAGGCCCGCCGTTTCACCCTGGTGGAGCTGCTGGTCGTCATCGCCATCATCAGCGTGCTGGCGGCCATGCTGTTGCCCGCCCTGGAAAAAGCGCAGAGCTCGGCCCGGCAGGCGTATTGCCTCAACAATCAGAAACAAATCGGCCTGGGTACGGCCATGTATGCCGACGCCAAGGACGGCTGGTTGCCGGTCAGCAGCAACTCTGTTGGCAATTATCTGCAATGGCGTTTGGAGATAGGCCCCTTTCTGGACATCGACGCGGCGAGTGTCTCCGACTCGCGCCTGTGGAAAGGCCCGTTTCTGTGCCCCGGCAAGAACGCCTCTGTCGGCGTCAATAGCGGCTATGGCTGGAACTGCGGCTTTCTGGGCGGGGGGGATCTGAATTTCTTCGGCTACCGAGACAACCATCCCGGCGGCCGTGTCCGGGTCAGGGCGAGTTCTGTCAGTCAATCCAGCCAGACCATAATTTCCGGCGACACTACCGACTGGCAGGCTACTTCGGGCGGGAGTTGGGATTTGGGCTATCTATACCATCCCTCCCGCGCGGGAACCGCGATCTTTCCCGATCCGCCGGTAGGCGATCGCCATTCCGGCGGTATCTGCGTCGCCTGGGCCGATCAGCATGGGCAATGGAAACGCCAGTCCGAGCTCATGGCCGGGCAGGGCGGCGACGTGGATTGGTATTACCGTCGGGTCAAGCAGTGATCGCCGCCTGCCGCACAACCAAATTGAACTCAAAATTAGGGGAGGAAGAGGCAATGGGGTGGTTCAAGCGTGGCTTGACCTTGGGGCTGCTCGGTTGTTTGACTGCGGGTGCGAATGTTGGGGCCGCGGAAACGGCGGGAGGCAATCTGCTGTTCAATCCTGGTTTTGAGGAGGAATTGGCCGCCAATCAGGGCTGGAGGCCGTGGGGGACGACCGACCTGGGTGAATCGGACCTCAAAAAGGTCGCCGTTCGGGACGAGACGGTGACGCATGGCGGGAAATATTCCTTGAAATTGACTGACGAGTGGTCGGACAAACGGCCATATGCGGTGCAGTTCGTCACTAGGCAGCCGGACAAGACGTACCGGCTCAGTTTCTGGGTCAAGGGCCAGGCGCAGGCAAAGATTCTCTGTGGCGCGCAATTCCTGCAAGGCGAAACCTGGCTATCGAGCCAGACGCGCCAGTACGATTTGACCGGGGAGTGGCAGGAGATTCACCTGACCATTGATAAGTTGCCGGCCGCGGCCGACCGTATTTCGATCATGATCTCGCCCACCGACGGACAGAAGGAGACCCAGGGCACGATCTGGATTGACGACGCTTCCTTGCTGGCGGAGTAGACCCGAAGATGAACAGCCGCGAAAGAATTGCCTGTGCGTTAGGTCATGCCGAGCCGGACCGAGTGCCCCTGGATCTGGGCGGCACCACCGGCGCCAGCGGCATTCACGTGGTGGCCTATGCCCGGCTGCGCCGGCATCTGGGGCTGCCGGAGCGGCCGGTTCGCTGCTGCGATGTGATGCAGCAGTTGGCGGTCATCGACGCGGACGTGATCGAGCATTTCGGCCTGGACGTGCGCCGGATCGACGGCACGACCTTTGTCGAGGACTGGGAGGAACATCCGCTTTTCGCCGAAACCACCGTCGCCCTGCCGGCCGGGCTGGACCTGCGCCTGCAGGCGAACGGAGATTGGTTGCTGCGGGCCGCCGACGGGGCGCGGTTTATCAAGCCGGCGTCCTCGTGGTATTTCGATGCCGAGGACGGCCAGGGCTGGTATTCGCTCAATCCCCCACTGACCGACGAGTTTTTGGCCCGGCTGACCGCCGGCACGCGGAAGCTTTACGAATCGAGCGCCTCGGCTCTAGCCCTGAATTTCGGCGGCGGATTTTTCAGCGCTCAGCCGGAGTTTATGATGGACCTGTTGGAAGAGCCGGAGCGGGTCGCCGCGGAATTGGACCGCAAGTGCGATGGCCTGATCGAGCGCTACACGCGGCTGCATCGGGCGGTGGGGGCGTATACCTTCGGCATCGTCTTCGCCGACGACTTCGGTTCCCAGGCCGCGCCGCTCATCAGCCCGGAGTTGTTCCGCGAGCTGATCGTTCCGCCCTATCGCAAATTCAGCCGCTGGCTGCGGGCCAAGACGAACTGGAAGCTTTACCTCCACTCCTGCGGCGCGATCGAGCCGCTACTGGAGGATATCATCGGCATGGGCGTGGATATCCTCAATCCCGTGCAGACCTCGGCCGCGGGGATGGACCCGCAAACGCTCAAGGCCCGCTACGGCGGGCGGATCGTCTTCTGGGGCGGCGGGTGCGACACCCAGCGGGTATTGGGCAAGGTGCCGCTGGCTGAACTGACCGCCCATGTGCGCGAGCGAGTGCGGATTCTGGCTCCCGGCGGCGGCTTTGTCTTCAATCAGGTTCATGCCATCCAGCCCGACGTGCCGCCGGCCGACATTTGCGCCCTGTTGGAAACCGCCCGGGCTGAGTCGCCGTACGCGGAGCAGGCGGTCGGATAACAAATTTCATTCATGAACGCCCGTTGGCGGGCGACACTTTCGCGGAAAGGATCTTCCATGCGACACTCAGTCCTCTTTCTGTCACTGTGCGCGGTAATGCTGTTGGCGGCCGGCCGGCTGTTCGGCGCGGATACGGACCTAAAGTGGGATTTCGAGGCCGGGGTGGGCGACTGGAAGGCCTGGGGCGTCAAAGGGGACGAGGCTTCGGCCGAGACGCTGAAGAATATCGTTCAGGTTGAAACCGGCCAGGCCCACGGCGGCCAGAACTGCCTGGTGGTGCGCGATGAGTTGGACAATTCCGCGCCCTATGCGATTGTGCGAATTCCGGTGGACGTTGAGGGAGTCTATGTTCTGAAGGGCTGGATCCGGGCCGAGGCCGATCTTCCAGCCGGCAATTATATCGGCGTCTCCACCGTGGCGGCCGGCGCGGATCCGAAGGCGCTCGACCAGGATCGGTTTATCAACTGGCTGGGCACGCCAAAAATTGGGGTGGGGCGGGAATGGCACGAATTCCAGATCAAGCTGGCGACCCTGTCCGCGCCGGCTACGCACCTGTATCTGGCCGTGCGTCCCACGGCTTACGATAATCTGGGCGCGCGCGCCGCGGTCCAGGTCGACGATTTGGAATTCGTGCGGATCGGTTCGAAGAGCGCCCCGCTGGGCGAGATGACCAAACTGGATCTGAGTGGAGCGGTCAACCGGGGGCTGCAGGACGAGGCCGACGGCGACCGGCAGGGCGGCTGGACCGACCAAGGCAACAATGATTTGCGCGGCCTGAAGTCCGGGCCGCGCTCGGTCTGCGATATTCCCTTTGCCGTGCTCGATCCGGCGGCCAACGGCGGCAAGGCAGTGATCGCCCTGCGGGCGGGCGACGACTTTTTCGCCGAGTCGGCCGAGGTCGGCCTGAACGGGCAGACGGGCGACTGGCTTTATCTGCTGGATACGGGCGCTTGGGTGGCGGCCGGCCGCAAGGCCGGTAGCGTCGAGTTCGTCTATGCCGACGGCGAGCGGGCGAGCGCGGAATTAGAGGCGGCGCGGGACGTGGGCGACTGGTGGGGCGGGTTTGCCACCTCCGCCAAGGCCGTGAAGCTGACCGACGCCAATCCGGTCAAGAGTCCGGTCTATCTCTTCGCCACGGCCGTGAAGAATCCCCGGCCGGACCGGCCGCTGGCCAAGCTGGTCCTGCATAGCTCGGGCGAAAAGGGCAACCCGACCATCTGGCTGGTTCTGGGGGCGACCCTGGGGCGGGGCGGGAATGCGCTGGATCTGTTGGCCGCGCAGATTGATAAGCAGCGCGAGGAGTGGGTGCCTTTCCGAATGGGCCCCTTTCCGGCCGCCGAGCCGCTGGTCGACCTCTCCACCTTGCTTGACGCTCCGGCCGGCAAGCACGGCTTCCTGCAGAGCCGCGACGGGCATTTCTACTTCGCCGATGGCACGCGGGCCCGCTTCTTCGCCGACAATGTCCACTCGCATTTCGGCCTCTTCCCCTCCCACGATCAGGCCGAACGGGCGGCGCTTAATCTGGCCCGCCTGGGCGTAAACCTGATCCGCTTGCATCTGACCGAGGGCGTGCTGATCGACGACACCCGCCCGGACCGACAAACCCTGATCACCGGCGAGAAGCTCGAGCGGTTTGACTATTTCGTCAAGTGTCTCAAGGATCGGGGCATCTATATCTTGATGGACTCCCTGACCGGCCTCTCGGCCCGCAAATTCCAGCCGGCCGACGGCGTGATCGGCGCTGAGGTTTACGGTTCGCACCGGCCCTGGGCCTTCTTCGATCCCCGGTTAAAGGAATTGGCCAAGAGTTACCTGACGCAGTTCATCACTCACGTCAATCAGCACACGGGTAAGCGGCTGGTGGACGAGCCGGCCGTGGCCTTGATGATGCTGATCAACGAGCAGAGCCTCTTT
>CAYMGG010000266.1:0-8606 GCA_964389915.1 uncultured Planctomycetaceae bacterium
CTTGGCGGACGCTCGATCAGCCCCGGTTGCGCCGCGAGGAGCGGCTGCCGCCGCTCTGGGCCTTCGTTCCCACGATCCGCGCCTCGACCGGCGACTGGGCGGCCTACGCCCGTTCCGCCTCCCTGGCCCTGCGCACCGCCACCCGCCAGCAGCCCGCCACTCTGGCCCAGGCGGCCACCCTGGGCCGCGACCTGACCGCGCCGGAGGCCAAGCTGGCGGCGGTCCGCGACTTCGTCGCCCGGCAGATCCGCGCGGCGGGCCCCCGCTTCGGCGAGGCCCCGCTCACGGCCGTCTCGCCCGCCGACCGGACCCTGCAGGACGGCTACGGCAATTCCGCCGACCGGGCGGTGCTACTGGCGACCTTGCTGGAAGCCCTGGGCTTCCCGGCCGACTTCGTGCTCGCCGCCGACTCGCCGGCCCATCCGGGCCTGGGCGCAGCCCTGGCCGAGCTGCCCGATCCGGGCTGGCTCGGCACGGTGCTGGTGCGCACCCGGCTGAACGACCAGCCGGTGTACCTAAACGACACCGACAACTACGCCGCCCTGGGCGCGACCGACCACGCCGACCGCCCGGCCCTCTTCCTGGACACCGGCCAGCTCGGGCGGATCGAGACCGCCCCGGCCTTTGCGGACAAGGACGACCAGGCCTGGAAGATCGAGCTGGCCGCCGACGGCCGGGCCCAGTTGACCGAAACCACGCTCTACCAAGGGGCCGAATACGGCCGGCAGCGCCGGAAGTTCGCCGAAATGCCCCCCGAGGAGAAGAACCGCTTCCAGCAGGAGGCCGTCGCCGACATCTCCCTGGCGGCCAAGGCCACCCGCGAAATGCAAACCGACTTCTCCGCCTACCCGGGGCGCTACGAACTGGCCGTGGAGGCCGAACGCTACGCCGTGCGCGACGGCGACTATCTTTATCTGGAGTTGCCCGAAACCCTGGAAAACCTGCTGGTGTTCCGCGCCGACCAGCGCGACAACCCGATCCTGCTGGACGACTACGTCCGCCAGCACCTGCGGCTGGAGATCCTGCTGCCGCCGGATTTCGCGACCGTCTGCCTGGCGCCGCCGGCCCTGACCTGGCAGGCGCCGCAGGGAGCCGGCGAGCTCACCATCACCGCCGGCCTGCAACCGGCCACGCCGGAGAGCGGCGGCCGGGCCCGGTTCGTCTACGAGGCCACGGTCAACTTTTCCCCGGTCCTGATTCCGGCGGCGGATTACGCCAATCTCCAGGAGATCTACCGGCGCCTGAGCCAGCCGCAGTCGCGGACCCTGCTGCTCAAGCGCAAATAGGGAACCCCCCGTAACCGGAGGTCCGCGGTCTTGGGCAGATTGACCAACATCCTGGCCGAAGCGGCCGGCGAACTGCTGGCCCGGCTGGCCGGCCGCCTGCCGCAGCGGCAGTTCCTGCGCTGTCTGCGGCTGACCTTTCAGCGGCGCACACAGGCCGGGCCGCCGGAGCAGGTTCTGCCCGAGCTGTTCGCGGCCGCCGACCTGGTCAATGCCCAGGTTGCGGCCGCCGCCACGCGCCGCGAGAACGGGCGGCATCCCAAGCACCGGCTGTTCAATTACGCGGCCTTCTTCTGCGCCCGGCTGGGGCCGGACGACCGGGTCCTGGACATCGGCTGCGGCCGGGGCGAGGTGGCCCGGGAGGTGGCCCGGCAGTGCGGCGCCTGCGTGGTCGGCATCGAGCGCAATGCCGAACGCCTGGCGGACGCGCGGCGGTTGGCCGCCGCCCAACCGGAGCTGCGGCTGGAATTCCGCGACGGGGACGTGCTCGCCCAGCCACCGGAAGGCACCTTCACCTGCGCGATTCTCTCCAACGTGCTGGAGCACCTGCCCGAGCGGGCGGATTTCCTCCGCCGCCTGCGGAATCAGAACGGAATTCCACGCTTTCTGCTGCGCGTACCGCGCTTCGACCGCGACTGGCAGACCCCGCTGCGGCGGGAGTTGGGCGTGGAATGGCGGCTCGACGCGGAGCACGAACTGGAATACACCGAGCCCGTCCTGCGGGCCGAATTGGCCGCCTCCGGCCTGAAAATCAGCCATCTGGAGAGCGCTTGGGGCGAATTCTGGGTCGAGGCCGTGGTCTAAGCCTAACCCCCGTTGCGGAGTTTTTTTTGTCCAAAAAGACGATCAATCCTCTTTAAAAATCACCTCAACGTCTGATTTGACAAGCATTAAAAAAATAAAGGGCCGAACTTTATTTTTAGCGGCGAAGTCGGACGCCAATAAATCTGGGCTGGTTTTCTGGAAGAGGAGAGGCCGAGAAGAGTTTTTGGCCAGAATTCTTTTTCGCCGGAGTCTACTCTGTGCGGTTTTTGGCAAATACCCCAGTAAAAAGGCCTTTTTCGGTTTTGGTTGAAGTGCTGGAAAATCTTTGGCGGGCGGCGATGAGGCCAGATTTTCGACCCCGGCCAAGCGCGCCAGAATTTGCTTTGAGTAAGGAAAATTGATTTTTCATTAGCCGCAAGATCTTGGGCTGCGGCTTTCGCCCCGGGTTGAATAAACCTCATTTCCGCCCAAGAGTTACGCCGCCCGGCCAAAATGCCATACCACTATATATAGTGGTCTACCCGGGCGAGAGGTTCGATATTTTGTTTTTTTCCTCTTGATTCGGCCGCCGATTTCCATACAGTACAAGTTGACACTTCAATGCTTCTCACACCAGTGAGAACAAAAACAAGGCAATTTTGGTCGCAGGCAAAAAATAAAAATCTAGTTGGCGAGTCGATTTCGGCTTTTGACAAAAAGGCGGAGTTGGGATGTCTGTTTCATATCCGCTCTGTTTCGCCAAACACGACCAAAATTGAAAAGTGATTTCCCGTTCTGGGGGGAACGGACCGTTATTTTTGGTAAACAATGGGAAGCGTCGGTCAAGGGGGTATCAATGGTTATCAGTGTCTATTCGAAAAAGGGTTGCGGCAAGTGTGAAGCGGCCAAGGACAAGATCCGGAAGATGGGCTATGCCTACGAGGAACATGATCTAGCTTATCATGTTGCCCCGCATGACGGTTGGCGGGAAGACGGCTCGGTGGCGGTCATGGCCGCGCACAGCCAGCTGGACACCATGCCCCTGATCCGGGTCGGCGAAGAGATCCACGATTACCCGGGCGCCATGAAAGCGCTCAAGAGCCTGGGCAAGTGCGAAGAAGTCGCGGTCTGAAGCCGGCGCCAAGGCGCCGATACTGAAGGGGAGCGAAACGGTCGGGGGAGGGGACGTCGAAAAAAAACATTTAACATCATGGCTAACCTATAGTTATAGCCAACTATGACGTCCTTAGCGAAACACTGCGGTCTGGCCAAAAAGAAAACCGCAACCGGACTCAAGGACCGCAAACGGCCTCGGAATTTCGATTCCGAGGCCGTAATGTTGTTTTTTTGCGGATTTTTTTGAACCCGATCGCTTCTTTTTCGTTAGTATTTGCTAACCAGGGTTCTTTAAAAAGAGGGCGGGAAGATGGTTAGAAGAAGAGCGCGCCAAGAGGAAGAATACGAAGAAGAAGAGGAAGCGCCGCCGGCTCGGCAATCGCGCTTCGACGAGGACGACGCCACCCTGGCGGCGGCCCTCTCGGCCCAACTCCAGTCGGCCCCGTGGTACGTCGGCTCGATTCTGGTGCATATGGCCTTGTTCGTCATCCTGATGCTGATTCCCCCGCCGCCGCAGAAACAGAAACCGCGCCGCGTGGTGGTCAAGACCACCATGGAGGAGGAGGAGAAGCCCGAGTTCGAGGAGAAGCCGCAGGAAGAGAAGCCGACGGAAACGACCGAAATCACCACCCAGACCGACGTCAAGGTCGACACCCAGGTCAAGACCACGGACATCGAGGTCAGCACGGAGATCGAAACGGTCGACAATTCCGAAGAGGCCAAGGACGATCCCCTGGCCGTGGTCGGCATCGGCGATGTGGGCAACGAGACCTCCGGCCCGAACCTGATGGGCGTCTCCGGCAACGGCAGCGGCAAGGGCCGGTTCGGCACGCGCCTGGGCACGGCCAAGCGGACCAACGTGCGCCGCGGCGGCGGCAACGCCAAGACCGAGATGGCGGTGGACATGGCCCTGCAATGGCTGGCCGCCCACCAGGAGCCGGACGGCTCGTGGGATCCGATCAAGAACGGCCGCGAGGACAAGAGCGACGTCAAGGTGGGCGTAAGCTCCATGGCCCTGCTGGCCTTCCTGGGCGCGGGCAACTCCACGCGCTTTGGCAAGTACAAGAAGAACGTCAAGAACGGCGTGGCCTGGCTGGTCAAGCAGCAGAGCCCCAAGGAGCCCGGCCGCATGGGCGGACACTCCTACCAGGCCGCCCTGGCCCTGATGGTCGTGGCCGAGGCCTACGGCATGAGCGACGAGAGCAGCCTCAAATCCGTGGCCCAGGACGCGGTCGAATACGCCGAGCGGACCCAGTGCCCCGACACTTGGGGTTGGGACTACAACCCGACCAACAAGTACCGCGTCGACACCTCGCCCACGGGCTGGTGGGTGATGGGCATCAAGTCCGCGCGCGTGGCGGGCCTCAAGACCAAGCGCGAAACCTTCACCAAGGCCATGAAATACTTCGAAGCCGCGGTCGACCCCAAGACCGGCGCTTGCATGTACTCCGCCCCGCCGCATAGCGACAAGCCGGCCGCGAAGAAGGAACTGACCATGGACGACGTCAAGGCCAATGCCGGCAAGGGTGGTCCGGCCATGGCGGGCGTGGCCCTCTGTTGCCTACAGTTCCTCGGCGCGGCCCGCGAGGATCCGCTGGTCAAGGCCACAGCCGCCTATATCACTAAGCCCGGCATGTTGCCGCAAGTCGGCGCCAAGGGCGATGTCAACTTCTACCTCTGGTACTATCAGGCCCTGGGCTTGTTCCAGCTGGGCATCCGCAGCCGGGAATGGCAGGTCTTCGTCAAGCCCATGGTCGAAACCCTGCTCACGCTCCAGCGCCGCGACGGTACGGTCGAGGAGTACAAGGGCTCGTGGGACCATGAAAAGGACCATTGGGGCAAGTCCTGGAGCCGGGTGGGACAGACGGCCCTGGGAGCGCTGATGCTGGAGGTCTTCTACCGCTACGCCGACGCCCACAAGGCCCACTAGGCCGAGGCATTCCTAACTCCGCAAAACCCAAACCGCCGGGGCGACCCGGCGGTTTTTTTGTCGACCCCGTAAAGTTCCCCTAATATCAGTTCAAGTTAATATCCATCGAATAGGCGCGAAATCCATCCGCGCCGAATTTGTCCATCTGAACGTTCGAAACGGCGAAGCCGGTCGAGAGTTTTTTGGAAGGGTCAGGGGAACCTTTTTTGCAAAAAAGGTTCCCCTGAAACGGCCTCAATTAACTGGAATTGATATAAAAAGCTCGGCCAGTTTGCCTCCCTCCCCCGGAGGGGGAGGGAGGCGGAGTTTTATTTTTCCGCGGTTTTCCGCCGCCAGCCAGGGCACGCTTGTCGAAACCGTGGCTCCCCGTCATGCCAATTTCGAAGGACTGCCGGAGCAGCAGCCTTCTGTGCGCCTTGGCGGTTTGGCGCAAGGCCGAATCTGTCGCGCGTCGGGCTCAGGTCGGCTTCTGCGTGCTCTTCAGATCCGGGTAGAGCAGGCGCGCGCACTCCGGGCAGAGGCCGTGGCTGAAATCGGCCTCGGAGTGGCTGGCGATATAGGATTCCAGCTGGGTCCACTGCCCTTGGGATCGCGGATTTTCTTGCACGCCGCGCAGATGGGGAGCATCCCGCTCAGGACCTTGACCTGATTGGTGGTCTGGCGCAGCTCTTCAATCGTCTGGCTGAGCCGTTTGATCAGCGGATTGGTGATCCGGAAGAAAAACGCGGTTCCGACCAGGATGGCGACCAGGGCGACCATCCCGCTGAGCAACCCCGCCCGGATGAACGGCGCCCGGATCTCGGCCAGGTCGATCTTGGCCACGATGCCCCAGTTCAATCCGGCCACCGGTTCGTGGGCCGCCAGCACCGTCTCCCCGCGATAGTCCAGACCGATGAGGGTCCCGGAGCGGCCGGCGAGAGCCAGCCGCATCGGTTCGGCCAAGGCCGACTTCCAAGGCACGGGTCGGAGATTCTGCAGGTCGTAATGCCGGTGACTGAGCAGGAAGACGATCCGCTCACCATCCCGCCGGCCGAGCGTGAACTCGCCGGTTTCGCCAAATCCGCGGTAATGATTGTGCGCATCGGTCACGCGCCGCAGGGCCGCTTCGTCCGCGGGCGGATTGGTCGGATCCTTCTGCTCCCGCCGTTCGGCCGCGCGGGCGATGGCCTCCAGCAGCCGGGCCTGGCTGCGGGCCAGCTCCTCCAGCCGCGCGCGCTGGCCGTGCAAGGCGGTCTGGTAAAGCAGACCGAAGGCCACCGCCTCGACAATCAGGCTGACGCCGGCCATGATCATGACGAGCAGCGCCACTCTTCTACGCGAATCGTGCATATTCTCCGCCGTCGAGCCTTCGCCCATAACCGAGAACCGCCTCAACCCCGTTTGAATCGTAATGCCAGCAGCGCTATATCGTCGAACTGCGGGCGTTCGCCGCAAAAATCGTGCACGTCCTTGAGCACCTCGCCGATCAGGAAGACGCAGGTGGCCGGGGTGCGGCGGGCCAGGAGCTTGCGCAGGCGCTCGTCGCCGTAGAGCTCGTCGGCCGGATTCTGGGCCTCGGTCACCCCGTCGGTGAAAATCAGGAGCAGATCGCCCGGGTCCAGGCGCGCCCGACGGGTCTCCAGCTCCACCTCTTCGACCACGCCCAGAGCGATGCCGTCGGCGGTCAGCTCCTCGACCCGGCCGTCGAGGCGGCGCAGCAGCGGCGGCAGGTGGCCGCCCAAGGCGTAGTCCAGCTCGCCGGTCTGCACGTCAAGCACGCCCAGAAAGACGGTGACGAACATGCCGCTCTCGTTCTCCTGGCAGAGCAGGGCGTTGACCCGGGTCAGGATCTCGCCGGGCGCAGCTCCGCGCAGCGCCTCGGCCTTGAGCAGGCTCTTGGTCATGGTCATGAACAGGGCCGCGGGCATGCCCTTGTCGGAGACGTCGCCCACCACCAGCACCAGGCGCCGGGAATCGAGCGGAAAATAGTCGTAAAGGTCGCCGCCCACCTCGCGGGCGGGCCGCATGGCGGCGTGCAGATCCAGCTGGGGGTTGAGGGCGAAGGCCGGGGCCCGCTTGGGGAGAAGGTCCAGCTGGATCTGCTTGGCGAAGTTGAGTTCCGAATCCAGTCGCTCCTTGGCCGCATTGGATTCGACCAGGTCGTGACGGATGCGCTCGCGCTCCAGCAGGCCGGCAGCCATCTGGTTGAAGCAATGGGCCAGATAACCGATCTCGTCGCGCAACCCCACGTTGACCCGGCGGGAGTAATCGCCCCCCGCCACCGCCCGCGCCCCGTCGGCCAGTGTGAGGATCGGCCCGGAGAGCACGCCGCTGACCAGGTTGATGACCACAGCCAGCACCAGCAGGGCCGCCAGCGCCCCCAGGGCGAAGATCAGTTGCTCCTGCCTTAGCGGCGCATTGATGATTTCGGCCGGCAGCCGATAGACGATCTGCCAGTGGGCGGAAGGAATGTCGCTGAAGACCACGCAGCCGCCGCCCGGTTCGGCAAAGACCACGTCCGGCCGGCCGGCTGCCATCTCGGCCAGAAAAGCGGCGCAATGCACCCCTTCCGGCTGGTCTTGGATCTTGCCGTTAAGGATCAACTTTTCGTTGGGGTGCAGAACATAGAGCCCGTCGGCGTCGATCATCGCCGCAGAGCCGCCGGGCGCAGGCTGGAGCTGGCGGATCTCGTCCTGCACCTCGACGGTCGCCACGTCCATGCCCAAAACGCCCGCCTTTCGTCCGCCGTGGCGCAGCGGTACGGCCAGAGTGATAACCATCTCGCCGGTCAGAATGTCCCGATAGGGGGTGGTATAAACCAATCCGTCCTTGGCCATGGCCTGCTGGTACCAGGGGCGCAGCCGCGGGTCGAAGCCCGCCGGGCGGGCGCCCGAGTCGGTCAGGAAACGTCCGTCATCCAGTCCCAGATAGACGTTGAGCGCATGATGGCTGCTTTTCAATTCGGCTAACAACACCCGGCGCGACTCGTCCAGCTCCCCCTCCAGCGAGAGGCTGAGAGCAAGGGCCTCCACCGCGCGCCCCCGGGCGTCCAGCCAATGGTCGATCTTGGCCGCGGTCACCTCCACCCGGCAGCGGGCCTTGTTCTGGATCATTCCGGAGATCAGATTTTCGGTGAAATAAAAGACGACCATCCCCAGGATCGCCAGGACCCCGGCCGAACAGGTGAGGATGTAGAGCAGCATCCGGTTGCGCAACTTCTGCTCGAAACGCAACTGATCGGCGGACATGTCTCCCCCCGGGACGGGTCAGGATGCCTCTACCGCAACCCAATCGCTCCGCCGGTGGGTTTCCAGAACGTTGACATAAAGATCGTTCTTCACCCGGTGCAGCTTGACGCACATCAGCCGCCGGCGGCCGTCCTTGATGGTCCGGACAACCTCGCCCAGAAATTTGACCTTGTGCTTTTCCGCGCCGGGCCAGACCAGCTCCAATTCCAGGCAGGTGCCGTCCTCGGGGCCGCCTGTGCCAACGCGGATGTGGATGCCGCCGGTGCCCACCAACAGCGTATCCCCGGTGGAAAAGACCGCGGCGGC
>CAYMGG010000267.1:0-8590 GCA_964389915.1 uncultured Planctomycetaceae bacterium
AATCGCTTTTATCCAGCGATATTTCAAAGCGTTAGATTTACGGGACACAGCCTAGAGTTTACACGACCAAAGTCCGCTCTAGAATCTCATCCTGCACTGCTTCCGGGAGCCGGGTGAAATAAGCGCTATAACCGCTTACCCGCACTACCAGATCGGCTTCGGCCTGCTGTTCGGCCCGGGCCTTTCGCAGGGCTGCGGGCGACACGACGTTGAATTGCAGTCCCGATCCACCGGAGGCCAGGAACCGACGGATCAGGGCCTCAAGCGGGGCGGATGACATCCGCGCTGCGCCCAGCGCTAGCGGCAGGGTCAGATCCAACATACCCACCACCGGAAAATCACGCAAATCCAGCAGCTCCAGCGCGGCAAGAATCTGCCCGAGCGCGCATTTTTCGCCCAAGCTTAGCGGACTGGGCGACAGGCCCGGTGAGAGCGCTTGGCCGCCCCGCCGCCCGTCGGGAGTGGCCGGGGTATGCTGACCGAAAGAAACGAAGTGCCGGAAGGCGAAAAGACTGGCTTCATAAGCTCCGCCGCGTGAATTGGGAAATCCCGATGTGGCCGCGGCGACGTCGCGGAAGACCTGGGCCGAGAATTCACCGATCTCCGTACCGGCCTGCCCATATTTGGGAATGCGGTGCAGTAAATACTGACGAAAATTCTCATCCCCCGCATAGTCGTTCGCCAGGATGCTGCGAAATTCCGTCCAGGTTTTTAGCTTGCGCTCATAGACCACGGTTCGCAGCGCATAGAGCGAGTCGATCAGCGTGCCGATGCCGACGCAATCCAAAGCGGCGTCGCTGTATCTGGTGCCGCCCTCGGTCCAGTCCCGGGCCCGCTCGATGCAGTCATCGAGCGTGGCGGAATGCAACGGGCAGGGATTAACCCGCCAACCGTCAGCTTCATTGGCGGTACGGGCCGCAGCGATGTGGGCCGCTACGGTCCGCAAATTGCCGAGGAAGGTCTTATAGCAGGTCGAAAAATCCGGCGCTTCGCCCCCGGCGGCCAACGACGGCCCGCCCGCCGCGGCGAGGGCGGCGCTACGCTCCGGGAATAGCGTGGCGTTCAGCACGCCGCACAGGTTTAGCCACATGGTGGCCCGACTGTGCACGGCGCAATTCTGCAGAATGTTCTCCTGACAGCCGCCCCCGACATATAGCCGACAGTCGGCTACGGCCTTTCCTCGGCGCAGATAGGCGGGGATGAGCACGTCGTCGTTGAAGATGCTCAATACGTTAGCGCCGCTGGCCGCGAAAGCGGCCAGGCGCTCGAAATATGCCTGGGGGTGGCCGGCTGAAATCCGTGCGTTGAGCCGGGTTGTCACCTGCTTTAGTTCGGCGAAAACCTCCAGGATCAGTTCGGTGACTTCGTTGTAAACGGGGCGCCCCGCCTGGTCGCAACCTCCGATATAGACGGTGATGGACGCTTCTGCATGGTCACCAAATCCAGGTCCGGACCGGAAATTGGCCGCATCAAATTTGACGTCATTTATGGCCAGAAATGCTCGCAATAAATTCGCTGCGCCGGCCCGATCCAAACGGCCGGCCGCCAGATCCGCCCGGTAAAATGGCTCGAGCATTCGGTCGAGCATGCCGAAGGTACTGACCGCGATGCCTTCTAGCGTGCCGATGGACTCGCGGATGAAAAGGATAGTGTTGAGCGCCTCGTAAAAGGTTCGCGGCGGTTCGGCGGGTACGTGGCGGGCGGTGGCACGCACGATTTCGAGGCGGTGGCGAACATCGGCATCGCTTTCCGCAGCGAGCAGGATCTCGGCCCGGGTCGCAAATTTTTCCGCCAGGACGATCAAGGCCCGATAGCCGAGTTCGACGGCTTCAAGGAATTCGCGTTCCTTCGGCTCCGTGGTCCGCGCCAGCCGTTGCCGGCATTTTTCGATAAGGCCCCCAAAACCCAGGGCCAGCACCTGGTCGTAACCGATCGTGTGATGATCAAGTTCGATATCGAGCCGGGCTCCGCCCGCTTGTAGCAACCCGCTGGCCACCAGCGGCTGCTTCCACGCCTGACACCGGGCGAAGAAGTCGGCATGCTCGGGATGCGACCGCAGCCATTCGCCGATGCCACCGAATCCCCAGGCCTGTCGGGGCCGGCCGGCGCTTATCTCATAATAGAAGGGGCAATGCCTGAAGACCTGTGCCTCGCAACGCTCGGCGGCGAGTTCGTAAATCGCGGCCTTGCGCCGATAAGAACTACGCCCCGGCGAGCGCGCATCGATGGTGTCCAGTTCCGCTTTCAGGCGATCCCGAAGCGCGTCGGCCTGCGCGGAACTGGCGGCGTAAAAACTGTCCAATTCGTGGTGAAAGGCTTTACGATTCCAAGTCCACGTCATGATTGATCCCTCGGCTAGATAGTCGTTCTATGGTTTTATATTACACTCGATATAGAGGTTAAAAAGTGCTAATGTGGTTGAATATCGCCTAATAAAGGTATACTTTTGCGCAAGAAGGGCGCAGCTACGCGCCATCGGGCGGGAGAACGAGAATGGAGGTCGAACGTACTGTCTATCATCAATGGCCGCGGGAAGAGCCGCCGGCAGGGGCGTCTGTCTGGGTGAATGGTATCGGTCATCTCCAGGGGTTTGGCTATTCGCGCCGTAAATTGTTGCGGCATGAATTTATTCCGCATCTGGTGATTTCCGGGCGAGGAACCTATATCTGCCAGGAACAGACCATCAAATTGCAGGGCGGCGACCTGTTTACGGTCTGGCCGGGGTTGGCCTACGAATTCTTTGAAGATCCGCAAGCCCCATGGCAGTTTTACTGGTTCCACTTGAGGGGAAACGGCGCCGAGAAATTCGCCCGAGTGTGCGGTTGGGCTCCCGAGGGGCTGGCGTTGCGTCCAGCCCGCCCCGGTCTGCTCCGAGAGGATCTGCGAGCCATGTTTGAGTACTATCGCCGGCCACCGCAGTTCCGTAATCATTGCCAAGCGCTCTCTATGCTGTACAAATTCGCTGCCGATTTGGGCGGCAAAGACCGTCCGGAGCCGGAATTAATCGACGGCAATCCTGAACGCGACACCTTGGTGCGCGAGGCGATGGGGCTGGCCGAAACGTTGCTGGATAGAGGCATCAACGTTGGAGAAATGGCTTCGCAACTGCATGTCAGCCGCAATACGTTACTGACGGCGTTTCACGAGCGATTGGGCTTAGCTCCCCAAGACTATTTAGCCGAGTTGCGTTTGCGCCGGGCCAAGGATCTGCTTCAAGGAACGGATTGGAAACTGGCCGCAATCGCCGAAGCCTGCGGGTTTCGTCATGAAAAATACTTCCTCCGCGTCTTTAAACAACGAGAGGGAGTGTCGCCTACCGCCTGGCGAAAGGCGCAATGATCCGGCCCTCCCCTCGTAAATACGAATGCCCCCGGTATTTTCCGGATCCGACTCAATCCAGCGGCTGGCCCAAGACCGAGCCAGGAAGTCGCTGGAGAACGGCTAGATCAAGAGCTTCTACGCCAAGCTGCAGGATAAGTTGTTGAATGGGAGTTGTTCGACAGCCGGACTGAGGCGCGGGTATCGCCGGAGAGTCTGCGCCGGAAGCACAATTGCTTCCGGCCGCACAGCCGGCTGGGCTATCGACCTCCGGCGCCCGAGCCGTGGAGCCCGAAAACTGTCGCCGTACCGCCAGGCTCCGAGCCGGGGGGCTCTCCGCTAGGCGAGAAAACTGTAACACTCTTGCCGAATGAACGGTATAGAACATGACCGCTTTCGCGCGGTTAGTATTTTTCGCGCGGCTAGCATTGGACTGCAGCCGCAGATTTGCTATGGAAATCGTCAAAAGTGCGTCCGAATTTGGGCAGGCGATTGGATATGCGGCGAGTGCCCAAAATGCAACTTCCTTGCTCAACGACAGGGAATGACGATGCCGCAAGTAGAAAGGACCGGAGAATGAAAACACTTAGGGTAGGAGTCGGTTTTGCCGCGATGCTGGTCGTCTCTCTGGCCCTGTCGGGCGCCGAGTTAAAGATCGAGCGGCAATACGAAAAGAGCTTCCGTGGCAGCTTGGGCGACATTCCCGTCCTCGTGCTGCGCGGGAGCGACGGCGAGCGCGGCGAGGCGCATGGTTATCTCTGCGCCCGGGAGATCCTAAAACTGGTCAACGAGTATTACACCTTACTCTCGATGATGGGCGGCCGTACGACATATGATGAAAAGATCCGTCCGCTGGTTCGTGAGTTCCGGTGGGAAGACCGCTACCGGGAGGAACTGGCGGGCCTGATGCGCGGCCTCATCAAAGCCCTGCCCGACCAGAAAGACCGCCTGCTTAAGTCGGCCATGCGGGAGATCGACCTAACCGATCTGATGGCCGGAAATACGCTGGCCGATTGGGCCGACTGGGGGTGTAGCTCCTTTTCGGTCTGGGGCGGGGCGACCCCCGACGGCGAGGTTGTGACCGGCCGTAACCTCGATTATATGGCCTGCCCGGCCATGCTGAATGCTCAGTGCATAATGGTGATTGTGCCTGAGGAAAAGTACCGCAGGGCGACCATCGGGATTTCCTACTTCGGCCTGATCGGGGCGCTTACCGCCCTGAACGAGGACGGAGTTTTCCTGGCGATTCATGACGTGCAAACCCTGGGCAACGGGAACCGCCACTTCGGCTTCACCCCGCGCGGGCTGGCGCTGCGCGACGCGCTGGAGCGGGCGGCGGGCGAGACCGCCGTGTCGGACGTGGCTCGCGTGCTGCGGACCAACCAGGTGATGGTAGGCAATAACATCCATGTCAGCCGCCCCATAACGCGCGCTTCGAATTCTCCCGTAGCGGCCGTTCTGGAGTGGGATGCGGCTGACAAAGACAGCGGCGTGACCGTGCGGCCCGGCGTGGAACAGGCCGGGGAGGGCCGGCTTGTATGCACCAACCACTACCGCCAAAGGCGCAGCGATCCGGAGCAGATGAAATGCGACCGCTATCGCCGCCTGCTTGAGGCGATCGACGCCAAGACCAGGGCGGGCGCCAAGGTGTCGACCTTGGAGGATGCCCGGGCCATCCTAAGCGTGGCGATGAACGGTATGACCCTGCATTCCGTCGTTATCTGGCCGGCGAAAAGGCGGCTAGCGGTCGCCTTTTCAAAAGCGGTCGGCCAGTCGGCCGGGCAATTCCCCTGGACGGAATTCGCCTGGGAAGACATTTTGCCAACCCCTTGATATCCGGCGCTATTAGCGTCAGCCGAATGCGCCGCCCCACCAAGGAGGCGTCCAAACCTAGACGCTTGGCAAGTTCCTTGGTGGAATCGCCCTTGCCGTCATCCAACATATTCTGCCACTGAAAAGCCTAACCAACGGCAGATTTTGGCGCAACCCGCCATCCGTACTTTTTCGGTCAGGCCAGCGGGATCGAGCCGACGGCCCGAAATTCGCTGGGCGTCATCGCCATGAGATTCTTGAAGGCTCGGGCGAAATGGGCAGGGGAAGTATAGCCGAGATCGGAGGCGATCTCCTTATTCGTCAACGTCGATTCCTTCAGCAACCGGCAAGCCGCCAGCACCTTCTGCCGCGCCATGTAATGATAAGGCGACTCTCCCATCTGGTTCGTAAACACGCGGGTCAAATGCTCGCGCGAAACCTGCAAGCGTTTCGCCACGTCGCCCACGACCGCCCGTTCCCGCAAAAGCTCGGTAATTACGGCGCGCGCCTCGCGCACGAGGCGGTTGCCGGGGTCAGGGGTGCGGGATTCGCGGGATTCGGCCAAGGCCAGGAGTAGATCGGTGACGAAGCGCGCCCCTTCCGCAGCGCTCAACTCACACTCGCCGCCGGGCGCGTGGCGAAACGCCAGAAGCCGGGGAATTATGCCCTCGTCCGGCGGCAGGCGGTACACGGAGCCATAGCGCTCGATCAGACTTCTAGCCAGTAGATTCGCATATCCGCCTTCAAAACAGGCGTATGCAAAAACCCACGGTGCTTCCCCGTCGGGAGGGTAGTAGTAGGCAGTGACGGGGTCGCGGATTTCGCAGAGGAATCCGCAGCCGACCGGCACTCGGTATTCCCCGTGGTTGTCGCGAAAGCCCCCCTCCCCCGCCAACGTGTATTTGAAAACGAAATGTCGCTCGCGCTGCCGGAACCGCCCCTCGTGATGATACGCCGGCGAACTCTGGATTTCGCTCGCCACGCTGGAAAGGCGGGGAAGCGCGTCCAGCGGCGCATAGGCATGAATCTGCGTTAGCCAAAGCAGCGGCGACGTCCGGGCGGCGGTAACATTTCCGGTCCAGGCGGGATGGGCGCCGACCAGGGCGTCCAGGCAGGTGGTCGGATTCTGGCGAAAGGGCATAAAACACATATTCCATCACAAAAAGGAAAGCAATATCACTAAACGCGCCTTTTACCCATGTTTTATCCGGATATAGTACGAGGAGTGCGGCCACAACGGCAAGCACAAATTGCTAACCATATAAAGGAACTTGCGTATGCCCAAGATCACTTTGCTCGGCGCCGGCAGCGGTTTCACCCAGCCTCTGTTTACCGATATTCTAAACATCGAAGGCGTGGACAAAGGCGTCATCGGCCTGGTCGACATCGACGGCGCGCGGCTCGAGATCAACGTCAAGCTGATCCGCCGCCTCCTGGAGTTGATGGGCAAGAAGAACTGGCGAATCGACGCCTCCACCGACCGGAAGAAAGTGCTCCCGGGCACCGATTATCTCATCAGCACCATCGAAGTGTCCGGCGTCGCCTGCGTACGCTTCGACAACGACATTCCCCTGAAGTACGGCATCGACCAATGCATCGGCGACACCATCGGCCCCGGCGGCGTAATGAAGACGCTGCGTACGCTGCCGCCGTTCCTGGAGATCATGGCTGACGCGCAAAAGCTCTGCCCCGCGGCCCTCATCATGAACTACACCAACCCCATGTCGATGATGTCGCTCGGCGCGACGCGGTTTTCGCCCCAGCCGTATGTCGGACTCTGCCATTCCGTGCAGGGCAACTCCCGCCAGATCGCTGGTATTCTGGGCGTCCCCTACGACGAGCTAGTCTGGAAATGCGGCGGCATCAACCACCTCGCCTGGTTCACGGAGCTCCAGTGGCATGGGCACGACATGCTGCCGCTGCTTCGTGAAGCGGCCAAAAATCCGAATGTCATGGAAACCTTCCCCATCCGCAGTGACCTGATCACGAATTTCGGTTACTTCTCAACCGAAAGCTGCGGCCATTTTTCCGAGTACGTTCCGTACTACCGCAAGCGCAAGGATCTCCTTAAAAAGCACTGCCGCGCCGGCTATCTCGGCGGCACCAGCTTCTACGCCGACAACTGGCCGAACTGGCGGAAGGCCACGGACGAGCGCCGCCGCAAAATGGCCAACGGCGAGGTCGAGATTCCGCTCCAACGCGGGCACGAATACGCCTCGGACATCATCGAAGCCCACCTATTCGACCGCAAAAAAGTCATTTACGCCTCCGTCCCGAACACGAATCTGATCCCGAATCTGCCGCAGACCGGCGTGGTAGAAGTCGCTACGCTGGTCGACCGGCGCGGCTTTATGCCGACGTATTTCGGAAATCTCCCGGAACAATGCGCCGCTATGTGCCGCGCCAACATGGCGGTGTTCGAACTGGCCGTGGACGGAGTGCTGCGCCAGGACCGCGAAGCCGTGATTCAATCCATGATCGCCGATCCGCTCTCCGCCGCGGTCTGCTCGCCCGGCGAACTGCGCAGCATGGCCGAGGAGCTTTTCAAAGCCGAGGAGAAATTCATTCCTCAATGGTGCCGCAAGCCCAAAGCCGCGGTCGTTATTCCGGCAGCGCTTAAGAAACTGCTGGAGGAGAACCGGCGCTTTTCGTTTGTCCGAGTCTGCCGCGTCAGCCAGCTGCTCCCGTCGCAGCCGATCGAAACGCTCGAATATCCGCGAAACCTAGCGGCGTTGAAGCTGGAAACGCGCACGTTCGGCGGCGACTTCATGAGCCGGAACCCCGAGTTTTCCAAAGCCGGGCCGGCGCTGGCCTATTACGCCTGCCGGCTTCGCTGCCCCGCCAATCAACGCGTTGCCGCCTTCCTCGGGTACGATGGACCGGTCAAGATGTGGGTCGACGGTCAGGAGGTGTTCTGCGACCCGCACGGTACGAATCCCGCCAAGGAGGACGCAGCCGTGATTCCGCTCGCCGTCTCCAAGGGCGAGCATGAGGTGCTGGTCGCGCTGGACACTAACAAGGGGTGCGCGTGGGGGATTTTCCTCCGCTTCGCCCCCGTCGACGCCGCGGGAAAACGGATGGAAAGCAAACAATGGCCCGAAGTCCTCGACAAGCAAGATGCCGAAGAGGCCGTCTCTTCCATGGCGGCGAGAAACGTCGTCCGCGGGAAAAAGATAAAAGCTTAAACCGATTTTTTCGCATTTAAAACTGGCCGGCTCACGGGAAGACCTCCCGTGAGCCGGCCAGTTTCCCCTGATGCCCCGCCCCGAGGACTAGGTCAAAGATGATTTTTCGAGCTTAATCGGCTTCACTCTACCGTAGCGTTTTCACTTCAATTTATCCTGCCACTCCAGATTTACTGCCTTTGTCATTCCCTTAGTAGTAGCCATTGTCCATATAATTTATTAAGAAGCTCTAACAAAAAGACTTTTCGAGCCTTCGCCAGCAGATGAGCATGCAG
>CAYMGG010000268.1:0-8585 GCA_964389915.1 uncultured Planctomycetaceae bacterium
CCCGGCCATCGACGACGCCTGCCCTCTGCCGGCCGGGTTCGCGCCGCCCGCGATCGGGGCCGCCCCCGACCTGGGCGCGCTGGAGCGGGGCGGCCGCCGCCCCCTGCCCTTCCGGCCGCAAGGTTGGGCGGCCGACAAGCTGCGCCTCTTCATCCAGGCCACCGACCAGGCCGCGCCGAACGAAACCGTAACCGTGACCGCCGAGACCGGCGGCAGCTTCCAGGTGGTGCAGAATGAAGAGGCCGACTGGTTCATAGTCGAGCCGGCCGCCGGCGAGATTCCGGCCGGCGGTTCGGTCGAACTGCACGTGGCCCTGAGCCCCGCAGCCTTCGCCCAGCCGGCCGTGCGCCACGGCGCGTTCCTGCTGCGCCGGCCCGACGGCCTGAGCCTGCCGGTGGTGGTGATCGGCGCCCGGCGCACCCCCGAGGGCGCGGTCCAGCGGGAAGCGGAAACACCGGACAACCAGGCTCCGTTCGAAGTGGTGGCCGACGCTCAGGCCCAAGGCGGCCGCTGCGTGCGGCTGGCGGGCGACAAAGCCCGAACGGCCGGCGACACCTATCTGGAATTCAAGCTCAACCTGCCGGAGGTTAGCCAACACTGGCGGTTATACACTCGCATCCGCTGCCCCCAACCCCTGGGCGAGCACGATTCGATTTTCGTCTCGCTCAACGGCGAAAAACCGGTGGCCTTCCACCTGGGCGCGGCCGAAACCTGGCATTGGGCCGAACCCCACCGCACCGATCCGGCTGGTTACCGGCTAAAACCTCGGCCGGGCGAAAACATCTTGCGAATTTATCCCCGCGAGGAGCTGTTCCTCGACCAGTTCGTGCTAACTTGCGATCCCGTGCCGCCGGATTGGCCGAATCAGTCGGCGGAATAGAAAAGCGAACCGATTCCGGGGAACCTTTTTTGCAAAAAAGGTTCCCCGGACCCTTCCCAAAACTCTCACCAGCCCCCACTGGTTCGAATATTTCCAGAACGGCTTGAAGTTGTGCCGCTAAGCCGGTTCCCGGGGCTTTCGAGGTTGAGGCAACGCCAAGAGAAACAATAAATATTTAACCGAATTTTCTCACGCCAAGACGTAAAGGCGCAAAGAAGTCTGTCGCGAGGCTGCGGGCAAAGCGGCAATCGGTTCTTTGCGGCTTGGCGTCTTGGCGTGAGATATGCTTTCGGGGGCCGGCAAATCCATAGCCACCATCTTGCCCCAAACTTGATTATATAAACCGCGAAAGATTCCGGAACCGAGTCGTCTTTGCTTGACACTCGCCGCTCCCGGTCGTAACCTGCGGCTAAGCGTTTCCATGGCGCGCCGTTTTCCCCGCGCGACCGGAAGTTTCCGACGCAGCTGTCGGACCGGCCGCGCCTTTGCTCCTCGGTCAAGGAGACCCGTATGCGAACCGTTCTGTCCCGCCAGTGGTTGCTCAGCCTCGCCGGGCTGCTGCTCTTAGCCCCTCCGGCCGCCGCCGACGTCAAGTTGCCCGGTTTCTTCGGCAACAATCAGGTGCTCCAGCGCGACCTGCCCGTGCCGATCTGGGGCTGGGCCAAGCCGGGCGAAACGGTCACCGTGACCTTCGCCGGCCAGACCAAGACCGCCACCGCGGACGCAGAGGGTAAATGGCTGGTCAAGCTCGATCCCCTGCCGGCCAACGACCAGCCGGCCGTCCTGACCGTGGCCGCCGCCAACAAGCTTGAATGCAAGAACGTGGTGGTAGGCGACGTCTGGGTCTGTTCCGGCCAGTCGAACATGGAAATGACCGTCGGCGGAACCCTGGACGCGGCCAAATTCATCGCCGCAGCCAATTACCCGGCCATCCGCCAACTGCGCGTCCCCAAGAACAACCAGACCAAGCCCCAAGCCGACGTCAAGGCCGGCTGGGACGTCTGCGCCCCGGGTACGGTCGGCGGCTTCACCGCAGCCGGCTATTACTTCGCCCTGGAAATCCACCGCGAAATGAAGGTGCCGGTGGGCCTGATCTACACCAACTGGGGCGGCACCTGCATCGAAACCTGGATCTGCCCCCAGGGCTACGCCGCGATTCCCGAACTGAAGAGCCTGAACGAGAAGGTGCAGAGTTGGGACGCCACCACCGCCCCGGGCCAGGTCGCCTGGCGCAAGGGCGTGGCCGACCTCAAGGCCTGGCTGCCCACGGCCGAAGCCGCCCTCTCGGCCAGCCAGCCAGTCCCCGACCTGCCCAAGCTGCCCATGCCCGACGACAGCCAGCAGGCCCCCACCAAGCTATACAACGGCATGATCCATCCCCTGCTGCCCTACGCGATCAAGGGCGCGCTCTGGTATCAGGGCGAGGCCAACGGCGGCGAGGGTGACTCCTATTTCCGCAAGATGCAGGCCCTGATCCAGGGCTGGCGCCAGGTCTGGGGCCAGGGCGACTTCCCCTTCTACTTCGTTCAGTTGGCCAATTACCAGGCCGCCGTCGACACGCCCGGAGCGGGCAACGGCTGGGCCAAGCTGCGCGAGGCCCAGACCAAGTCGCTGTCGATCCCCAACACGGGCATGGCCGTGATCGTCGACATCGGCGAGGCCCGCGACATCCACCCGCGCAACAAGCAAGACGTGGGCAAGCGCCTGGCCCAGTGGGCCCTCAAGCAGACCTACGGCCGCGAAGTGATCCCCTCGGGCCCGATCTACAAGAGCCACAAGGTCGAAGGCGACCAGATCCGCATCAGCTTCGATTACGCCGGCGCCGGCCTGATAGTGGGCGAGAAGAACGGATTGGAGCCGACCAAGGAAGTAGCCGGCGGCCAAGTCAAGCGCCTGGCCATCGCCGGCGCGGACAAAAAATTCGTCTGGGCCCAGGCCAAGATCGAGGGCGGAGAGCTGATCGTCTCCAGCCCGCAGGTCAAGGAACCGATCGCGGTGCGCTATGCCTTCTCGCAAAACCCCGAAGGCTGCAACCTCTACAACAAGGAAGGCCTGCCCGCCTCGCCCTTCCGCACCGACAATTGGTAGACTTGATTCCCACGGCATTCGTCCCGCCCGCCCCTGCCTGACGGCAGGGGCGTTTTTGTTGTCCCCGGCCAAGCCATGTCCGACCAACTGGCGGGAATGCGTTTTTTTGTCCTAATTTGAATGGCGAAATCTTGCAAACCGCATATATTACACGCTTAAAACCCTTTGCCCTTAATTCAGTCCCGCCGCCCGCACCAGTCGACCTTGAACCTTGTTTGGCAGGAAGGCTTCATGTCCCCACCTCGCACCGTGCTTCTCCCCTGCGCCTGCGGCAAAATCCATCGGGTCAATGATCCGGGCCGCAACCTCCGCCTGCGCTGCCGCGCCACCGGCACTCCGCTGGCCTATGAATGCCATCACCCGGCCGGCTATCGACTGCGCGGCGAGGATAAGGACATTCCTATCGAATTCGAACGGGCCGTGGTCGGGCGCCTGCCCAAATCGGGCATCTTCCTCAACCGCCCCGGCATCTCCCGCCAACATTGCCGGCTGGAGGTGACCGAGGAGGGGTGTTTCGTCGAAGACCTGGGCAGCAGCAACGGCACCTTCCTCAATGAAGAGCGGCTGGAACCCAACGCCCGGTCCGCGCTCCAGCCGGGCGACCTGCTGCGCCTGGCCGACACGCGTTTCCGCTTCGTCGGCCCCGAGCCGACCCATGACGACCCGGCCAATCCCACGCTTCAGATCGGCACCGAGGCCGAGCGCCAGCTGGCCGTGGCCGAGGAACCGGCGGCGGCCAGCGATTCGACTCCGATCGCCCCGGCCCCGCCGGGCGAGCGCGATCCCTTGCTGGGCCGGCAGCTGGGCGATTTCAAGCTGACCGCCTTCATGAGTCAGGGCGGCATGGGCCGGGTCTACCGCGCCCGCCAGGAGTCGACCGGTCGCGACTGCGTGGTCAAAACCGTGGTGCCGGAGCTGATGGATTCGGAAAAGACCGTCGACCGGTTTCTGCGCGAAATCGAACTGGGTGCGCGCATCGCCCACCCCAACATCATCGAATTCATCGACTCCGGCCGCGAGGGCAATACGCTCTTTCTGGCCATGGAGTACTTCGCGGGCCGCGATCTGGGCGCGCTCTACCGCCGCACGCCCGCCCCGGTCAAACTGGCCCTGGGCATCGGCCGGCAGTTGGCCTCGGCCCTGGCCGCGGCTCACGACCGCGGCATCATCCACCGCGACCTCAAGCCCGAGAACGTGCTACAGAACAGCCGGGCCGAAATCAAACTCCTCGACTTCGGGATCGCCAAGGCCTGTCAGGATGAGGACTGCGCCGGCCTGACCATGTCGGGCATGGTAGTGGGCACGCCTCAGTACATGGCCCCCGAGCAGCTGAGCGACTCGCGCGGGGTGGGCCCCTCGGCCGACATCTTCGCCCTGGGCGCGGTCATCTATTTCTGCCTCACCTCCCACCCGCCCCACGCCGGCAAGAATCTGGGCGAGATCTTCCGGGCCATGAAAAAAGGCGACATCCCTTCCATCCGCAAGCTGCGTCCCGAGGTTCCCGCCTCGCTGGCCGCCACGGTAACCAAGGCGCTGTCCAAAGATCCGACCAAACGCTTCCCGTCGGCCAAAGCCTTCAAGCTGGCCCTTGATCAAATCAAATTGAAGCCGGCCTGACGCCAATCCGACCATTTCTAATTTCATCCCTTGACAACTACTACTTCATTGCGTATTGTGAAATTGCATTTGCGCATTATGAAATACTTCTCGACGCTTTTAGGAATAAGGTATGATCCAGGTTTTGACCCGCGCCTGCGAAATTCTCAAAATCCTGGCCGAATCCGAGACCCTGCCCCTGGGTTCGGGCCAGATCGCCAAACGGGCCAAACTCAATCCTGCCACCTGCGCCCGCATCTTGCAGGCCCTGACCGAACAAGGTCTGGTTTTGCAGTTGGGGCATAAAAAGGGTTATCTGCTGGGGCCGCTGCTGCACCGGCTCTCGGCCCTGGGCGGGCAACGCCAGGACCTGGTCTGGCGGGTCGAGCCGATCCTGCGCGAACTGGCCGAAAAAGTCGAGGAGTGCGTCACCCTCTCCTCCTGGTGGCGGGACCGGCGCTTCATCATTGCCGAGGTGGCCGTCGAGCGCGAAGTGAACTTGCGCCGCTATCATCGCGAGGAAGACGAAAACGTCTACCGGCTGGCCAGCGGCCGCCTGTTTCTGGCCCATCTGCCTGAGGCGCAGCTTGAGCAATTCTTGCACCAGCACGGCCTGCCGCCCGCCGATATCTGGCCGGCGGCCGCCGACGCGGCCGACTTTCGCCGCGAACTGGCCGCCATCCGCGCGGCCGAATTGTGCATAACCCGCGAAGCCCAGATCGGAGCCGCAGCCCTGGCCGTCCCCGTCTGCCGCGACACGGACGCCTTTATCGCCCTGGGGGTGCACATGCCCAATTTTCGATACCCGCAGGCCCAGCAGGAGCAAGCCATGATTGCATCTTTGCGCCCGGCCGCTAGCCGGATCGCCGAAATCTTCGCCACCTGATCGTCTCATGCAGATATTGTTGGCCCGGCCCTCACCGGTCGTAGGCGGAGTGAAGTCTTTTTATAGGTTTACCTGGTATATCTTACAAGGAGTCTATCCATGTTGACCGCCAAACTAGTCAAGCAGTTCGCCCGGGAGCACGGCGCCGACCTGGTCGGCATCGGCTCGATGGACCGTTTCGAAGGCGCGCCGGCCCAGTGGGACCCGCGCCATGTCCTGCCCGAAGCCAAGTCGATCATCGGGCTGGGCTTTCGCATCCACCGCGGTCTGCTCCGCGGCATCGAGGAAGGCACCTATTTCGGCGGCTATCCGCTCATGGGTTACGCCAACATCAACGACGTTTACGGACCGGTCGTGCTGCGCGAGCTGGCCAGCTTCATCGAAGACGCCGGCCACGAAGCCGTCATCTTCGCCAACAGTTCGATCCGCTACGGTTTCCAGGCCGGCCGGCCGGTGGCCCCAGGAAAACCCAAGCCGGACGTATTCCCGCATTCACGTATCAGTGGCCTAATCTGCGGCATGGGAGAGATCGGCTACAGTAACCTGTTCCTCACGCCCGAGTTCGGCCCCCGCCAACGTTTGGCCTTTCTCATAACGGAAGCCGAACTGGAGCCGGACCCGATTTATCCCGGCGGGCTGTGCGACAAATGCCTGCTCTGCGCCAAGGAATGCCCGAGCCGGGCGATCAGTAAAACCGAAACCTTCGAGTACAAAATCTGCGGCAAGACCTACACGCGCGGCCAGCTCGATGAATTCCGTTGCTGCTTCGGTTTTCAAGCGGCTTCGCCCGAATACAACCCCTTCGGCACGCCGGAAACCGATGAGGTCAGTCGCGAAATCATCGCGCACGGCAAGAATGTTAAAGCCAAGCCCACCAAGGCCGGCTTCTTCTCCGGCGGCGTGGACGTGGACGTCGACCGCTACTGGGACGGCGGGACGATCATGGACTGGATGAGCGAAAAGATCGGATTCATCGGCGCGGGCGTGAAGAACTTCAACCATCCCGGCACGGTCTGCGGCGCCCGCGGCTGCATCCAGGCCTGCATGATGCACCTGGAGCAGCAGGGCAAATTGAAGAACAAATTCGAAAAGCCTTTCCGCCGCCGTGCCCCGTGGAAGCTTGCTCCGCGCGAGGAGGAGAGTAAAATAGCCTCTGAGTAGATCTCGCAGCTGGCCCAGCCGGGTTAGAGCCAAGCCGTAGGGTGGGATTAATCCCACCCTACTTCTAATCCGCGTCCCAGAATGGTCTAGATTTATGACGCGCACGGACGGGCTAGACAATAAAGCCGTCCAGCTGAACGCTCGAAACGGCGAAGCCGGATGAGAGTTTTTTTGAAGGGGCTCGGGGGAACTTTTTTTTGCATAAAAAGTTCCCTCGGCAAATGGAGTCCGAAATGAAATTCGCCATCGGCTACCAGCAACCGGAAAACGGCGAGGCTTTCGCCGAGATCGTCAACGATTATCGCGACCACATCGTCGAGATCTACTTCCCCTGGGTCGGGGCGGCCTCGGGCCGGGCGGCTCTAGGCAAGCGGCGCGGGGCAGCCGATTGGACGGCCCAGGCCCGGCTGGAGGAGGAGCTGATCGCCATCCGGCAGATGGGCGTGAAGCTCGATCTCTTGTTCAACGCCAATTGCTACGGCGGCCGGGGCGTGAGCCAGAGCCTGGAGAACGAGATCTGCGCCATCGTCGATCACATCGGCTCAACCGCCGGCGACCTGGAAATCGTGACCACCACCTCGCTCTTCATCGCCCGGACCATCAAACGCCATTTTCCGAGCGTGGAGGTGCGCGCCTCGGTCAACATGCGCATCGGCGAGACCCAGGCGATGGAGTACGTCTCCGGCCTGTTCGACAGCTTCTACCTGCGCCGCGACCGGCAGCGCGACCTGGCCTACGTCAAACAGGTCAAGGCCTGGTGCGACCAACATAACAAAGGCCTGTGCCTGCTGGCCAACAGCGGCTGCCTCTACGCCTGCCCAGGGCAGAGCTTCCACGACAACCTGGTGGCCCACGACGCCGAGGTCGACGAACTGAAGAATGTGCCGGACTGGAATCCGCACGTCTGCTGGCACCTCTACCGCAACCCCGAGGAATGGGTCAACATCCTGCGTTCAACCTGGATCCGGCCGGAAGATCTGCATCATTACGAAGGCCTGCCCAAGGTGGTGAAGCTGGCCACGCGCCAGCACTCGCACCCCCGGCTGGTGATCGCGGCCTATGTGCGGGGCAAGTGCGACGGCGATCTGCTGGCCCTGCTGGAGCCGGGATTCGGCCCGGCCCTGACCCCCAAATACCTGGCCAACAATCAATTCCCCGCCGACTGGTTCGAAAAAACCTCCACTTGCGGCCGCGCCTGCGACACCTGCGGCTATTGTCCGGCCGTGCTCAAGCAGGTTCTACGCGAACACGGTCAGGGCTGAGGCTCGAACCGTAAACCACCGGGGGAACTTTTTTGCCAAAAAGTTCCCCCGGGCCCCTTCAAAAAACCCGCATCAGATTCAACCACTCGCTGCTGAAGCCGTTATCCAACACTTTGTTAATCCGTGAATTTCTGCGCACGCTGGGCCGTGGCCTCTCCGGGTTGGCTATTTATTGCCCGTCGTCTCGACCGGGGTGCAGCTGACCTGGTCGAACCAAGCCTTGGTCCCGCCGGCCACGGTGCAGATCAGCACCAAGTCCTTGGCGTCCGCAGCGACGGCAAAGGTCTGGCTCAATTCCTGAAATTCGCCCGGCCGGTCGGCCGCGGGCTGCAGGCTGGCCACCGCCTTATGTTTGAGCGCCCGGCTGAGGATCTCGACCCGCGCGCTCGGCGCTTGGCCGCCGGGGGTTTCAAACCGGATCGTTGCTTTCAGGGTCAGAGTATGCCCCAGCATGGTCGCGGGCAGATCCTGCGCGTAGGTCAGGCGTTTGTTCGACTGATCCCCGGCCGGAGTCAGGCGCAGGCTGTATTTGCCGTCCACCTTGATTTGCGTGTCCAGCTCGCCTTGGCCATAATTGTTGCTGGAGCTCAGCGTCCATTCCCGCGGGAAGATCACCCCGTAGCCGGCGTCGCCGTCAATGTCCTCGAATCCACCGTTGCGCACCACCTGGGCGGGCAGGGAGACGCTGGTCTTGTAGCCGGCTGGATGCCCC
>CAYMGG010000269.1:0-8566 GCA_964389915.1 uncultured Planctomycetaceae bacterium
CCCAGGCCACCTTCGCGGCGGTCGCATCGGCCGGCGACCACCAACCGCCGATCTCCCGCCCGAGCTGCAACGGAATCTCGACGGTCGCCCCGTCGGCGTAATGCACCCGGTATTGGCCGATCGCCTCCTGGTCCTGCCCCCAGGCCACGGCGTGGAGGAAGGCCAGCTTCGCCGCCGCCCGGCCGACCTTGATCCCGGCGCATTCGATCGGAAAATACGGCCGGTGCCGGCCGGCCAGAACCACGCAAGTCGCCCCGCCGGCCACATCATCGAGGATGCGGTAGGGCACGCCCATGAAGGTCACGTCCCCGCGCGGAATCCGGCGCAGGTCGTTGACCCCCTGGTCGGTCCAGCCGCCCTTCTGATCGCCGTCGACGTCGTCGGCGAAACCGCGGTTGGCTTTTTCCCGCAGATCGACGAAAAAGCATTGGTTCCGGTCGAGAAAGGTCACCTTTTCGCCGGTCACGGGCGCGGCGTACTGACCGGTCCAACCCTCGCCCAAGGTATAGGCCAGCACGTCGCGCAGGTAACGCGTGGCCACCGGGTCCTGGCCGTAGCGGCCCGTGGCCAAAGCCTGGCTGAAGAAAACCAGACCCGCGCCCAGCTTGGCTTCGGCCGTGACCATGCCGAAAACCAGGTTGCGCGTCCAGCCGCCGCCGCGCGGTCCGCCGGCCACGATCACGCCCGTGGTCACGGGTAACAGATATGTGTCGTAAATCCGCTTGCCGCCGGCGTCCCAGGCGCCGTCGAGTTTTTCGCGGCGGCCGTTCCACAGCTCCCACTGCCATTCGTTGGTCGCCCGCACGGCCGGATGCTCGGGTTCGATCGGATCGGCCTTGAAGACATTGCCGCAGAACTGCAGGCGCATTTCGCTCAGGAAGGGCACGGGGCCGGCGTAGACCTGCTCGCAGCAGACGATCCGCCCACCCTTCTCCAGCCAGGCGCGCAGGGCTTCGGCCTGGTTCTGCAGATTCTGGTCGAAAGAGTTGGCGCCGATCACCAGCACGTCGAAGCCGTCCAGATTGGTCAGATCATGGACCAGAGTATAGGCCACGTCGAGATCTTCCAGCACCAGCCGGGTGGCGGCCGCGCCCAAACCGCGAAAAACGGTTTCGCTCGTATCGTACAGGGCCACGCGCTTGGTCGACTTGACGGCCGGCAGTTCGGCCCGCCGCTGGACCAGAAGCGGATAGACCTGCTCATTGACCATTTCGCCGGCTTTGAAAAGCTGAACCTTCAGGCGATATTCGCCGCCCGGCAGATCGGCGGCCAGGGCCAGGGCCACGGGCTTTTGCGCATTGCCCGCCGGCGGCACCAGATCGAAGGCGCATTCAGTATCGCTCAGCGCCTGGCCGTCGGCCCCTTCCAGGTTCAGCTTGGCCGTATAACCGCGACCGTCGTCGCCCGGATAGTCGTTGGCCACGTGCAGGTCGGTCTGAAAGGTGTCGCCGGCAAACCAGTGCCGGTCGTACATGTCCAGACAGACCAGGCGCGGGGCCAGGATTTTTTGCATGCTCGTGAACTCGACGTGCGCGTGCGCCGCCGTATACATCCGCTGCAATTCAACCTCGTCGGCCGCATATTTTTCCAGATCGAAGTCGAAATTGCGCGAGGCGAAATCCTGCAAGTGGAAGCCTTGATAGAAGTCCATGTCCCGCCGCAGCAGGCAGGCCATGTGCGCGTTCAGCGTCGCCGTGGCCTGGCTCATCCGCTCCAAGCTGGAAAGCGACCGCACCCCGGCCCAGCGGGTGTACCAGCGCTGCACGTTCCAATCCCAATAGCCGATGGCTTTTTTCTGCTCCCCGGCGATCCGGTTGAGCCAGGCCACATACCGGCCCTTGTCCAGCTGACCGGCGGGGAAGAGCTCCAGTTTCTGCGCCGCCGAGAAGCAGCTGCGCGTCTGGTAGCCGGCGATCTCGCCCACGATCACCGGCTTGTCTAGCTCGGCCAGGCTGCGCCCGTAGATCCGCTCCCAGTCGCGGATGCATTTGTAATTGCCCGTCTCGCTCTCGGCCCAACCGTCCTCGCCGTCGATATAGGTGTGGTGGTCGAGGAAGTCGGCCTTGACCGGATCGCGCCATTCCCAGATGGCCAGACCCGAGGAGGGCGTCACCGGCCGGTTCTGCCGGTCGTGCTTTTTCAGAAAGTCGTAGAAGCCGTCAATGTAATTGGCCATCTGCTTCTCGCTGGCCGCGTGCTTGTTCCAGTTGTGCCCCAGCTCGTTGCCGGCGGTGAAGGTGCAGTTGGCCGGATGGTTGTACATCAGGCTCAGCCACTTGCGCAGTTCGGCCTGGAAGGTCGGCACCAACTGACCGTCCGGACCCACATAGTTGCCCACGTGGGCTTGGGCGATCATCTCGGCCCGGGTGATGTCGTCGGGCTTGAGCGAGGAGTAGCGCGGGGAGAAGTCGTTCTGCACCAGCAGCCCCAGTTCGTCGCAGATATCGTAAAAAATCTGCGTGGCCGGCCCGTTGTGGACGCGCGTGAAATTGAGGTTTACCTCCTTGAACAGCCGCAGGGCCAGACGCAGGGCATTGCCCTTATTGAAGCAATAGATCTGCGGCCGGTGGTTCCAGTCCGGCTCGGGATTGGTGCCCAGGATCCGCAGGGGCGCGCCGTTCAGATAGAACTGCTTGCCGCGGACCTCGAACTTCCGGAAGCCGAAGCGCACCTGGCCGATCGGCCGGCCGTCGGCCAGCAGGCGCAGCCGATAAAGGAACGGCTGGTGCAGGTCCCACAATTTATGCTCCGGCACGGTCAGGGCGAACTGCCGCCGGCTCTCGCCCGGCGGACACTCGACCTGGCCCAGGTCGCCGCCCGCGCTCGGGGCGGCCGCCGGCGGAGCGTAGAACTCGGACTTGAACGGCTCGACTTCGACGCGCAGCAGCACTTTGCGTGCCTCTTTCTCCAGATTGCGCAGGACCGCGCTCACCCGGATCTCGCCGGTCTGGACGTCCGGGTCGATCTGAATCTCCGGCGCGTAGACCGACTCGCGCAGCTCCAGGGTTACCGGCCCGCAGATGCCGCCGCCGTCGATGAACCGCTTCCACAGGATCGGCTTGCCGTCGTCGTATACGCGCACGACGATCACGTTCTCCCCCCCCGACCGGAGCCGCTGGGTGACCTCGAACTCGAAGTCGTCCAGCCACTGCCGTTCCTCAAAAGTCCAGTTGGGGCCCGAGTCGGGCTGGCCGTTCACGTGCCGGCCGACCTCCGCGCCGTTCACCCAGACCCGGCAGGCGGTCTGGACCGAGGCGAAATGCAGAAACGCCCGCTTCCCGGCCGGTAGTTCGGGCAGGGGAAAACTTTTTCGAAAATAGCCCACGCCGGCAAATGGCACATATTTCGGCTCGTCGCGGCTGGTGGCTTTGAGCGGCTCGTTCCAGGACCACGGCACCGGCAGGGCCGACCAATCGGTGTCGGCGAAGTTTGGCTTGAAATAGCCCTCGGTCAGCCCGGCGTCCTTTTCCGGATCGACCACCGACTCGCCCGGATAGATGCCGTCGGGCTTCTCCACCAGCACATTGACGACCGGCTTGAACTTCCAGATTCCGGTCAGGTGGATGGTGTCGTCCTGACCGTAGAAAATGTCGTAATACTGCGGCTTGACCAGCAGATTTTCCAGGTCGACCGGCGCGGTCGCCGCCCGGGCGATACCCGCGCTCCCCAGAAGCAACGCGCCTACCAGCGCGCCCCAAAGCCCCCATCTCTGTGCCGCGTCCATGACTATTCTCCTGCGCCAAGGGTCAAAACGATTCGTCCGCAAGTCCTTTGATTAATTGTTCCGGGCATGTCGGGCTCAACCGGATTCATGGCGTCCACAAGGAATCGTCGGTTTCGCCTTCGCCGCCGTTCTGGTACCAGCGGGAATGGTTGTCGCTGAAGAGAGCGTTATAGCCGTTCTTGTGGCGGCTGAAGCGATCTTCGGTAAGAAAGGTTCGACCTTGCTCCACATGCAGGGAATCGCGCGAGTCGACCAGCATAAAGACCGCATGGGTCTTCAATTCGCGGAAATTCATGAACCAGTTGGGGGGCGGATTGTTGGACCAGTGATTGTTCATGGCGTAATAGCCGTATTTGACTCCGTCCGCCAAACCTTGCTGACTGGGGCAGTGGGCGACGTCCGGGGCGTGCCAGGCCTGCCCTTCGGGGGCGTAGCCGCGCTCCACCAGGATCCAGTACCAGCGTTTGACCGCCAGCGCGTCGAAGCTGGGCGGAATCCAGTCGCCGTGATCCCCGGCGTACAGCACCAAATATTGGCCGCACTGCTGAAGGTTGTTCAGACATTGGGTCTGGCGGGCCAGATCGAGCGCTTTGCTCAAAGCCGGCAGGAGCATGCCGGCCAGGACGCTGATGATGGCCATCACCACTAGTAGCTCGACCAGGGTGAAGGCCGCGCGACTGCCGACCACGCCGGCGCGCGAAACCCGCTCCCGCGGCGGGCGGAATCCCGGCGGCCGCCGCGCCGCCGCCAATTCGTCGGGCCCCCCCCCCCCCCCCCCCCCCGGGGAAATAACCGCCACAGGGGGGGCCGCCCCCCCCGCCAGGAGCGGCCCGGCGCCCACCCCCCAATTCGTCGCCCGCCCGCCCCGCCCCGTTCATCGTCATAATCGCCTCCTCTGGTTCGCCCGCACCTTCCGGAATGAGCGGCAGGACCACTACCGCCGCGGCTTCCGGCCGCTCCGCTTCGACCAACTTCACCGCCGGCTCGCCGGCCTCCGAACCCGCCAGTCGGCGCAACTCCTCCAGCCGTGGCGCCGACAGCAACCCTTTGGCCAAGGCCAGCTGGGCGGCGCGCCAGACTTCGGCCCGCCGGCCGGAAATGGCCTCGATGTCCTGCAAGGTCTGATAAGGGGTGGTAACCCGCAAGACCGGCTGCTCGACAATGCACTCAGCCGGCAATTCGCGCTGATGCAGGCGCAGGCAGGGCGGAGCTTTTTTGGCGAAGGTCCGCGGCACGGTCAGATCGATAAATTCGGCCGCCGATGCATCACCCGCCCCGGAAGGCTCCACGGGCGAGAGAAATTCCTCGGCCAGCCCATGCCATTTAAGCGCGGTCCAGTGACTGACCACAGCCTGCATGGCCTCATCATTATCCCGACTCCATAAACACCAGCGGGTTAATTCGGATTGCAGGCTGTCGCCAAATCCCGGCAAGCGATAGAGTCCGCGGTCAATTCGCAGCCAATGACCTTGGCGAACGTGATAGGCATGATGCTGACGGATGTAACCGCAGTTCATGGCCTGCTTGGCGGTGAAATACCCACCCTGAAGTTTAGAAATCTCATTTAGCGCTTTATTCATATCACTTTACCGAAAACATTGTTCTATTTATATGTTCTATTTTATATATTTACAACTAAAAATACGCATTGTCAATAGCAGTATAAATTTATTGGCCTACGAATTAAATGCAAAGGGGATCTGGTTAAGCCAATAAACTGGCGCAAAAAAAAATGCCCTGCACCTGTAGCCCAGGTGCAGGTCAAGCTGAAAACAGATTCTGATCTCAAGGTTGAGCCTGTGAATTAACCGAGCGACAAGCAGGCCTGCCCCCTAGAAGATCGCCCCTCGATCAAGATGCGAACTACCTGACCTACACACCATGCAAAAGTCGCCGGACTTTTTCGGACAACTCAGCCAAATCGCAAGGCTTGTGCACAAAGCCGCTGGCTCCAGCCTCGAGACACTCCACCGTGTAATCGAAATTCCCCGCCCCGGAGCACATGATGACCTCGGTCATGAAAAAATCGGCGTCTTGTTTGATTCGGCGCAGGCAGAGGATACCCGGCAACTCGGGTAGCATTGAATCCATCAAAACCAGCTTGGGGTGGAATTCCCGCAACTTTTCAAGTGCCGAGACACCGTCATGGGCCACTTCGACTTGGAAATCCAATTTCTCCAGCGCCAGCCGCAAAGCCAGGCAATGATCTTTATCATCATCAGCAATCAGGATCTTACAACCCTTGCATATGGATGAAGCTGCACCCTCGGTGTCCACCAGTCTGCCCTCCAGCTTAGCTCAAGCAGAATCCATTATAATCTACCACAAAATGTTGAGAAATAAAAAATTGCGCTCCGCACTTTCATCAAAGCGCTACAAAAGCAAATGATACTTTACATCACTTGCCGCTTAAGTCAAGATATTCAATTGTCTTTTTTTAGCCACCTGACCCAGATTCTATAGACTCGCGGAGAAATTCGCTAATTAGCACTAAGCCTGTTAACTCTAGTATTATAAAGCAGTAAAGTATATCTATGCCTTTTTTTCACTAGCGTTGAACCATTTTCAATCGAGACTCGACAACTTTATTTGCCTAATTGATAAGCACATTGCTAATATAGCTTTGCCCTTTCGTTTGATCCATACTTTTTGCCCATACGCCAAAGCCGCAGACGGTTGTATAATCATTCGAAGAAAATAATTTTCGGCCGCCAACCAACCTGGTCGGGGATTCGTGCGCAATGCCCTGCGGAAAAATGATCTTTCACTATCCCGGCCCGTTGCCCGAACGACCGGACACGGGTGAAAAATTGCGCCCCCCGGCCATGCGCAGCGCTTTTGCCGCCAATGGGTGGGATGTGTCGGAGATCAGCGGCGACCGGGCCGAGCGCTGGCGGCGCTGGCACGCTCTAGCGCCCCGCCTGCGGGAATTCGCCTTTGTCTATTCTGAAAACAGCCACCTGCCGTTGCGTCTGACCGAACCGGATCACCTGCCCCGCTGGCCCTCGCCGGACTTCGCCCTATTCCGGTTCGCCCGCCGCGCCGGCGTGCCCGTCGGGGTTTTCGTTCGTGATTGTTACTGGCGCTACGCGGATTTCCGCCGCGAGGTCGGCTGGGCCAAATACCTGGCCGCCCTGCCTTTTTATCAGGAAGAGATGCGTCTCTACGCCCGGGAAGCCGCCCGCCTCTTCGTCCCCTCGCCGGAGTTCGCCTCGGCCCTGCCCGCCTTCGCGCGGGCCAAAACCTGCCCCCTGCCCCCCGGCGGCCTGCCGCTGCAGCCCTCTCTGGCGGCTTCCGGCCCGGTCGGCTCACCCTTGCGCGTGGCCTATTGCGGCGGTGTCCTGCCCCCGCGTTACGGTTTGGCCGATCTCTTTCGGGAACTGGCCGATTTCACCCCGACCGAACTCCGCCTGGACCTGATCGCCCGGCCGGAGGACTGGAAAAAAGTTGCGTCCCTTTACACGTTGCCGGCCGGCTGCACCGTCCACCAGGCCAGCGGCGAACCGGCCCGGCAACTACTGGCCGCGGGGGACATCGGAATCCTCTGGTATGACGACCATCCCTATCGCCGGCTGGCCCTGCCGATCAAACTGTTCGAAGCGCTGGCGCTGGAGCTGCCGCAGATCGCCAAGTCCGGCACGGCCGCCGGGGATTTTCTGGCCCAGACCGGCGCGGGCTGGGCGCTGGAACCGGCCCCCGGCCGGCTGGCGGCCTTCCTCCGCCGCCTGCGGGCCGAGCCGGAGCTTCTAACTCAGGCCCGCCGCCAGGTGCAGGCGGTCCGCGGCGAGCACACCTGGGCCGCCCGGGCGCGCACCGCCGCGGCGCAGTTGACCGGCATCGCCCCCTGATCCGCCGGCCGAAGACCGGGACTCCTCTTTCGGCTTGACTGTCACCCCGCCGAACTGGATCATCGGGAGGGTTTCGGCTTTGCCGCGACGCCCGGGCTCGACCTGGTGAACATCTCAAACCCCCTCTCGCGAAAGGAGCGACCATGGAACCGGCTGAACTGTCCGCGCGGATCAAGGCCATTCTCGTCGAACGGCTGTTTCTGGACATCGCCCCCGAAGCGCTGGGCGATCGCGAGAGCCTGACCCTCAAGTACGGCGTCGACAGCGTCCGCCTCTTCGACATGGTGGTGGGGCTGGAGGAGGATTTCGGCGTCAGCTTCGCCGACGACGAGTTGCGCATCGCCAATTTCGACAGCGTGGCCGTGATCGCCACTCGCGTCGCGGAAAAATTGAAATAAACGTCGAACCGCGCAGGGCTAGCATTTGGAATTCGTTTGGGCGGGCTTTTTTCCGAAAAAGTCCGCGCAAACACTTTTAAAAAACTCGGTTCCGACTAGGCCGGCTTCCGCAATTCAGCCTGGTAATTTGGCGGGAATCCGGCCGCTGCCGGTGCTGCCGGAAGCGCTTACATATTCATGGACCATGAACCGGCCCACGCTGAATTCGTCCAACTGAACGCGCGACCAGGCAAAGCGGAATGAGAAATTTTTATGGGGTCCGGCCGCCCTTTTGTAAAAAAGGTTGCCGCGAATCGTCTGACTAGAATGAATCGGTATTAGAAAATGTTGCCGCAGCCGCTGCGCCTGGCCGCCGGGCCGTACCAGTTGAGCGCCACCCGTTACGCGCCCGCCGGCGCTCCCCGCCGGACCGTGCTGGCCCTGCCGCCCCTGGCCGAGGAACGCAAAGGCGCGGTCCGGCCGCTGGCCGAACTCGGCCGCCGCCTGGCCGAAAGCGGCGGGCAGTTTCTGGTCTTCGATTACCGCGGCACCGGCGAGTCACCCGGGGACTTCTCCGAGGTCACCTGGGCCAGCCTGCGCGAAGACGCGGCGGCGGC
>CAYMGG010000270.1:0-8534 GCA_964389915.1 uncultured Planctomycetaceae bacterium
AACCTGCGCGGCCGCAACTGATGCCCCCCCCCTCTCCCTCCGCGAGGGAGTTGGGGGGAGAGAGAGGACCGAGGACGCTCCCGCCTCCCCACCCCAACCCTCCCCCGGAAGGGGAGGGAGAACGGCGTGAAAATGGCCTCTTTAATGATGGGGCGCTGCACTAAGGGGCGGAAGTACGGTCCGGCCCATAGCCCCGGTCGCGGGAAAGCAGAGCTTTCGTTCCCTCCCGGCGGCCGCAAATCACGGTCAAATGCTTTGGGAGGGTTAGTCGGTTAGGGGTTGCGACGAAAAAAGTAACGCAACTGTCAGTCAAGGAGAGTCTCCCGAGGCAACACAATTCGGCGCGAATTGCGCGTTCGGGAGACTCGACGCAGGATCACGGTTGCGCTCGTTATTTCGTCGCGACCGTATAACCCGAGCCTTTTAGTCCCGTCTGACGGCCGTTAATTCCGGCCAGGAGCCGCCCCATGCTGCCGATTCTGCCCCTGCTGCTGCTCTGGTTCTTCCTGCTTGCCCCCGTTCTCGGCCAGGAGACGCCGCCCCCGGCGGGCGGAGCTCCGGCCGCCCCCGCCCCGGCGGCGCACCTGATTTTCCCCGGCGACGCGAACGTCTTCGGCACGGGTCAGCCCGTGACCTTCCGGACCGAGGGCTATGCCGACGGCGCGCTCAGTCTCAAGAACAATCTGGGCGTCTCCCTCCCCCTGGAGAATCGCGGCAAAGCGGCCGCTTGCCCGCCGCTGGCCCCCGGGTTCTACCATCTTTACGCGGCCGGCCGGGAGGTGGGCGGCTTCGCCGTCGTCATTCCGCCGGCGGAGTATCCCAACGACAACGATTCGGCCATCGGCCTGGTCTATGCGATGAACACGCCGGTCCTGCCCAAGGGGGTCGACCGCGAGGCCTTTCTGCGCTACAGCGCCGACCTGGCCCGGCGCGCCGGGGTCAGGCTGGTGCGGGAGCACGCCCGGACCAAGGACAACTTCGTCCGCGACGCCCAAGGCTGCCGGGTCATCCCCAATGACATGACCACCGTGGCCCTGCGCGTCCTCCACGAAGCCGGCATTGTGGATGAGTACTCTGATTGAAGCTCCGGCTTATTCGGCGGCGATTTCGAAAAACACCGCCGGGCCCTTGGTCAGCTTGCCTGTGTCGATCCGCAACTCCAGTCCGTCCGCGCCGGCCTGGATCGGCAGCTCCTCCTGACGTTGCCCGGTCAGGGAGAGGGCCCAGGCTTTGAGGTCGGCCGGCTGCCGGTTGGCCAGGCTCAGGCTGAGCTGTCCGGCGCGCAGCAGGACCGGCAGCTTCCCGTTGTCGCGCAGCAGCGTGCGTTCGGGATCGGCAAAGGTCATGCCAGAATTGAGCGCGTCGGTGGCGTAGACCAGCAGGATTCGCCGGCTGGCGGCCAACTCTTCCCCGTCGATGGCCGCCGCGACCACCGCCGCCGGCACGTTGGTGCTTTTGACCGTCAGCGCCCCGAGCTTGACGCCCTCGGTCGGCCGGCCCAGGCAGATGCCTTCGCTGCGCGGAGTGACGACCTGCAACCCCTGCGTGCGGGTGTCGAGCCGGATCTGCCCCGTGGCGCTCTCATAAATCCCCTGGTCCGGATCGGTGCGGTTGTCCGCCGGCAGGAGCCCGGAAGCTTTCAGTTGCTCTAGGGGGAAAGCCTCGTCGTTGCCGCCGTACTGCCGGTTCGTCAGCGTCAGAGTCAGATCGGCGGCGGCCTCCTTCTGGCCCGGCGCCAGCGGTCGGCAGATCACTCCGTAGCCGGTCACCAGGGCGGTGCGCGCCTGGCTCTCCGGCACCCCCATGGTCAGGGCGGCGCGTTTCTCCAGTTCCGTCCGCTCCAGGACCGTAACCGCCCCGCGGCCGGCCGGAGCCACGTCGCCGCGCATGAAGCAGAGGCCCGCGATCACGTCCGAGGCCCGGCCCACCGGGTCGCCCGAGACGTGGAAGGTGTGGATCGGCCCCCACTGCCGGCGAGACACGGGCTGGGCGTGCTCCATGATTCCGCCGTAGCCCTGCAGGGCCGAGTAGGCCCCCATGACCAGACCCTGCTCGTAGCGATGGGCGTTCCAGAAGCAGTGCTGATATTCGGTGATGAAGAACGGCCGGCCCGGATCGCGGGCGGAGGCGATGCGGGTGAAGTAGCGGCAGGCCGATTTGAGCGAGCTCTCCTGGCTCTGCACGGAATTCTTGTTGATGTAGCTGGACGGGTGGGCGTGGTAGCCGTGCATGGAAACCGCGGTCACGTCGCGCCGGGCCACGTGCCAGAGCAGGTCGCCGTGACAGTCCCACTGCGAGGTCAGGCCCGGATAGCCGATCTGGCGCAGTTGCTCGCCGTACCAGGCGGTCACCTCCAGCATACGTTCGGCCAGGAACTCGCCGGTGTCCACGCCGCGCTGGGTCTTGTCCGGCCCGGTCGACAGGCCGAGTTGGGCGAAATCGGTCTCATCCTTGAGCAGGCCGCGCCCTTCGGCGTCCCGCCAGGCCGCTTGCAGCGCGGCGAAGGTGGGATACTTGCGCTTCAGCCACTCCCGCCACAGGTTCAGGAATCCCTCCTGGTGGCAGGCGGAGGCCATATCCAGTTCTTGTTCGTTGAAGAAGAGAGTGATCGCCACGGCCGGATCGTCGACCAGGCGGGATTTGGTATAGGGATTTTCGTGGGTCAGCAGCTGGCGGACGCCCTTCACCCAATGCTCCCGGGCGGACTGATCCCAGAGCATCCGGCTCTTGAGATGTTGATCTTTGGCCGCCTGGCTCCAGCCGGAACCTTTGGTGTAGCCGCTCCAGGAGGTCATGGCGTCGAAGTAGATGTAGACTCCGTTCTGCTTGAGGCAATGGACCAGATAGTCGAAGATATCGAGCATCTCGGGATTGAATTCCAGGTCGGCCTTGGAATCCTTGAGCAGGGCATGGTCCAGGAAGTGGGGGCGGACAATGTTGTAGCCCTGCCGCCTGGTCAGGGCGGCGAACTCCTCGATGCTGGCCTTGTCGTCAATGATCCCGCTTTTCTGCAGTCCGCCCAGGTCAATGGAATTGCCCAGGAAGCGCACGGGTTTCTCCGGCTGCTTTTCAAAAGCGAACTGCCCGGCGGGGGTGGCGATCAGCCGGCCGTGCTGTCCGGCCGGGCCGTCGCCGACCCAAGCGCTGAAATCCAGGGCCGAGCCGGCCTGCACGCGCAGGTCGCTCATATCTATCGGACGCCACTCCTCGTTGGCCTGGATGATGGTCTGGTCGCCCCGGAAGACGATGTCCCGATCGTCGAGCGTGGCCGCCAATACGATCCAGATCGGCCCCCCGGCCGTGGAGAAGCTCAGCTTGGCCACCTCGCGCGGCGTCTCGCCCAGCCGGAATTTAGACACATACAGTCCGACCGGCGACTCCGGATTTTCCGAGCGGTAACCCACCAGACCGTTGGGCCAGGCGACCGGCAGCCACCAGTCCGCCACCTCGCGCTTGGTCTTGATCTCGAACGCGGTTTCGCCGCCGTCCTTGAAGCCGACCTTGAGCGTGCCGACCAGCCCGCCCTCATCCTGTTTGTTCCAGCAGGTGGTGTGCAGCAGATACAGGAACGGGGCCGGCGGGGCGGGGCAGGCGACCTCGACCGAATGCAAAGCCACCGGGGCGGTCAGCTTCTCGCCGGCAAAGGTGAGCACGGCCTTATGCTCGTTCTTCGCCGGATCGATGGGCCGGAAGCAGACACCCTTATATGAATTGATTTGCGGATCGAACATGCGCAGATCGTTGGCCCCCTGGTCCGACCAGCCGCCCCGGCCGTCGCCGGCGGTCTCGTCGGTCAGATCCAGATTGGCCGCCGCCGTCAGATCCACATAATGGGGTTTGGTCGGTTGCGCCGCCCCGGAGTCGGCCCGCCGGAACCAGGCCGAAACCTTGACCTCCTGTCCCTGCTTGACCGCGATGATTTGCGTGACCGGCTCGTTGTGCCAGACCTTGACGCAGGACTCGCCCGCACGGGCCGTTTCGCGGCCGCTCAGCCGCTGTCCGGCCGCCAATTTCCAGCCGGACTTGGGCGACTCGAAACCTCCGTTCTCCAGCGTCGCGCCGCTCACGGTCACGCTGTCGAACAGCATCTCCACCCGCTCGATGCCGCCGCCGGCCTTGGCCACCCAGGGCCCCTGCAACTTGAGCGCGATCTTTCCGTCTTGGCCGGGGCGGAAGGAAAAGTGCCCGGGGGTCCATTCTTCGGGACGGGCATAAAACTGGGCGCAGACATAGTATTTGCTTCTTTCCCCCAGCCAGGAGCCGGCGTCCTTGAACGTGCCGCCGTCGCCGATGCCGGTGGTCTTCAGCTCGACCTGATCCGCCTGGGCGTCGACGTCAATCCGGGCCAGGCAGCTGTCATCCATACTTAGGCCGGAAGCGGACCAGCCGGCCAGCAGGCAGACCGCGAGAAGCATTCGGGGGGGGAGGGGAGCTCGGCGCATGGGTATTCCTTTCCACAGAGAGAGGGGCGAGCGTTCGATCACATCTGGTTCGCGGACGGCGGCATCGGATCAATTGTGATTAAAAAATGGCTATTGGCGGTTGCTGGCGTCAGCTTTTGGCCAAACCGTGGCCGAGCGCCGGGCCCTGCCCGGCCTTCGCGGCGCGGCGGTTGCCGGTAGCGCTCAGGGGGTCTTCCACAATTCGCCGGACAATTTGCGGCGCTCGACCTCGTTGCGGGTCAGCCAGGCGGCGTGTCCGTCGCAGTAAAGGAAGTTCTGGCCCTGGTTATGCCGGACCCGGTCGAAGGTGTATTGCAGATACTCCTCGGGCTGGACCCAGTTCCAATTGTCGCCCAGATCGCCCCAGCAGCGGCTGTCGGTCAGGAGCAGCCGCTCGGCCGGATTGGCCAGCAGGCTGGCCTGCGGGAACGTGGTCATTTTTTCGTACCACTGCGCGGCCGTGCCGGCCGGGGGGATGTAGCGGCTCTGGGCGTAGCCGTAAACGACGTCGAAGCGCACGGCGCATTTGCTTTTGACCGCCGCCGGGCAGCGGAAAAAAGCCAGGTTGGGCGAGCCGTTGGTGATATCCCATTTCTGGCAATTGCTGTAGCCGACGTAGGGCGCCAGCATGTTGAACCAGTTTTGATTGTCGAAATAGAGACGATTGGGGTCGTAGGCGTTGCCGGGATTGATCGCCGTCCAGCGTCCGCCATAGTCGCCGGCGTAGAGCTCGTGCATGGAGTAGATCTGCCGCTCCTGATTGACGCAGGCGATCTGCTTGGCCGAGTTGAGCGCCCGTTCCAGGGCCGGCAACAACATCATGGCCAGGACCGAGATGATGGCGACGACCACCAGCAGTTCCACCAGGGTGAACCCGGCCTCGGCCCGCGCGCGGGGGCGGTGCGATTCGGCTCGTTCGCGGAACATGTGAAAAATCCTTTCGCGGATCGGGGAGGCCGGCGCGACCTCCGGCGAAGCCAACGGTTCGGCCGCCTGAGGCGAAGAAACCGGGGCCGCATGGTCGAATGGAGCTGGCGTCAGGGCCGGCGGGAGCGAATCGGTCGCAACGGTAGCCTGAGCCAGGTGCCGCTGCAACTCCCGGTCCGCCTGGCAATCGGCCTGGGTGCGGCTCTCGGTGGTCAGCCGGTAGGCCACACGCCATTCGGTCTCGACCGCGGTGAGGTGTCCCTTGTGGGCGGCCACTTCGGGCGGCAGGATTTTGCGGAAATTATGCGGAATGGTCAGGTGGATTTTTTTCGGCGGCTGGGGGCAGAGGCCGCGCAGATAGAGCGCCGAGTAATGACTGACCACGGCCTGGGGCTCATCCGCGTTATTGCGGCTCCAAAGCACTTGTTTGATGCAGGCCGATTCGTGAGTATCGGCAAATCCGGGCAGGCGATACAACCCGGCGCTGACCCGCAACCAATTGCCGACCTGGGTATGATAAGTATGGCGGGCGCTTTGGTAACCTACGGTTTGCGCTTGCTTGGAGGTGAAATATCCGGCCTGCTTGCCCGCCAGATAGAGCAACTCGTCTTTGCGCTCGGCCGTTTTGCCCATCCCTTGATCCTATATAAGGTGCTTTTATTGGGACTATACGCGGCAAATTTAACTATCAATAAAACAAAAGCGGGCATATTTGTCCTGAAAAGACGTTTTATGTTGGCTTTAGAGGTTTTTTGTAGAGAAGCCAGGGGGAGGCTACGTGGTTGGTGGTGGCGCTAAAGCATGATAGATCTAAAATCAACCGAAACTAGAGTGCGCTACAGTCCCCCCGCCAGCAGGCGTTCGAGTAGGGGTGTTGCATAGGGCAGTTTCTTAAACTCGATGACGGCTCGCCACAAGGGATCGAGTTTTTTCCAAGCGGCGGTATAGGTGAAATGCCGTAAGCGCCGAGCCCAGGTGGCTTTGGTGCGGGCCGAGCGCCAGATCGAGCGCCAGGAATAGAAACGCTGGTAGGCCTCCCAGTACCCGGCTTCGATGGTCTGCGCGCTCAGGGTCGAATGTTGAAACACCGCATGCCGCGTGTCATATAGATCCCAATCATCCCTCTGAATTCTCTGGTTGGCTTGGTACTGTTGGTGCAATTCCGTTCCCGGATAGGGCGTTAAAATATGGAAAGTCGCCGTCTCCAGGCCATGTTCGACCGCCCAGTCGACCGTGCGGGCAAAAACGGATTCATCGTCGTCCGCCAGGCCGAAGACAAAGCTGGCGTTGATCATCACGCCCCGGTCATGCAGGGCTTTGATCACCGCCCCGTATTCAGCAAGCAGGTTATGGTTCTTGCCGTGAAGGCGCAGCGAACTGGCGGATAAGGTTTCGAAACCGATGAACAAGCTGCGCAGGCCGGATTGGACCGCCAGATCGAGCAACGATTCGTCCCGCAAAGAGGCGACGGTTGCCGCCCCCTGCCAGACGCGGTTAAGCCCGCGCAGGGCGGAAAACAACTCGCGGCTGAACGCGGGAGCGGCAAAAATATTGTCGTCCAGAAAGAATGCGTGCCGCCCGCGCATGGCGGCTAGTTCGGCGAGCACCCAATCCAACGGTGCAGTGTAGAAGGATAGCCCGCCGCGGTAAAAATTCTCCTTATAGCAGAAGTCGCAGGCGTGCGGGCAGCCGCGAGACACGACCAGCGAATCTGGCACCAGATAAAGACGCCGGTCCAACAGGTCTCGGCGGATCGGTGGCAGGCCGGACAGGTCGCGGGTTCGGGAGGAATAGTGCGGCGCGGGGCGGTGGTGGCGAAAATCGTCGAGAAAGCGCGGCCAAGCCTCTTCCGCCGGGCCGGTAATCAGCGTATCGCAGTGCTCCACCGCTTCCGCCGGGCAGGCGGTTGCATGCAGGCCGCCCATCACCACATATATGCCGCGGGCCCGATACTGATCGGCAAGGGCATACGCCCGTTTGGCGCAGGTGACATACACTTCGATCGCGACCAGATCGGGAGTCTGGCCATAGTTGCCTTTTTGTACGTGTTCGTCGACGATTTCGACTTCATCGTCGGCGGCCAAATAACCGGCCAGCAGGCCCAGGCCGAGCGGAGGAAACAGCGAATATTTGATCGAGCGCCAGGACTGGCCCCCGACTTCTTTCAGTGCCGGCAAGATGAACTGGACCTTCATTTGCACCCACCAAATTGAGCCGGCTTGACGCCGGTCCGGAAGTCAGAAAAGACGAAGCATGAAGGCAGTGGCGAAATCGAGACGTGCCGCCATTCAATTGGAATTTGACCCGATAATGAGGATAAAAACAATATGTGTGGCAATAAAAAACCGACTGGTAAATTCTACCCAATTTGCGGCATAAACCCAAATCGTTTTAGTGCTCGGCCCATGCTTTAGTTGCTGAATAGACGGCGACAAGGCTTTTTCAGGACGGCCTAATTCTCAACTCATTTGATTGCAGGGAAATAAATAGTTTTACGCACCTTTTACGGCGGGGCTGGGCGGAGTTGCAGTTGCTTTCTCCCCGGTGCAAGCTAGATTGTAATTGAAGCTTAAAACATGCACAAAGCCGGCAGGATGGGGCAATGACCGTTTTAGGACCCAGCAATTCACGGAAAATGCGACTGGGCAAATTGGCTCACGACCAGTACGGCTATTTTCTGGCCACCCAGGCGATCAAGCTGGGATACACCAAGGACAATCATTCCTATCATGTAAGAAGCCAAAACTGGATCAGAATCGAGCCCGGACTTTTCCGGTTTCCCGGCTATTCTGATTCGTTCGAGTCAGACTTCACCCGCTGGTATTTATGGAGCCGCAATCAGGAAGGGCAACCGCAGGGGGTTATCAGTCACCAAAGCGCGCTCCAGCTGCGCGGGCTGGCCGGTTATGACCCGGATAACGTCCACCTGACCGTGCCCGGTTCGTTTCGCAAGTCGCCGCCGCCGGGTTGCGTGGTGCATAAAGCGGATTTGAACCTTTCTGCCATCGAGGCGCACCAAGGTTTTCTGGTCACGCGCTTGGGCCGGACCCTGGCGGACCTGCGGAGCTTTCTGGAAGCCCGGGGGGCCTGGACGTCAATCGTGGCTCAGGCGGTCGAAGCCGGGCACCTTTCGCGCGAAGAGGCCCAGGGCCTGGAGCCGCACCC
>CAYMGG010000271.1:0-5028 GCA_964389915.1 uncultured Planctomycetaceae bacterium
CCGAGTGCGACGGGGCGCCGGACGTGGAGGACGAGGGGGTGGGGCCGGCCGGCCGCCGCGGGTTCGTTTCGCTCCTGCTGGGCGCGGCGCGCCGGGCGATACCGCTCTGTCTCTGGGCCACGACCCTGCGTTTTCTTTTCCCGTTGCTGCTCATGGATTACGGCCGGGGGGCGCTCTGGGTTTTCGACAGCCTGCTGGCCGTGGCCCTGGCCCTGTTCGTCTATGATTTCGTCGAAGTGTTGGAGTATTACCTGCGCCGCTGGGCCGCGGGCACCCGGGCCAAGCTCGATGACATGCTGGTGCCGGTGGTCCGCAAGAGCGTGCGGGCGCTGGTGGTGGTCCTGGCCGGGCTGCATCTTTACAACGCCGTCACCGGCCAGCCCGTCACCACCCTGCTGGCCGGCCTGGGCCTGGCCGGTATGGCCTTCGCCCTGGCCGCCCAGGACATGCTCAAGAATCTTTTCGGCTTCCTGATGATAGTGCTCGACCGGCCGTTTGTGATCGGCGAGCGGATCAATCTGGACGGCCACGACGGGGTGATCGAGGAGGTGGGCTTCCGCTCCACCCGTCTGCGCCGGCTTGACGGCGACGTGGTGACCATCCCCAACTCCCGGGCCGCCGACGCGGTCATCCACAACATCGGCCGCCGGCCCTACATCCGTCGGATCATGAACCTGACGATCACCTACGACACCTCGCTGGCCAAGGTTGAGGAGGGGGTGGCGATCGTCGCCGACGTGCTCAAGAACCACGAAGGCCTGAATCCGGAGTTCCCCCCCCGGGTGTATTTCAGCGAATTCAACGCCGACAGCCTGAACATTATGGCCATCTATTGGTATCATCCGCCGGCCTATTGGGACTACATGGCTTTCAGCCAGCGGGTGAACCTTGAGATCATGCGCCGGTTCGAGGCGGCGGGCATCGAGTTTGCGTTCCCGACCCAGACGCTCTATCTGGCCGGCGATCCCAAGCGCGAGCTGGCGATCCGGCGGCTGGCCGAATCCGGCGGCCGGGCGGCCGGCGAGTAATGCCGATTGATGATGGCCGATTCCGGGGAGCCTTTTTTGCAGAAAAGGTTCCCCGGCCCCTTCCTAAAAACTCTCTCCCCAAGCTTTGCCGTATTGGACATTCAGAGGCGTGAAATTCAAGGCGTCTGAATTCGCCCGGCAACCGTTTCGCCGCTAGCTGAGGACTAAGGGATATAAAAAAAGACGCGCCCTTTCCGCAGAAAGGGCGCGCCGGAAATGCTGGTGCTGAGGGGCAGAGTTGAACTGCCGACACCCGCCTTTTCAGGGCGGTGCTCTACCAACTGAGCTACCTCAGCGCTGAAGCGTGTTGGACTGAGATAATTTACGGCAAAAACCGCCGGCGTCAAGGCTTTTCTAGGGGGAACCATCAAAAAACGCTCTGAAGCCAAGGGAGTTTTAAAAAAACAGGCGGGGTGAGTTTTGCCGAAAACCGGCTCTACGCCATGACGCCCAAACCGAGCAAGACTTTTGGGGGGGGGGCAGGGAAACCTTTTATGCAAAAAAGGCTCCCGGGGGTGGCGCTTTATGATTGAGGATCAACCTTACAGCTCGACCTGCATACCTTCGCGGGCGAAGTCCAACCGCAGGCCGGAGGCTTGAGCCGCTGCCCGCAAGCGCGTTTCCGCCTCGGCCAGCTTGGGGTCGGGCGAGAGCGGATCGTGGTGGGTGCAGAGCAGGTGTTTGATGCCCGCTTTCGCGGCCAGCTCCAGGTCGGCCGAGTAGGGGCTGTGGCCCCAGCCGTGCTTGGTGGCGTACTCCTCGTCGGTGTACTGCGCGTCCCAGGTGACCAGGTCCGCCCCCCGGCAGAATTCGAGGATCTTGCCGTTCTGTTCCGCGACGGTCTGGTCGAACTCCTCCAGCATCTCCTCGTCCAACTCCGCATCGCCGGCCGAATCGCGATAGAGATTGCGGAACGGCTCGTGGTCGCCGCCGTAGACGAAGGTCTTGCCTTCGGAAATCACCTTGAACGCGAAGCAGCTGACCGGATGGTTGAGCTTGCAGGCGTAGACCTCCAGTCCCGCCACCGGCAGGCGGCCCTCGGCGCAGTCGATGTAATTGATCGTCGCGCCCAGTTGGGCTACGCGCACCGGGAAGAACTCGTAGTTGGTCTGCATCTCCATGATCTGGCGGATGCTGAGGTTCTGCACGTCCGAGGGCGGACCGTAGACGTTGAATTCGTTGCCGGGGATGTAGGCCGGCACGAAGAAGGGAAAGCCCTGGATATGGTCCCAGTGGGTGTGCGAGATGAAGACCTCGGCCTTGAGCGGGCGGGGGCGCCCCAGCAGGCTGCCGCCGCATTCGCGGATGCCGGAGCCGGCGTCGAAGATCAGGATCCGGCCGTCGACCTCCAGGCTGATGCAGGCGGTGTTGCCGCCGAAGGCGACGGTGGTCGGACCCGGGGTGGGGATGGAGCCGCGCACGCCCCAGCAGCGCACTTTCATCATGCCTTCAGAAACTCCCGGGCCTTCTTGATCTCGTCGTCCAGGCCGACCAGGGCGGTTTCGGCGATCCCTTCGTTCAAGCCCAGGGTTTCCAGGGCCAGGGGGTCCAGGGGTTGCGGCGCGTCGTCGAGCACCAGCCCCACTCCGCGGTTCTGGCAGATCAGGTTGGCCAGGTAGACGGTCAGGTGCAGGGCGGTGTGCGCGCTCTCGGCCAGGGGGTTGTGGTGCTGTCGCATGACGAAGACCAGGTCTTCGGAGAGTTGCCACTTGCGGCCCAGGGCCTCGCCGACCAGGCAGTGGTTGAGTCCGTCGAGTTCGCCCTCCTCGACCGTGAGCAGGCCCAGGGCCGGGGCGGTCAGGGCGATGCGCCCCATCTCTTCGGGATAGAAGAGGTTCTCGATCAGCAGCCCCAGGTCGTGCATCATGCCGGCCAGGAAATAGTCCTCCACCTCTTTACGCGGGATCTGGCGGGTCAGGGCGATGGCCTTGGCCACCACGCCCACCCCCAGGGCATGCTGCCAGAAGTCGTCCATGGTGAAGGCGTATTTGGCGTTCTGATCCACCTGGGCCAGCACGGCCGCGCCGAGGGCGAGGTTTTTGATGGTGTTGACCCCGAGCATGATGACCGCCTTCTCCAGCGAGGTCACTTTGGCCGGCATGGCGAAGTAGGAGGAGTTGACGAGTTTCAGCACCTTGGCCGAAAGCACCGGATCGAGCTTGATGACCTTGGTCAGGTCCAGCGGCGAGCAGTTGAGGCTGTTGGCCAGTTGCATCACCTTGCTCGCGGTGGGCGAGAGGCTGGGCATCTGGCGGTCCAGTTGTTCGAGGACGTGAGCGATGGTAAAGGCCATAATCGGTCAGGCGGTGTCCGAGAAGCTTGGTTGGCGAAGTCGGAATGAAAACGAGGACGGCCCCGCGGCCGCCGGAGAAACTACGTTTCGGACGAGTTCCCCTACCGCCTCGTTTTCGGACAGAGCCTAGTCTAAATCCAGCGGCCACCGGCGCAAGCGAAAATTTCGGTTATCCGCCGGCCGGCGGGCCAAAACCGCCCCGGTTCGACTCCGGACGGCCAAAAAATAGACCCGCCTTTCGGGTGAAAGGCGGGTCTGGAAAGCAGACCTAGGCTTGCCGGCAGACTTTAGCGGCTGTAGAATTCGACCACTAGCTGGTCGCTGATCGGCACGCGCACGTCTTCACGGATCGGCAGACGGACGACCTTGGCCGTCCGGGTGTCGCGGTCCACGGCCATCCAGTCGGGCGCTTCGTAGCCCTGGCGAGCCTGTAGATTGTCCTTGACCAGCTTCTGGGTGCCGGAACGATCGCTGAAGGTGATGGTGTCGCCGGCATTGACCAGATAGGACGGCACGTCCACGCGCTTGCCATTGACCAGCACGTGGCCATGGCTGACCAGCTGGCGGGAGGCCGGCCGGCTGGGCGAGAAGCCCGCCTGGCAGACGGCGTTGTCCAGCCGCCGTTCGCAGAGGGCCAGGAAGTTGTGGCTGGTGTCGCCCTTGATGGCACGGGCCTGGTCGAAGAAGCGGCGCATCTGCTTCTCGCGCATGCCGTAGTAGTGCATGACCTTCTGCTTCTCGGCCAGGCGGCGGCCATATTCGGATTTCTTGCGGAAACTGAAGGATACGGTTTCGCGCTTGAGGTAAGCCTTTTCCACGTTAGAGTTGTCGAAGATCAGGAAGCCCACGCGGCGGCACAGCTTCGTCTTCGGCCCGGTGTAACGACCCATCTGAGCGATTCTCCTCACAAAACAGAAACCACCACATCTTCAGCCAAGGGACGGCCCCGGCCAAGCGCAAGTCGAGCATTAAAACAGATGTCTCCGGCAGCGTCAATGAAAAAAGCGTTAATTTGTCCGCGAGCTTTACGGTTGCGGCGGCTGGGGAAAAACGGTTAAATCTTGCGCATTATGACGATCTCGATTCGAGCCGGATTATTGAGCTTTGCTCTGGTGGCGGCCCTGGCGGCCGGCGGGACGCTCTGGTGGCGGCAGGAGCGGACCGCCGAACTGGCCCGCCAGCGGCAGGCCGGCGATCTGCGGCGGCTGGGCACGATCTCTGCCGCCGGCGCGGCCCTGGAGGCGCGGCTGGGCGAATTGCTCCGCCTGGCCACCGCCGACCGTCAGGCCGGGGAAAAGCTGGCCACCCGGCTGACCGAACTGGCCGAGCGGGGCGCGCCGGAGGTGACGCGGCTCGATCGTACGCGGAGCGAACTGGCGGCCCGGGTGAAGACGCTGGAGGCCGAACTGGCCCGGCGGCAGGCCGCCCGCGCCGCCGAGTTGGAAACCCTGCGCCGGGTCTGGGCAGAGCGGCGCCAAGCCGCGACCAAGCGTTGGGGCGAGTGCGCCAGCGGCGCGGCCGGCACGCTGCCGCCGAGCTTGGCCGGGTCGACGACCACCTTGCCGCCGCAGCCGGGGCCGTTGAAGGCGGCGGCGCGGTTGGCCGGCAGCTTGGCCAGGTCGACGGCGGTGAGGCGCTGGCAGTGCGGGCAGGGCAACCTGGTCAGGGCCATCGCTCACCTCTCCTGCTCGAACTCGAACTCGCCGC
>CAYMGG010000271.1:5038-8495 GCA_964389915.1 uncultured Planctomycetaceae bacterium
CGACCAAGCTTTGGGGCGAGAGCGCCAGCGGCGCGGCCGGCACCACGGCGGCCGTTCGTGAAGCCGCCGAGTTGCGCAATCTGTTGTTAAAGGAATTCCCGGCGCCGGCGGCTGAGGCTGAAGCGCCCGCACCGGCCGCTCCGCCGGCGGAGGCCGACCCGGCGACCGGCGCGGCTGCGGCCCTGGCGCGCGAACTGATGGCCGGCCGGGAATTGTCCGACCAGACCCGCGCCGAGTTCGAGCGCAGCGGCCAACTGTGCCGGGCGGCGGGGACGGAGTCCGGCCGGGCGCTGGCCGAGGTGGGGCGGGCGACTAGAAATCAGGACGAACTGCTGGGGCGCGGCCGTTCCGACCTGGAGCAATCGGGCGTCAAGCAGGCCGAAGCGTTGCGCCTCGAAAACCGCTGGACCCTGGTCGCGGCCGGAGGTCTGGGGGCGGCCGCGCTCTTGGCGGCATGGCTTCTGGCCCAACTGCTGGGCGCGCCCCTGCGCCGGGCCCGGTCGTTCGCCTTGAGCCTGACGGCCGGCGACTTCGAGCGTCGGTTGCCGGCGGGGCGGGGCGAGACGGGCGAACTGTCCGGCGCGCTCAACGACCTGGCCGGCGGACTGGCCCGACAGGCGGAGCTGGCCCGGCATATCTCGGCCGGCGACCTGACCGAGGGTGACGACGCGGTCGTCGTGGCCTCAGGCGCTTCGGCCGACTCGCTGGGGCAGAGCCTGCGCCTGCTGGTGGGCAGTCTGCGCAGCTTCGTGGGCCGGGCGATCCACGGCGTCTCGGGCACGCTGGAGCAGGCCGCCCGGCTGGACGCCGCCGCCCGGGAGCTCTCCGCCGGCGCGGCCCAGCAGGCCGCCGGGTTGGAAGAAGTCTCCAGCAGTCTGCCTTCGATCGGCGCCCAGACCCGGCGCAATGCCGAGCACGCCGCCGAGGCCGACCGGTTCACCGCGGCCGTGCGCGATCAGGCCGGGCGCGGCAACGAGCTCATGGGCTCGCTGGTGACGGCGATGGACGAGATCCGCGCCGCCAGCCGTCAGGTCTCCGAGATCGTCCGCGTACTCGACGCCATTGCCCGCAAGACCCGGCTTCTGGCCCTGAACGCCACCATCGAGGCCGAGCGGGCCGGCGCGGCCGGCGAGAGCTTTGCGGTGGTGGCCCAGGAGGTGAAGGATCTGGCCGGGCACAGCGCCGGCCAGGCCAAGGCCATCGCCGGGTTGATCCAGGCCACGGCCGAAAAGGTCGAGTCCGGCGGGCAGCTGGCCGATCAGACCGCCCAGGCCCTGCGGGAGATCATTAGCGGCGCGGTCAGCGCCGCCGATCTGGCCGCCGACATCGCCCGCGACTCCCAGGATCAGGCCCAGGCTCTGGACCAGGCCAGCTCCGGCCTGACGCAGATCGAGACCATCACCCAGCACAATCATCAGGCCGCCGAGTCGACCGCCGCGGCCGCCCGGGAATTGCGGACTCAGGCCGGCGAGTTGCAGCAGCTGCTGGCCCGCTTCCGCGTGCCCGAAACGGTCCATTCGCATCCCGAGCAATTGCCGGCCGCCGCTGCGGCCGCCGGCCTGGCCGCTCCGGCCGGCCCCGCCCGCTTGCCCGAACCGGCCCCCACGGCGCCGCCGACTTCGCAATCCCCGCGGCTGGCGGCCGAAACTCGACCGATCTTGGCCAGTCCGCCGCCGCCTGCTCCGCCGCGCCCGGCCTCGACGGAACGGCCGGCCGCGACCGCCGCTTCGCGCCAGGCGGCCGAAAAGCTGATTCCGCTTGAAGTGAAAGAGCCTCTGCCGGACGACTCGCTGGACGACCGCGAATTCGGTAAATATTGATACCGGACATACGGCAGGTTGGCTTGCTCGCCGCCGCCGGCGGCGACAGGTCGGGTTTTGGCCTTCGGCCGAGGAGAGGGGATGAGCGCCACCGTTTCGCCCGCAACCTTGCCCCCGGTCGAACCGGTTGCCGCCGACGGCGCCACCGTCCGCATCAACAATCTCAGCAAAGTCTACCGACTCTACAATCAGCCACTGGACCGGCTGCGCGAAGCCCTTAATCCCTGGCGGCGCTGTTATCACTCCGACTTTCACGCCCTGCATGACGTGAGTCTGACGGTCGCCCCCGGCGAATCGGTCGGCATTTTGGGGCGTAACGGCTCGGGCAAGTCGACTTTGCTCAAGATCGTGGCCGGCGTGGCCACGCCCACCGCGGGCGAGGCTCGGGTGAACGGGCGGGTCTCGGCCCTGCTGGAACTGGGGGCGGGCTTCAATCCCGAGTTGAGCGGGATGGAGAACATTCATTTTAGCGGCATGCTGCTGGGCTTCTCCCGGGCCGAGATGGAGGAGAAGGCCCCGGCCATCGCCGCCTTCGCCGACATCGGCGAGTTCATCCATCATCCGGTCCGCACCTATTCCAGCGGCATGTTCGCCCGCCTGGGCTTCGCCGTGGCCATCAGCGTCGAGCCGCGCGTGTTATTGGTTGACGAAGCGCTTTCGGTGGGCGACGCGCGCTTTCAGCAGCGCTGCATCCGGCGCATCCGGGAACTGCGTGAGAAGGGTGTGTCGATCATGTTCGTCAGCCACGATTTCGTGGCGGTCAAGGCTGTCTGCGACACGGCTTACGTGTTGGACGCCGGCCAGGTGGTCTTCTCCGGCCCGGCCGAGCGGGTGAGCAACTGGTATCTTAGCTTTCTGAGCAATGATTACGATCTGGAGAAGACCCGGCGGATGCAGGAGACCGCCCTGGCCGCCGAACGGCCCGAAACCGGCGAGGCCGCGCCGCCGTCCGCCCCGGAACCTGCCGCCGCCGGACCAGCGACGCAGACTCCGCCCCCGCCCGCCCCGCCCGGCGCCACGGGAGGCGAGAATCCGCCCGAGTTCACCTATTTTCGCTTCGGCGACGGCGGGGCCCGGTTCACGGCCATCCGCCTGCTGGACGAGTCCGGCCAGGCGGTGGAGCATGTCTACATGGGCCGGCCGCTGCGCTTCCGGCTGGAGGCGGAGTTCCACCAGGACCAGCCCGAGCATCTGCTGGGCTTCTATATCCGCAACCGGCTGGGGGCCGACATCCTCGGCACCAACACCTTCCAGGAGCGCGTGGCCATGCCGGCCGTCCAAATCGGCCAGCGGGTAGTCTACGAGATGGAATTCGTCAACCATCTCAAACCCGGCCACTACAGTCTCTCGCCCTCCCTGGCCTACGACCAGTTCAGCAACAAGTGGCTGGACTGGATCGACCACGCCCTGATCTTCCAGGTGGTCGACCCTCTGGTCGACCGGGCCGTCTTCGGCGCGGTGCACATTCCCGATTTCAAGATCCAGGTGAACGTGGCTCCGGCCGGCGACTGAGCCGGCGGGGACCGCTACCGCTCTTTACGGGAAAACCTTTTTTGCAAAAAAGGTTTTCCCGGACCCTTTCCAAAAAACTCCCGTCCGGCTCCGCCGTTTCGAGCGTTCAGATGGACGAATTCGAC
>CAYMGG010000272.1:0-282 GCA_964389915.1 uncultured Planctomycetaceae bacterium
CAAATTCGAACCCGAGGGCGGCATTGGCGTAGACCTGCCCAAGGGCCAATCCACCGAGGTGCCCAAGGAGCGGGTCTTCGATCTGGTGATTGTCCACGACGGGACCATGTACCTCAACAAGGAAACCGTGGTGCTCGATGACCTGGCCGCCCATATCCAAGCGAAACGCAAGGAATTGGGCGACCCGGTCCTGGTCATCCGCGCCGACAAGGCCGTGCCCTGGGAGCGCATCGTCGCCGTCACCGACGTGGCCAAGCAGGCCGGTCAAGGCAAGGTCAACTT
>CAYMGG010000272.1:292-8474 GCA_964389915.1 uncultured Planctomycetaceae bacterium
GGGATGGATATCCCGATCATAGACATCGTTGGCGTTAAAGGCATATCCGACGCTAATGAAAGGTTCCATCCATGTCTGAAAAGGTCATCCTGCTCTACTCCGGCGGTCTGGACACCTCGGTCATCTGCCAGTGGCTGGCCAACCAGGGGCACGAGATCATCTGCTTCTCGGCCGACGTCGGCCAGCGCGAAGACTGGGCCGCGCTCAAGAAAAAGGCCCTCCAGAGCGGGGCCAAGAAGTGCGTGGTCAGCGATCTGCGGGCCAAGTTCGTCAGCGATTTCGTCTGGCCGTCCCTGCGGATGAACGCGCTTTACGAAGGCCGCTACTACCTGGGCACCAGCCTGGCCCGGCCCTGCATCGCCGAGGAGATGGTGCGCGTGGCCCTTAAGGAAAAGTGCACCGTCTTCGCCCACGGCGCCACCGGCAAGGGCAACGACCAGGTCCGCTTCGAACTGACCGCCGCGGCCCTCGCCCCGCACCTCAAGGTCATCGCCCCCTGGCGCGACCGGTCCTTCAACACGGTCATCAAGGGCCGGGCCGAAGCGATCGAGTACGCCAAGAAGCACGGGATTCCGGTCAAGGCCACGGCCGCCAAGCCCTGGAGCTCGGACGAGAACCTGCTGCACATCAGCTACGAGGCCGGCATGCTGGAAGACCCCGCCCGCCGGCCGCTGCCCGACATGTTCGAGCTGACGAAAGATCCGCGCAGCGCGCCCGACAAGCCCGAGACCGTGGTCGTCAAGTTCGAGAACGGCCGGCCCGTGGCCTTAAACGGCAAGAAGATGACGCCCGTCAAGCTGCTGGCCGAAGCCAACCGGTTGGGCGGCAAGCACGGCATCGGCCGGGTGGACATGGTCGAAAGCCGCTACGTGGGCATGAAGAGCCGCGGCGTGTACGAAACCCCGGGCGGCACGATCCTCATGACCGCCCACCGCGACATCGAAGGCCTGACCCTGGACCGCGACCTGATGGGCCTGCGCGACAGCCTGATCCCGCGCTACGCCGGCCTGGTCTACAACGGCTACTGGTTCAGCCGCGAGATGGACGCCCTGCACGCCCTAGCCGAGGAGTGCCAGCGTGACGTGACCGGTACGGTCAAGCTCGAGCTGTACAAGGGTAATGTCACGGTGATCGGGCGCGAGAGCCCGGCCTCGCTCTACGACCCGCAGGTCGCCAGCATGGACGCCGACCGCGGCGCCTACGACCAGAGCCTGGCCACCGGCTTCATCCAGCTCCACGGCCTGCCCCTGCGGGCCCAGGCCCGGCGCGCGGCCAAGCTGGCCAAGCGCAAGTAACCTCGAAACGCAGCCGGGGGGAACTTTTTGGCCTAAAAGTTCCCCCCGGCTAAAAATATCAATTTCCAATAGCCAGGACTGCTTCAGGGGAGCCTTTTTTGCATAAAAGGCTCTCCTGCCCTTACCCCAAAACGCTCACTAGCTTCCCTCTCCCCGCCAGGCCTGTATCAGGTCATAAATAAACAACGCCGGCCAGCAGCCTAAAAATGCCCCTCCCGCCAGGGCGTAGCGCGGCTGCGGATAATTCACCAGCACGGTCAGCCCCAGGTGGCCGAACAAAAAGATCAGCGCGATCAGGGCCAAGGCCGCATATTCCGGCCTGGCCGCTCCCCAGCGTTCAGCGATCAGGGCGGCCGGCCTTCCGCTTCGGCTCCAACTCCAGATCGTCAGCAGCCCCAGTCCGCCGCCCAGAGCCGGCAGCAGCGAATACGTCAACTGCACGCCCAAACCGTGGGCCAGGGCCAGCCAGATCCATTGCAGATAGCCCGCCGGCCGGCGAACAATAACCGCCAACGACAACCGCCGCATCAGGACACCGTATTCCAGTTTCTTCCGCCCGTCGATCCCGTATTCCGGCCCCACGACCTCCCGGGCCGCCTGCGGACAGATCCGCCAAACCAGGGGATCGTATTGCGCCGCCAGTCGCTCGTAATCCAAACCCTGCTGCCCCGGCGGCAGGACCGGCATCAGCCCCTGCTCGCGGCTCAGCCGCCGAATCCGTTCGGCCAGCGGCCGCAAATCCGTGGGCAGCGCGGCGACGGTCCGCTCGTCCATGATCTGGGTCGTCACTCCCGACATGGCCACGGCCCCGAATTCCGTGACCCCGAACTGTCCGACCGCCGCCCAACGCAGACCGCCGTACAATAGCAGCGGCCCCCAGCTGGCCAGCAGCAGCGCTCCGCTGAACCTGGCCGGTCGCCCCGCCCGGCCTTTTTGCAGCCAGCGCAAAACCCCGCCGACCAGCGGAACGAAGACGACCAGGAACAGATATGCCGGTCGCACCAGCACCGTGAACGTCAAGACTCCGGCCAGCAGCGCCCAGCCCCAGGCCCGGCCGCCGCCCGCTAAATAAAGCAGCAGCGCCACGCCGATTATCGCCAGGGAGAGGGCCGGCAGATCGGAGACCACGGCAAAGGAAAGCCGCCAGAAGGTGTGCAAATACAGGAGCGGCAAGGCGGCCGCCACCGCCCGACCGGCCGCAAGCCCGAAGCCCTGGAGCGCTCGCGCGAAACCCGCCACCGCGGCCAGATGCAGGAAGAACTGGAAGAAAGGCAGCAGGCCCAGATCGGGCGAGACGATCTTCACCCCGGCCAGCAGCAGCGGATACCCCGGCGTGCGCAAATCCCCCAGCGCTCCGGCCCACGAACTCAGATCGTAATCCAGATAGAATCGGCTATCCGCATACAACCGGGGCTGAAACTGCCCCAAGGCCCAGAATACGAGGCATAAACCTGCCGCATGAGCCCAGAACAGCAGCCAGGGACATCTGCACCACCGCATCGCCGGCCCTCACGCCCGCCTTTGACCAGAAGCGGGCTGACAGCAGTAATATCGATCCGGCAATTCGGCACAAGAGGTTCTTTCAAAAAACCGCAGCCGCCCGGCCTTCAATCGCCCGCGCGCGCCTGCGGCAAGATATAGATCTGCGCGGAAAAAGGCGGCAGCGTGAGCTCCATCCCACCGCCAGCGAATGGCTGGGCGGGCATTTCCGTGCTCACGAAAGTCTTCTCTTCGCCCTGTACGGCGTAGCTTTTGACCGGAAATAAATCGTCGCCGGTCCGCACCGCCGGCAGGTTAAGCAGCCGCAACCGCGCCGTCCGCTCCTGTCCCGAAACGTTCAGCACCGCCAGCGCATATTCCGTTCCGTTGTCCGCCGCGATCGCCTGCAAAGCCTTGTCGCCGCAGCCGACCTGGCAGAGTTGGCCGCGAAAATAGCGGTTGAGCAGCCAGTAGGCCGTGCCGACCGGGGTGGGCCGCCACCCGGGAGTGGTGCCGACGCTATAGCATGAGTCGAAGGCGTAGTGCCAATAGTTCGCCACCTCCGCTTCGCCGTCATACAGCAGGTGGCCCAGGACCGAGAGGAGCCAAACCGCGCCGATGCCATTCTTCTGCCGGCTCTCGCCACCGTTGAGCCAGGCGGCGTAATTGATGTTGAGTTCGGTTATGAGTTGCGGAATCTCCCGGTCGGGGAAGTGTTTCTTGAGCATCTTCTGCACCAGCCGGGACGACTCGGCAAACTGACCGGTCTTGCCCATGATCGCCTCGGTCGCGGTCTTGGTGTCGCCGGTCGGATAGAGGTGCCAGCTCAAAGCGTCGGTATTCTGGCCGCAGTTCTGCATGAACCGCTCCAGCACCTCCACCGCCGGCCAGCACTCGGCCGTGCCCGCGATCTTGATCTCGGGATAAGCCTTTTTGAGGGCGGCCGCGACGCGGTTGAAGCAGGCGTACTTGCGTTTGACCTCGGCCGCGGGATGGCGGATCAGAGTTTCGTTGAACAGTTCGACGTAACCGAGCGGCCAGCCGTTCTTCAGGCATTGCCCGACCAGTTCGACGCACTGGCCGGCCAGACGTTCCTGGCGCGCGTCCAGGTCCGCAGCCTCGTCCCAGCCCCATTTGGGCGGATTGAGGTTGAGAATGATCCGGGTCTTGGTCTCCTTGGCCATTCTCCGCGCCGCCAGATCATACTGCTCGAAGGCCTGACCGAGCGCCAAATCCTTGTCCGGCGCATCGGGCAGCAGCTTTCCCAGCCAGATCCGGTCCCAGGGAAAGCCCAGCTGCGCATAGAATCGCCAGGATTCGTCGCTGCGCGCCAATTCGCCGCCGCTGTCGGCCAGATTCGGATTGTTGATCGAAAACAGCCCCGGCCGAACCGGCCGGACCGGCTTAAGCAGATTGACCTCGACCGCAACCGGTCCGTCTGCGGCCTGCGGCGCGGCGACCGCCGGCGGCTCGGCCTGTTTGGCGCCGGCTACGCCCAGCAGCACCGGCACGATCTTGGGCCGCACCGCCAGGATGCGAATGCTGCGCAATTCCTGATCCGGATGCGGATTGAGCCAGGTATACGCATAAACTTTAGCCGGCGAGTTGTCCACCAAACCCGACCAGACCTCGCGGGCGGCTTCGGCCGTCTGCCCCTTCATCAACCCATAGACCTGCTCGCCTTCGCGGATGCGGATCTCTTCCCGCTGGCCGCCGGCATAATTTACCTCGTAACTCCACAGGTGGTCGCCGTACTCTCCCGCCCCGGCTTCGGCCTGGAGAAAGACCAGGGCCGGATAGCGGCCCTTGACCGCGACCTCCGCCTCGGCCGGCAGGCTCAGCCGCCCCTTGATCTTGTCGTCGGCTTGGGCGACGCCGGCCTCGGGCTTCTTCTCCTCCTTAACCTCCGGGCGCATCCAAACCGCGACAAACGCCTTCTCGCCTGCGGGCACCACATACTCGCCCTCGTCCCAGGCGAGGGTGCTTTGATTGAGGCTGGCCGGATCGATGACCTTGGGCAGATCGCCTTCCGGAGTCACGCTCAGATTGGCGGCCGCGCCGAGCGAAAACCATTCGAGTCCGCCGGCCCGGGGCAATCTGGCGCCGACCTCTGGCACCGCCGGATCGATTTTTATAGTTATGATTTGCTCGATCCGCTCTTCCTTCAGCTGCGCCCAAACCTTAATCGGCAGTTCGCCGGTCAAGGTTTGCGGAAGCTTTAGCGCAAAGACGTTGCTTTCCGGCGCGAGTGATCCTTCCTTCTCGCTCGGGCGGGGATCGAAATCGGAATTGCGGCTCAGCCAGACCCCGTCAATGCCATTGCCGTCCGAGGCGGAGAGCGCCAGCCGTTCGAAATCGCCGAAATTGCCGGGCCAGCGCAGCTTCAGCCACCGCCAGCCGTTGTTCTTGTTGCCCATGGTCTTTTCAAACAATTGATTTTCGCCGCGATAACCGCGCAGGGTGAGATAGGACATATCGCCCCGCACCCAGAAGAAATAATCGTTTTGCCCGGCCGGCGGGGAGAACTGGAGTTGCTTGCAGGCGCTGCCCGTAAGCGCTTCGGGGCACGGCCGCTCTTTCTTTTTCTCGCCGATCTCGCCGGCCGACAACAGGCGATAGGGGCCTTGCACCTGGTCGGCGCAGCCGTATTTGATCTCCAGCGGATCGGCGGGCTGCGTGGTTATGGTCACGCGCACCGTGCTTCCGGCGGTCGCGCCGGCCGGATAGTCGACGTTGACGAACTCGAACGCCGCGGCGTAGCGGATCAGGCACAGGCCGAGGACCGGAACAATCAGCGCCAGCTTCAGCATGACAGTCTCCTGGGGCAGACGGAAAGGTGCGCCGCAATGCGGCGTAGGTTGCGATTTGGCCGGAATAGGGTCCGAAGCTCAGAATACTTTAACGCCGGTAAGAACGTTGTAACCGTGCGCGAAGGGCACGCGCGCGCCGGTGCTAGAAAACTGGAAATGCGCGCAGATCACCCGGCCGTCCAGAAAATCGGCGGCCGAAGCGGTCAAGGCGTGGCCGTCGGCGCAGACGATTCCAGCGCCGGGTCCGGGATGGGCGAACCCCACGCCGTCTTTATAGAGCCGCCAATAAGGCCCGGTGTAGGTTCCCCACCATTGCACGGCATCCCCGGCCAGCGCCGTGTCCGCCGGCGTCTTGAAACCGGCCAGAGGAAGGAAAAATAGCTTACCCGAATACCCGCCCCAGGAGTAATCCACGCCGAAGCCGCCCGGCGCGCCATAGGGTTTCATGGCGCCATAGGAATAGTTTAAGTTGCCCATTTTATTGTTCGGGCACTCGCTACAGAAGGCAACCTTTAGGTCCTCCAGGTAACCGCCGCCGGTATAACCCCAGGAAGTCCCCTTGCGATAAGGCAGGTGCCAGGTAGGCGCGATATTGCTGTCGGCCGTGGCGAACATTCCGGCGTAGTCGTCGGCATAGAGCTGGTAGACGGTTCCGAGCTGTTTGAGATTATTGACGCACGAGATGCAGCGGGCCGAGGCCAGGGTCTTCTCCAACGCCGGCAGGAGCATGGCCGCCAGCACCGAAATGATGGCAATGACCACCAGCAGCTCGACCAGGGTGAATGCCGCCTCGCGCGCCCGGCGGCCGTGGACTTCGGAATTTTCCCGGAACATCGCCTTCTCCCCTTGGATTACCTGCCGCCAGGCCAGGCCGGCGGCCAGACTGCGCTGCTCGCGCAACTCTTCGCCCGCGCGGCGCACCGCCAGCGTGAATTCCGCCTCGCGTAAAAATTCGCGCCGCAAATCCGCTTCCGCGCGCAACCGTTCCTCCAACTCGCGCGTTGCCTCGGGCGTGGCTTCTCCGGCCAGAAAAGTTTCCAGCGCAACGAAATCCCGGCGCGGGTCAGACATCTTCCTCTCCCTCAGTTCAAAGGCCCGATTGCGGCTGGCTCGGTCCCGCCGCGCGCCATGCATTCGCGCAGCTTCTCGCGGGTCCGCTTGAGCAGCATGTGCAGACTGCCCAGGCTTTTGCCCAGCCGGGCGGCCAACTCGCCGATATTCTCCTGATCCACATACCGCCATTCGATCAGCTGCCGGCTCGCGGGCGGCAATTTTTCCAGACACTGGCGCAACCGGCCCGCCTCGGCCGGTTCGGCGACCGGCAGTTCCGCCGCCGTCTCGGCCAGCAACTCCATGATCTCTTCGGAAAAGACCAATTTGTTGCGCGCGTGCCGCTTCTTCCAATACAAGGTCTGGTAGCGAGCCACGCCCAACGCCCAGGGCAAAAACGGCCGGCTTTCGTCATACTCGGGATATTTTTCCCAGAGCACGGTGGCCACTTCCTGGAACAAATCCTCCGCCGCCTGCGCATTTCCGCATATACATTGGAGATAGGCGTGCAGCCGGGGCTGAACGGCCAAGAAATTGCGCATAAAGCTGCCTTGATTCATGCCGGCTCCCCGCCTAAAAATCTTCACCTTACATTCTACCTGGGGCGAAAAAAACTACCGGTAAAAATGGCGGAATTAAAAAAAACGCGGGCGGCCCGCCAAGGCCGCCCGCAACGGGCTAAAATCTGGTGCGAAGAGGGGGAGTCGAACCCCCACGGGTTGCCCCACAGGATCCTAAATCCTGCGCGTCTGCCAATTCCGCCATCCTCGCACGTGTTCTACAGCAATATGATAGCAGATTTTGGCGCTGGCGCAACTCCAGGATTTGGCTGCATTGGCATCAGTTGGTCGCCAGTTGAAAATTCACGCCACAGTCGAATCTGGGCTTGAACTCCGCCCCCCATTGAAAGCCGTTCGAGAGTTTTTTGAGGGGGTCAGGGGGAACTTTTTTGCAAAAAAGTTCCCCAGAGTGAATTTTACCCCGGCCATCCCCTCGCTAACCGCTCAAGCCTTTTTAAAAGTCGATTTGGCCGCCAGATCGGCGATCAGGCGGGCGAATTCGCCCCGCGGGGTGGGGATTTCGACCGGTTTTTGAGTCAACATGCTCATCAGCATGGCGTTGCCCAGCTCCAGCCCCTTGAGCCCCTCGGCCAGCGGCGCCACCAGCGGCTCGCCGTCGAGAATGGCGTTCACGAAATTCTTGGTCACGTTCTCGTGATCCCATTCGATCTTCGGCTTGGCGACTTCGATCTTGTGCCGAATGGTCGCGGGCTTGCTGAAGGAGTCGCGGGTCGTATTGAGATACTCCTTGGCCGACACCTCGTTCTCGATGAATTCGAGTTCCGGTCCGTCGGTGGCGATCAGCTTGCCCAGATCGCCGGCGATCTCCAGCCGGTTGGTGCCGGGGGCTTCGCCGGTGGTGGTGATGAAATGGCCGGTCGCGCCGTTCTCGAACTCCAGAATGGCGTGCACATCGTCCTCGACCTCGATCCGGTGGAACTTGCCGATCGAGCCCACGGCCGTCACCCGCCGGGGCGAGCCGACAAAC
>CAYMGG010000273.1:0-5033 GCA_964389915.1 uncultured Planctomycetaceae bacterium
CCGGCCGCCGGGGCGGTCTTCCCCGCGGCCCGACGGCGCGGATTCAGTCAGCAGATCGACCTGGCTACTCATGGGCAAGCGGTTTCGTCATGCGGCGCCGTCCCTCGTGCGAAAGTCCGCATTCTAAACCCGCCCGCCGCCAAGTCAAGCCGCGAACCGCCGGGGAGTTCCGACGCGCCGGATTGGCGCCGGCGCGGCTCCCCGGCCGGCGCGGACCGGCAATCCCCTACAGCCAAAAAAAATTAGGGTAAAAAAAGCCGCTGGCAGTTAAATTTAAGGCTCCGCCCGCGCCCGGGCGAAGTGCGGCTAAAATAACCTCCATAAAAACAGGAAGACGCTCATGCCGACGACCTTGCCCCCCGCCCGATTCCTTCTGCCCCTGGCGGTCCTGGGCCTGCTGGGACTCGCCGCGGCCGGCGCCACCGATCTGACCCAGACGCAAAAGCTGGTCCGCGCCCTGCCCGCCACCGGCGACCAGCTCGGTTACGCCGTGGCCGCCGACGGCGAATGGGCCGTGCTGGGCGCGCCCTACGGCGACGGCCAGGGCACGGACACCGGCGTGGTCACCCTCTTCCGCCGCTCGGGCAGCCCCGGCGCCTACACCTGGACCGAGTTCGCCACCCGTTCGGCCAACGACGGTCTGCGCGGCGACCTCTTCGGCTGGGCCGTATCGCTGCATGGCGACTGTCTGGTGGTGAGCGCGCCGGGCGACGACGACGATTTCACCGATTCGGGCACGGTCTACGTCTATCGCTTCGACAGCGACACCCAGGCCTGGAACCAGGAGGCCAAGCTCCGACCGGAGGATACGACAGGCGGACTTCAATTCGGCCAGGCCGTGGCCGTCTACGGCGACCTGGTGCTGGTCGGGGCCCCCTATTGGGACGGCACCCAGATCGACTGCGGGGCGGTCTACGCCTTCCGCCACACCGAAAACGCCACGACCCACGCCCACACCTGGACCCAGGAGGCGCGCCTGACCGCCCCGGTCCAGGGCTATCACGACTATTTCGGCACCGCCGTGGACCTGTACGACGACCTGGCTGCCGTGGGCGCTAGCGAGGACGACGACCAGGGCGACGCTTCGGGCTCGGCCTTCGTCTTCCTGCGCACCCCGGTGGGCGAGGCCGGGGCCTGGTCGCTGGAAGCCCAGGTCAACGCCTCCGACGCAGCCACCGGCGACCGCTTCGGCTCGTCGGTCGCCATCGACAACGGCTGGCTGCTGGTGGGCGCGCCCCAGGAGGACCGCGACTACGACAACCAGGGCGCGGCCTACAGCTTCGCCCGGGCCGCCAAATCCGGCGGAGGCTACACCTGGAGCCAGACCGCCAAGCTGTACGTCTCGACCAGCGCCAACAATGACCGGTACGGCACCAGCGTGGCCCTGGAGGGCGATCTGGCCGTGATCGGCGCACCCTATTTCGACGCGACCGACACCGACATCGGCGCGGCATATGCCTACCAGCGGACCTCCTCGGCCGGAGCCTGGACGCTCAAGGCCCGCTTGCTGGCTTCGGACCGGGCCTATCACGACTACTTGGGCTGGGCCGTGGCCGTGGCCGACGACGAGGTGATCGCCGGGGCCTTTGGCGACGACCGCGAAGCCAACGACCTGGGCGCGGGCTATGCCTACGACCTTCTCCATTACCTACTACCACAAGTTTCGATCACGGCCACCGACAACCGAGCCGACGAGGCCGGCCCCGACACCGGCACCTTTACCATCACCCGTACCCACAACATCTCTACTATGTTGGTGGTAGAGTTCCATGTTTCTGGCACAGCCATCAGGGGTAGCGATTACGATTACGGGGACCTGGGGGTGACCGAAAACAGCGGCTATGCCCGCATCCCGGCCGGAGCGTATTCCGTCGACCTGACCGTCACGCCGCTGGCCGACGCGGAAAACGAACCCGACGAAACCGTCATACTGACGCTGATTTCTGGCAACGGATACATGCTAGGTGACAAGATTTCCGACACGGTCACCATCAGCGACACGGCCGCGCGACAGGCCACCGAATCGTTCGTCAGCCGCCTGTATCAGTACCTGCTCGGTCGCACGGCCGACGCGGCGGGACTTAAGGAGTGGGCCGACCGGCTGCAAGCCGGTACGGATTCCGGCGGCGACGTCGCCCGCGGCCTCTTTCTGACCGCCGAGTTCACGGCCCGCAATCTGAGCGATTCGGCCTATCTGGACGCGCTCTACTGGGCCTTGTGCAACCGGGCGGCCGACGCGGCCGGCCAGGCTGACTGGCTGGCCCAGCTGGGCGGGGGGCGCACCCGCGAAGACCTGCTGCTGGAATTTGTCTGCGGGGTCGAATTCGCCAGCTTGGCGGCCGGGTATAATCTGGAGCCCACCAATCAGGCCCTGCGCCAGCGCCGCGAGGTCCGGGCCTTTGTCCGCCGCTTCTATCAATATTGCCTGGTCCGCGAGGGCGAATCCGCCGGCCTGGGCGATTGGACCGACCAGCTGATAAACGGCACCCGCCAAGGGGGTGACGTGGCCCGGGGCTTTGTCGGCAGCGACGAATTCACCGCCCGCGGCCTGAGCGACGGCGATTACCTGGACGTGCTTTACCGGGCCTTCTTCGCCCGGGAGGCCGACAGCGCGGGCAAGGCCGGCTGGCTGGCCCAGCTGGCCGGCGGCACCAGCCGGGCGACGGTGCTCGAAGGCTTTATCGGGGCGATCGAGTTCCATGCTCTCTGCCAGCAATACGGCATCAATCCCTAGCCCGCACTGGCTAGCGCCAATTTGGCACCGATTCCGGGGAACCTTTTTTGCAAAAAAGGTTCCCCGGACCCTTCCAAAAAACTCTCGACCCGCTTCGCCATTGCGCGCGTTCGGCCGCACCGACTCACCCTCTCTTTCGGGAGGAGCGAGGGAACCGCGCAGGCATGTAATCAAATCCCCCACGCCATTCGCAACATGTTTTCCCGCAAGGCATTGATAATGTTCTGCACGTCAAATCGTCCGCAGTCATTTGCCTCCTCCTTCTCGCTTGTTATATTTAAGTTGGCTTACGAAAAACCTTATCATCTCTTTGTTGGCTTGAGAGTTGGCGAAAAAACATGATCCAGGCCGAACGCAAAGCCCGTTTGCTGCAGATCGCGGAGAAACAGCACGGCTATTTCACGGCCAAACAGGCCGCGGCCGCAGGCTTTGCCGCCGGGCATCATCCTTATCATGTGCGCAACGGGGATTGGGAAAAAATCGCCTATTCGATCTACCGGTTGCCGCAACAAGCAGATTCGATGGCCTCTCGGCTGACCTATTTCTCCCTCTGGAGTCGCAACCAGGACGACCAGCCCCAGGCCGTGGTCAGCCACCAGAGCGCCCTGGCGGTCCACGGTCAAAGCGTGTTCAGCCCCGAAGCGATCCACCTGACCGTCCCGCGCACGTTCCGCAAAAAAATCCCCGCCGGGTTGGTAATGCATCAGGCCTCGCTTAAACTCTCGGATATTGAAAGCCACGGCAGCTACCTGGTAACCACCCTGGCCCAGACACTTAGCGACCTGGGACAATCGCCGGCTGCGACCCCGGTGCCAGCCGCGGGGGCGGAGATCATCCCGACGGCGGACTGGCCGACCGGGGAATGCGCCCCGGGGTCTGAGTCCGATCCGTGCCCGCCGGCGGCCGTAGCATCGGCCGATGTCGCCCCGCCTCCGCTCTTGCGTGAAAGGGTTTTCGAAATGATCTACCGTCGCACCCTGCGCCCGCGCGAACGCCGGCGGGCCGAAGCCGGCTTCACCTTGGTGGAACTGCTGGTGGTCATTGCCATCATCTCCATTCTGGCCGGCATGCTGCTGCCCGCTTTGGACAAAGCGCTCTACGCAGCCCGGGAGATCAGTTGTGCCTCCAATCTAAAGCAAGTAGGCCTGGCCTGGACCAATTACGTCGACGAATACGGCGCTTTCATGACCAGTCCAGATACATATTGCCGATATTGGAAAGCGACCGGCGCTTATCTGGACATTAGGGACAACTCCGGCGGCAAGCCGGAAATTTATAAATGCCCGGAGGAAAAAGACCGCTCCAGCTACTCATATGCCACCAACTGGTACCTGGTTAACCGGTGGATTCCCCCCGTCGGCGGCCAAATACGGGCTACCGGATTGCGCCTGGAAGCGGTCGATCATCCGACCGAGAAGATCCTCATGACCGGCGGCATCCCCACCTGGTCGAATGTGACCCCCGGCTCTCTGCTCAATCCCGAGCAGGGGGGAGTCAAATTCCGTCATTCCTCCGAGGCAAATTTCCTGTTTTTCGACAACCACGCGGCCCGAAAAAACAAGCTCTGGTCCCCAGGCAATCCGACTCTCAACTGGTACATTCAATGAAATCCACCCTTCGCCCCCATTCAGTCACAGGAGATCTCCCATGGTCCGCAGACACACTCTTCTGGTTCGGACGGCGGTCTGGAGTCTGACCGTGCTGTGCGCCCACGCCTGCGGCGCGGATGCCGCGCCCACCCCGCCCGCCTTCCGAGTCGTCGCCACCAACGACGCGCCGCAATTGACGGTCGACGGCCGGCCGGTCACGCCCTATATCTTCTGGGGGCATCCGCAACGAACGGCCAAGGTCAAACTGTCCCCCGCATGGCAGGACGTGCGCTTTGAATTCACGGCGCCGGTGGACGACGATTCCGGGTCGCTGCACCTCAACTTCGACAATCAGACCAACGAGTTCTGGCTGGACGGAATCTCGATCCAAGATTTGACCGCCGGGCAACCCCTGCTGGCCGAACGCTTTGCCACCGGCCAGGCGGGCTTTGCGGCCACCTGGCAGACCTGGTGCAAGGGCTGGGACCAGGCCCCGCCCTTCTCCATTCAGTTCGAACCGGGGGCGGCCCCGGGAGAGAACCGCCTCCACCTGACCCTGACGCGCGACGGCAAGTTGCAGGGCTTCCACCTCTATCGGCCGAACCTGAAGCTGGTCAAAAACCACAAATACGCCGTGGCCGTCCGGGCCAAGGCGGCCAGCGAAGGCTTTTTCAATCCCGCCTGCCGGCACCAGGGCGACAGTTACCGGC
>CAYMGG010000273.1:5043-8441 GCA_964389915.1 uncultured Planctomycetaceae bacterium
AGGTCGAATCTGCCGCCGCCCACGGGGTGAGGCTCATCTCTTTTCCCGCCCCCACGATCTGGCCGCAGCCGGGCGAAAAGCCCGATTACACCGCGCTTGAGTACTGCCTGCAATCAATCCTGGCGGTTTATCCCGAAGCCTGGCTTCTGCCGCGGATCGGGATGAACCCGCCCGAGTGGTGGCGCCGCAGCCATCCCGAAGAGATGATGGCCTTTGAAAGCGGCAAGCTGGGCGCAAACGCGGCCGTGGCCTCCAAGACCTATCGCCGCGACGCCGGCGAGGCGCTGAAACTGACCATCGCCTTCTGCGAAAAGCACTTTGCCGGCCACATGGCCGGTTACCATCCCAGCGGCGGCAATACCGGCGAATGGTTTTATCAGGAAACCTGGGGGCCGGAACTGAGCGGCTACGATCCGGCCACCCTGGCCGCTTGGCGCCAATGGCTGACGGCCAGATACAAAGACGACGCGAGCCTGCGCGCCGCTTGGAGCGACCCGGTGGTTTCGCTGGCCGAGGTGGCGGTCCCGGCGCCGTGGCTGCGGCGGGGGCTGGCGGACCAAGGCCTGTTCGAACCTGCCGCCGCCCGGGTGGTGGTCGATTTCAACCGTTTCCTGCAGGAGGCCATGGCCGACTGCGTCCTCTCGCTGGCCCGCGACATCCGTGAAGCGGCCGGCCCGGACCGACTGTCGGTCTTCTTCTATGGATATGTGTTTGAATTCGCCGGCGTGCGCAACGGACCGGCCACGGCCGGGCATTACGCCCTGCGCCGACTGCTGGCTTCGCCGGACATCGACGTGCTCTGCTCGCCGATTTCCTACCTCGACCGCGGACTCGGCGGCGGCGGCCCGTCGATGACCACCGCCGAAAGCGTGGCTCTGGCCGGCAAGCTCTGGCTCAATGAAGACGACACCAGTACCTACATCGCCCATGCGACCGGCAATGATTTCCCCGGCTGGAACCACGGCGCCGAAACCCTGAAGCAGAGCATCGAACTGCTGCGGCGCGGCCTGATCGTGACCGGCTGCCGCAACTTCGCCACCTGGTGGATGGATCTGGGCGGGACCGGCTGGTTCGCCGACCCGCAACTGTGGACGCAGATGGATCTGTTCAAAAACCTCAACCAGGAGCGGCAGGATCATCCGCTGGCCTTCAAACCCGAGGTCGCCGTCCTGGCCGACGAGCGGGCCCTGCAGCTGGTGACCGGTTCCGGCCTGGCCCGGGCCGCCTCCGGTAGTCTGATGTATTCCGGCCGCGAAGACCTGAACCGGATCGGAGCCCCCTACGGCCAGTATCTGCTGGATGATTTCCTAGTCGGCAAGGTTGGCGCTAAATTGCGGGCCTTCCTCGCCGCCTATGCCTTGACCGGTGCGGAACGCCACCAGCTGCGGGCCGCGACCGCCACCGGGGCCAGCATCTGGGCCTGGACTCCGGGCTATGTCGACCTGGACACGGGCCGGTTCTCCTTGGCCGCGGTGGAGGAATTGACCGGCTTCCCGGTTCGGCTGGCCCCCGCCGGCACCAAGGCCCGGGTCCGAGCCACCGAGGCCGGCTTGAAGTTGGGGCTGCCGGAAGAGTTCGGACCTGACGCCGAGTTGGCGCCCATGCTTATCCCCCAACCGGCGGGAGACGATCAGGTGTTGGCGACCTACGCCAGCGGCGAACCAGCCGTAGTGCTACGCCGCGCTGCCGAATCCGCCCAACTATTTTGCGCCACCACCTCCATTCCTAGCACGCTTTACCGCCTGATGGCGAAACTTGGCGGCGTACATCTCTATGCCGAGCAAGACGTCAACATTTATGCCCTGGGCTCATATATCGGTTTGCATGGCGCGGCTGACGGCCGCCTTGACCTGGATTTTGGCCAGGTCGGAAATATCTGGAACGAATTCGAGCAAAAAGACCTGGGGCGGAAGCAGAAGCTGAGTCTTGATCTGCGCCAGGGGCAGACTTATTTGTTCCGCCTTACGCCGGCCAAACCTTAAGTAAGAGGCGGAAACTATGCTATCCTTCCCCCCAGGCTCCACGGAACCGGAGCCGGGGGGAAATTTCTTTAATTGCCAAGGGGTTCAAAAGATTTGCCTTGTAAATAATTTTTCCTTGACGTTTGGGGCCTCTGCCGCCGATAATACCTTTAGAACTGCGCGGAGTGGCACAGACTGGCCTAGTGAAATAAAAAACAGCGCCAGACGGCCATGGTCCGCAAACAACTCGCGACAACTGGTTTGAGGCCTGTATTTATGAAGTGTTGGCTTAAGCATACGCATGCCCTGCTTCGTTGGTGCGGCTGCGGCATAATTTCCCTGGCGGCGGGCTGGAATCCAGCTGCGGCCCAGGACGCTTCAGGCGTAACCGTGCCGGGCGTGTTTGCCGCGGAAAAAGGCCTGCCCAACGCCGAAGCCGATGGCGGCGAAAAGATTTCCGAGGTCAAAGCCGGCGCCGTCGGCCTGCGCGAACGTTATCACAATTTGCGCAACCTCTCTGTCCGCATGGACGAAGTCACCCGCGTCGGCGAAAAGCTCACCTACCTGGCCAAGTGGCGCTTCGTACCGGCCGGCGAGGTGACCCTGCAAGTGCGCCGAGTAGCCAAGGTCCGCGACCGCGACGCCCTGGTCTTCGAGATGCGCACCGAAGCCAACGACTTCCTCTCCATGTTCTACGAGGTCAACGACAGCTTCAAGAGCTTCGTCGACGTGGCCGACGGCAAGAGCTACCTCTTCCGCCGCCAGGTTCGCGAAGGCCGCTATCTGGCCAACGACCGACTGGAATTCGACTACGCCAAAGTCGGCGAATTGGGCCTGCCCGAACCGGTCAGCCAATATTCGAAATACGAGGCGGAAAAGGAACCGGTCTTCAAGACCCCCCGCCCCATCCCCGGTCCGGTTCAGGACCCCCTCTCGATCGTCTACTATCTGCGGCATCTCAAGTTCGACTCCCTGGGCGCTTCCCACCAAGTTCTGATGGGGTCCCGCAAGCAGGTCTCCATCGTCACCTTCACCGCCGCCCGCTTTGAAACCTTGGACCTGGGCGAGTTGGGTCACTTCGACTGCGTGGTCGTCAGCCCCAAATCTTCCGACACGGTCGGCAGCGACGGCCTGATCGTCGCCAACGGCGCGGCCGAGATCTGGCTGGAGAAAAACACCGGCGTGCCGCTCTTCGCCAAGGTCGATATCCCCGTGGGGACAGCCACGATTCAGCTGATCAAGGCTGAAAATACCGACCTGGTGTCCTACGGCAAGAAGTAGACCGCCCTCCGCCCGATTGCCCTTAGACGGCGCGTCCTGACCGACGCGCCGTTTTTTTTCACCGCCGCACACACGGAGAATCGCATGGCCGAACTGGCGCAAATCGAAGCCGTGGTCCGAAGCAATCTGCCCGTCCTGCTGGGCGAGACCCTGGGA
>CAYMGG010000274.1:0-8413 GCA_964389915.1 uncultured Planctomycetaceae bacterium
TGCTGGCCGGGGTCGTAGTTCTCGTTGCCCAATTCGACCCAGGGGAAGACCAGGCCCTGGCGGCGCCGATCCTGGACCCGCGCCACGCAGCGTTCGGCCGAGTCGTGGAGCACGTTTAGAACCAGGGTGGTGGCGAAGCCGTAGCGTTTGGCCAGGGCCAGATGCTGATCGAAGCGGAACTTCCGCCCTTCGGCGATGCCGGCGCGCAGCCGGGGCAGGATGCCGGCCTGGGGATTGACTGTGGAAGGCAGAGCCCACATGTCGGTCTCGTAGTCGTACCAGTTGGCGACCGTGCCGCCCGGGAAGCGCAGGAGCGGAACCTTGATTCGGCCGATCAGTTCCTGGATGCGTTCGTCGGCGTAGCTCAGACGCGGATTGCCGCCCATGAAGTGCGAATTAAGGCCCAGCAGCTGGCCGTTGAAGCGGCGAACCTGGGTTGTATCCAGTTGGAGCCGACATTCCGGCTGGGCGGGTACGGCGTAAGGGAAGGTCTGGTCCGGCTCCGGCGGGGTGAGAGTCAGGCGCGGCTGGCGGACTTGCAGCGTGCCGGTGCAGTTTTCGATGCCGATTTCCAAGATGAGCGTCCGGCTCGGATGGTTGGGGCGTGGACGGTAGAAAATGGCGTGGCGCAGCCAGCCGCCGGTGTTGGAGATGGAGATCCAGGAGGCCTCCCGCGTCTCATTTGCGCCGGCATGATAGATCTTGAACTTGGGCCAGCTGTATTGGTGCGGGCCTTTGACCACATTCTCGGTTTTAATCTCGGCGGTGAAATAGCAGCCGCCGGCCGGCAGTCCTTCGACCGGCAGATGCAGCAAAGCTTGGCGATATTCGGCCGGCTCGCCCGTCAGGCTGAGTACGCCTTCGGTGCAGTTGATGCCGGGGCCGAACTTCCAGGCGGCGGTGGCGAAATCGACGTTCGGCAGGTCGGCGGCCGCTCCGGCGGCGGCCAGCCCCGCGAGCAGCATAAATAGAGCCAGCGGGGCTAACGGACGGGTGAACATGGGGGCTCCTTTTTCAGGGGGAATGGTAGAGGGTCCGCTCGCCGGCGCGGCGCCAGGCTTCGGGGTTGGGCATCCAGTAGACGTGCCCGTCGCAGTAGACCGTGTTGGCGCCCTGGTTGTGGCGGACGCGGTCGAATTTGTATTCATTGGCCGGGTTGCCCGCGTCGAAGACGTCGGTGTAGCTGCCGGTCGAGGTGGGCAGGCGGGCGTCGGCCGCCAATAGTTTGGTCGAGGGCTGGCGGATTTGGCCACTGGCCGGATAGGTTGTCAGCTGCGCGGTATAAGAGTAAAGCTGGTCGTTCTCCTTGGGCGGAAACATCCGGTTCATGCCCAGCCCGCCCACGTTCTGGCTGTAACTGGTGCTCATGCCGGGCGTGGCCGGATCGGTCGCGGGGCACCAGTACAGGGTTTTGCTTTTGGGGTTGGGATTGACGCCGGCGGTCCAGGTTTCATAGCCGGTGTAGCGGCCGAGGAACACGAACCAATAGGCGTGATTGGCGTAATTGCCGCCGAAGCCGGTAAGGTCCGCGGGCGCGGGGAAGAAGTCGCCCCAGTCGCCGGCGTAGAGCGAGAATCCGGCGTGGATTTGCTTGAGCCCGTTGGTGCAGGCGATCTGGCGGGCGGTCTTGAGGCTCTGGCCCAAGACGGGCAGGAGTAGGGCGGCCAGCACGCTGATGATGCTGATTACCACCAGTAGTTCCACCAGCGTGAAGGTCCGGCGAGTCAGGGGAGATATGCGCGGTGCCATGGGGCTTTCCTTTAGTTGTCGAGATCAGACGTCGCGGCCGGCCAGGACCGATTCGTGAGGCGTGGGGCAGGGCGGCAGTCCGCGCGGGTCTTCCTCCAAGGGCGTTACGTCCGAGGTGGCCAGCTGCCAGTCGAGTAGACGGCGCTCCAGTTCGGCGCGGATCGCGGCATATTCGGGATCGGCATGGCGATTATTCAATTCTTGGGGATCGGCCGTCAAATCGTAAAGCTCGCCCGCCCCGCGGGCGCGGTGGATCAGCTTGTGGGTCGCGGTCCGGATCATGACCGAGCGGCAAACGCTTTCGGGATGCTCCTGCTGCTGCTTGCGCTTGGGATAGTAAATATTACGAGGATCGCTAGTCAGCTTTTCCTCTTCCGGATTGCCGGGATGTCCCTCCAGGCAGTGCGGCTCGTGGATGTCGTAGCCGCCTTCGGCAAAGACCGCGCGCTCCGGATCGCCACTAGCGCCGTGAAGTTGGGGCACGAGGCTGCGGGCGAAATGGGTATGCCGGGCCTTGACCCCGGCCAGTTCCAAGGCCGTGGCCATCACGTCAAAGGCTTCGACCGGTTCGTTGATCACATGTCCGGTTTTGCCGCCCGGAATCCGGGCCACCAGGGGAATGCGGGTCAAGGTGTCGTCCAGACCGCTGGGCCACTTTTCGACCAGGCCGAAATCGCCGGCCCAGTCGCCGTGGTCGGAGAAGTGGAAGACGGCCGTGTCGTCGGCGTGCCCGGTCTCGTCCAGGGCGTCCAGCAACCGGCCGAAGATCTCGTCCAGATAGCCGGTCATCTCCAGGTAAGTGGCGTTGATTTGTCGCAGATGGGCGTCGTCCACCTGGTCGAGATTCCGGTATTTCCGGATCAGGGAATGAAAGTCGGGCTTGCCGGGCAGGTCGGCCGGCCGCAGCGGCGGCAGGGCTGACGGATCGATCCGTCCCGTCCAATGGGTCGGGGCCGAATAGGGGCAGTGCGGAAAGGTGAGCGGCAGGTAGATGGCGAACGGGCTCTGGGGGCCGGAGCGTAAAAATTCGATCGCCCGCTCGACGTTGGCCTGGTCGCCGTGATCCTCGGGCCGGCCGGTGTAGGGCTTGTATTGGAACGAGTAGTAACGCGGATCGCCGAATTCGTAGGCGTTTTTGCCGAACATGCCCCGGCCGGCCGAGCCCCAATGGTCCACGCTGTCCGGAACGCTCTCGGCGGCCAGCAGGTCGTTCTTCCCCTGCCAGAAGACGTAATAGCCCGCCTCCTTGAGGTAGCGCAGCAAATTGGGCTCGTCCGGGCGCAGGCTGTGCCAGAGGGTCCGATGTCCGCGCACATGCGGATACCAGCCCGTCATGAAGCTGCACCGCGAGGGGGTGCAGACCGTATGCTGGACGTGGCACTGGTCGAAGCGAGTGCCTGCGGCCGCCAGCCGGTCGAGGTTGGGGGTGAGGGCCGTGGGGTGGCCGTAACAGCTGACGCTTTCGGCGCGCAACTCGTCGGGCACGAAGAAGACGAAGTTCATGGTCGCATTTCCTTGCTGATCAAAAGCCTGAGCGGTAAGATAAATATATCTTGATAATACTTGCCAAAAAGCGCGTTGCCATAGTCCGGCTGATCAAGATTGCATGTCAAAAGTGATCATAATGAGAGTTTTTAGAACGGGGTTCGGGGAGAACTTTTTGGCAAAAAAGTTCTCCCCGCTGCGGTGGAGGGAGCGTTGATGAAACCAAAAAAACGTTCCGCGTCCGCACCGGAAACCGCCGGCAACGAACTGGCCGGCCGGGCCTGGCGCGCGGGCGGCGAGGAGTTGGAACTGGGCTTGCACGTCATGCGTCGGCTGGAGCGGCAGAACCCGGAACCGGTCTGGACCCGCTATTGCGGGTTTCTGATCCTGGCAGGGGAGGGGCGGTATGTCGACGCCGACGGCCGGAGCTGGCCGCTGCGGCCGGGCGTGTTCGGCCAGCACCTGCCCGGCCGTTGGCACCGGATCGAGCGCGACCGGGCCGAGGAGTGGCTGGAGTACAGCGTTTCTTTGAACGCCGCACTGCTGAATCATTTCGCCGCGTTGGGCGGCGTCGATATGGAGCGGCCGGTCCTTTATCCGCCGAGCCTGCCGGGCTGGCCGGGGCGCTTTAGGCAGCTTTTGGCCGAACTGCGGGGCGCGGCGCCCGAAGCTCTGCCCGGCGTGGCCCAAGGCGCGCTGGAACTGCTCTGGCGCTTGCGCCGGGTTGCGCCGCAAACGGATCTGACGGCAACCGACCCGGCCGGCGCGGCGCTGATTACGGCCGCCCGTGAATACCTGGCCCGCGAGGCGAGCACCCCGGCCGGTCTGGCCCAATTGGCCGCCCGGTTCGGCCTGAGCTATTCGCACTTCCGCCGGCGCTTTCGCGAGTTGACCGGCCAATCGCCCGGTCAGTACCGCCTGGCCCAGCGCCTGGCCCAGGCCCGGACCCTGCTGAGCGAACGGCGCCACCGGGTAAGCGAGATCGCCGCGGCCGTGGGCTACGCCGACGCCTTTGTTTTTTCCAAGCAGTTCAAGAAATTCTACGGCGTCTCGCCGGCGGCTTACGCGGCCGGGGCCGGGCGGGAGGAATGACGGTGCACTGCCAGGGGAACCTTTTTTGCAAAAAAGGTTCCCCCGGACCCCTTCGAAAAAACTCTCGCCGGCTCCGCTTGAATGCTGGAGCCGGCGAAGCCGGGCTAAAGTTTTTTGAAAGAGTTTGAGAGAACTTTTTTCAAAAAAGTTCTCTCAAATAGAAACTGTTTGTCGGAGCGGCTATTTCCGCAGCCGGAACATCAGGGCTACGGCCTGCTGTTCCATCTCCAGGACCAGGGCGTCGACCCGGCGGCTGAACCAGGTGAAGGCGATGTAGGCGGGAATGGCCACGATCAGGCCGGCGATGGTGGTGATCAGGGCCTGGGAGATGCCGCCCGAGAGCTTGCCGATCTCCTTGACGCCGACGGTGGCGATTTTGGCGAAGGTGTCGTACATACCCAGCACCGTGCCCAGCAAGCCCAGGAGCGGCGAGATGGCCGCCACCACCTCCAGGGCCAGGATGCCGTGGGAGAGGCGGTGCGCTGCGCGCGCGCCCGCGCTCTCGACCAGGGTTTCGGCCTCCTCGCGGCTGCTCTGGCGGGTGGCGATCACGGTGCGCAGGATCTCGGCGAAAGGGCCGCCCTCACGCCGGCAGACCTCGTCGGCGGCGGCGCATTGTTCCTCGCTGGCTAGGGTGCGGCTGAGCTCCAGCAGGCGGTCGGGCAGGGCCACCCCCCGGCGCAGAATCAGGGCGCAGTAGATGATGTAGGCCAGGCCGATCAGCGAACAGGCCAGGATCGGATACATGGCCGGACCGCCGGCCTTGAACCAGGCGACAAGCTCCATGCAGCTCTCCTAACGGTTCTTTTCCACCACCAGCAGCGCCTCTTCGGCGGCCAGGTTGTCGGCGATCTGGACCGGGCGGACCGTGCCATCGGTGAGGACGTAGCCGTCCTTGATCTCCACCCCCTCCTGGTCGCACCAGTCGATGAAATCCTGCAAAGTGAAGAGGTGCAGGTTGGGGGTGTCGTACCAGTGGTGCGGCAGCCACTCGCTCACCGGCATGCGCCCGCGGATCAGCAGGTCCATCCGCACCCGCCAGCAGCCGAAATTGGGGAACGAGACGATTCCGTGCCGCCCCACGCGCAGCATCTCGGCCAGCACCACCGCCGGCCGCAGCAGGGTTTGCAGCGTTTCTTCGAGAATGACATAGTCGAAGCAGTTGTCGGGAAAACCTTTCAGCCCCAGGTCGAGGTCGGCCTGGAAGACGGGCACGCCCTTCTCCACGCAGGCGCAGACCGCCTCGGGGTCGAGTTCGAGCCCCTGGGCGCGCACGCCACGCTCGGCGATGAGTTGGCCCAGCAACTCGCCGCTGCCGCAACCCAGGTCCAGAACGCTCGAGCCGGCGGGAATCAGGTCGATGATCTGCCGGTCCTGCCAGCGGCGGTCTGGAATTTTTGCCCCGGCCGGAGCGGTACGCGGCTGGGTCTGGCCGATGTGGGAGAGGAAATCAACCACTGTGCCCGTGCCTTGGCCGAGCAGGGCCGGATCGGCCTTTTCCAGCAATTGCCGGCCGAGGTGGTTGAGCGCTTGCATGCTCATTCGTTCCTGCTGCAAGCTGGCCGAATTGCGGGAACGGCCGGATTCGGAGGCATCGGATTGGCGCGGCTTACGGCTCATTCGGCTTCCTTGAGGCTTAAAGCGCTTATTCTAGTCTTTTCGGCCGCTTCCCTCAACCCCCAAACTGGGTTCAGCAGCACGCCTTAATCGAACTGGTGGCGCGTTTTTTTTGTGGCGCGATTTGACAACGGAGAATTTGGTGATATTCTTGAATATAGAAAGCATTCTATATAAAGGAATGAAGATGATCCAGGTGATTGAACGCGCGGCCGAGATTATGGATGTCCTGCGCCTTAACTCAGAAGCGACATTAACTCAAATCTCGGTTGAGACTAGGCTTAAGAAATCCACTCTCTGCACTCTGCTTGGGTCTTTGTGTGCTGTGGGGTACGTGCGCAAGACGGGGGAGGGCGTGTATGCGTTGGGTGAAGGACTGCTGGCGTTGGCCCGGCCGCAGCTGTTGCGCGAATCCCTGCCGCCGTTGGCCGAGGATGCGGCTCTCCGTTTGGCCAAGCGAACCGGAGAGCACGCCGTGGTGGCCGGGCTGCGCGGAGCGGCGCTTCATTATGTGGCCGGCGCTACCATCATGGGCGTCATGCCGGCCAAGGCCGGCGTGGAGGCGGGCGAGTCGCTGTACGGGCCGGCCACCGGCCGGTGCCTGCTAGCCTGGCAGTCGGTCGACCGGCAACAACAGCTCATTGATGCGTTGGGCCTGCCGGGCGAAGTCTGGCGCGAAGCCGCTACGGCCGAAACCTTGGCCGAAGAATTGGCGCAGATCCGCCGGCAGGGTTATGCGCTACGCCGCCGGCCGGAATTGGGTTCCGTGGCGTTGGCCGCGCCGGTTTTTGCGACCGCCGACCAAAGCCAGGAAAACGCGGCGGTTTTGGCCGCCATCGGCGTGACTCTGCCGGTCTCCCGGTATGCCGGTGAAAACCGTCAGGAGATTCTGGCCGCCGTGCAGGAGACGGCCGCCTGGTTGGGCGAAGCTCTGGCTTTGCGTTCGGCCGAAGCCACTGCGGCGCAAACATGATTTTACAGTTCACGTCCAAAGGGATTCTAATTCTCCGGCCTTGATTCGTGCCACTGAAGGTTCGAAAAGGCGGAGCCGGTGAGAGTTTTTTTGGAGGGGGGCGGGGACCCTTTTTGCAAAAAGGATTCCCCGCAAACGCCCGGAAGGATTTTTGTAAACATCCGGGCCGGCGCGGAGGCTGGCCTCTAAAACGGAGAGCATTCATGTTGACGGCGGAAATGGTCAAGCGCATGGCCAAGGAGTTGGGGGCCGACCTATGCGGCATCGGTTCGATGGATCGTTACGAGGGTGCGCCCAAGCAGCAGGACCCAAGGTATATCTTCCCCGAGGCCAAGAGTTGCATCTGTCTGGCGTTTCGGATTCCCCGCGGCTATCTGCGCGGCATCGAGGAAGGCACTCACTTTGTCACCTACACCGCGATGGGTTACGCGGGCTTGAACCGGATCATCATGCCCCGGGTCCAGCGCGACCTGACCTGCTTTATCGAGGATCAGGGTTACGAATGCGTGCCCGTGCCCAACGAGATCGGCCGGACCAGCGTGCCGTATCATACCCAGTTGCCCGACGCCACGCTCAGTCGGCCGGTGCGGCCGGGCCTGCCGAATCCGGACATTCTGATCGACGACCGGATCGCAGCCTACATCTGCGGGCTGGGGGAGTTCGGCTACAGCAAGGCGTTTCTGACGCCCGAATTCGGCCCGTTGCAGCGGTTTGCGACCTTATACACCGACGCGCCGCTGGAACCGGACCATGTCGTGCGTGAAAAATTGCACCGGCTGCGCCATCTCGGCCACGGAGACGGAAAAGATAAACGTGGCCGGCCACACCCAGGAGTGGGGCAAGTTGGACTATCTGAAATGCTCGGTGGCCTACAAGGGCGGCAATCCGGAATACAACCCCTTCATGGACCCCAAGACCGACGTGCGCCAGTTCGAGGGCAAGTATTGCGGCGGCAAGGAGCTGGCCGAGGCCTCGGGCTATCCCTTCATCGGCGGCGGCTTCAACCCGGCCCTGGAAGGCGCGCGCGGCTGCCTGCGGGCATGTTATGTCCACCTGGAACAGAAGGGCGTGCTGAAGAAGAAATTCCACAGCCCGTTCCGCAAGCGCCCGCAGTGGAAACTCTCGCTCGATCCGCAAACCGCGGTCTGCACCGACCAGTCGGCCGACGCCCACGGGGTGGAGTGAACGATTGAGTTGACGGTTCTCCGATTTACTGGCAGATTGAGGACAAGCGCGTCGGTATTTCCTCCGATTTTGCCGGAAAAAGGAGAAGAAGTTGACGTACGATTATTTGTATGCGGAATACGCGAATACGCTTGGCTGGCGACCAATTTTTTGGTCCGGCAAGGATTTCGGTTACGAGATGCTATTGATCGCGCTAATGTGCATGGGATTGATCTGGCTGATAACCATGCAAAAACCGATGCTTAAACGGCATTTGCTGTTCGGCTTGGGGGTGGGGGCGATTCCTCTGGGGGTAGGGTGTGCAAGTGCTTG
>CAYMGG010000275.1:0-8350 GCA_964389915.1 uncultured Planctomycetaceae bacterium
CCGCCAGGAGCTGGTCGAGGAGCTCTACGCCGGCGACATCGGCGCGGTGGTGGGCCTGGCCGACACCGTGACCGGCGACACCGTCTGTAGCGAGAACGAGCCGATCCTGCTGGAGGCGATCGAATTCCCCGCGCCGGTCCTGAGCGTGGCGGTCAGCCCCCAGGACCGGGCCGACCGCGACAAGCTGGGCAAGGCGCTGATCAAGCTGGCCGAAGAGGACCCGACCTTCGTGGTCTCCTCCGACCCCGAGACCGACGAGACCCTGATTTCGGGCATGGGCGAACTGCACCTGGAGATCATCGTCGACCGCATGCGCCGGGAGTACGGCGTCTCGGTCAACGTGGGTGCCCCGCAGGTCGCCTACCGCGAGACCATAACCATTTCGCACGAGATCAACAAGCGCTACGCCAAGCAGACCGGCGGCCGCGGCCAGTTCGCCCAGATGGAGTTCACCATCGAGCCGATGAACCCCGGCGAGGGCTTCGAGTTCTCCAACGAGATCGTCGGCGGTTCGATTCCCAAGGAGTTCATCGCCCCGATCGAGAAGGGCGTCATCGACGCCATGGCCAAGGGCGTCTGGGCGGGCTTCCCGGTGGTCGACGTGCGCGTGCGCCTGACCGACGGCAAGCACCACGAGGTCGACTCCTCGGAGCAGGCCTTCCGCATCTGCGCCTCGATGGCCTTCAAGGAGGCGTTCATGAAGGCCAGCCCGCAGCTGCTGGAGCCGATCATGAGCGTCAACATCGTCTCGCCCGAGGAATACTCCGGCACCATCACCGGCAACGTCTGCGCCAAGCGCGGCCGGATCATCGGCATGGACCGCCAGGGCAACGCCCAGGTCATCAAGGCCCTGGTGCCGCTGGGCGCGATGTTCGGCTACACCTCCGAACTGCGCAACGCCACCCAGGGCCGGGCCAGCTTCACCATGCACTTCGAGCACTATGAAGCCGTGCCCTACGGCATCGCCGAAGACATCATCGCCAAGAAGAAGGAACGCGACGCCCAGAAGAAGTAAGCGCCGCGTCCACGCCTCAAATCCAGGCCCCGGCCGGTCTCCGGCCGGGGCCGTTTCATCGGCCCCGGCGGCGCGACCAAACCCAATCGATTCAGGGGAACCTTTTTTGCAAAAAAGGTTCCCCTGTCCCCTCCCAAAAACTCTCATCCGGCTTTGCCTTTCGCGCGTCCGGACGGCTGAATTCATGGCTCAAGCGTGATCGAGCGTCAATCGGCCCGACGGGAAATAGGGTGGAAATTTTTTGAGGGGGTCTGGGGGAACTTTTTTATAAAAAAGTTCCCCCAGGGGCGGCAAACAACAAAACTTCGGATTTCCCGGCTGACAAGCCGGCAAATCCGCGTAATCTCAAGTCTGATTCGTAAGGCATTCGCCAAGTTGACTCTGGAGACCCTCATGCCCCAGCCCAATGTCACCGGCCGCCGGGAACTGGCCGCCGGCCGGTTCGTGGCCCTGCAAGAACTGACCTGGCACACCGCCGCCGGCCAGGAACGGCGCTGGGAGACGGCCGAGCGGGTGGCCGGCCGCGGGGCAGTCCTGCTTATCCCCTGGTTAAAGCCCTCCGGGCGGCTGGTGCTGATCCGTCAGTTTCGGCCGCCGGTGAACGCGCCGGTGATCGAATTTCCGGCCGGGCTGATCGATGCCGGGGAGACGCCACAAACTTCGGCCCTGAGGGAATTGCGCGAGGAAACCGGCTACCATGGCCGCATTGTCAGCTTGACCCCGCCGGCCTACAACAGCCCGGGACTGACCAGCGAAACCGTCAATGTGGTCTGCCTGGAGATCGACGAAAACTTGCCGGAAAACCGAAACCTGGTTCCGCAACGGGAGACCGACGAGCATATCGAGGTCTTGACCGTTGCGGCGAGCGAGTTGAAAGCCTTTATGGATAAGGAAAGCGCTGCCGGAGCCCGGTTCGACAGCAAAGTCGTGGCCTATATACTGGCCAGAGCCGAAACACAAAACTCTTAAACGAATATTTTAATAGCTTTGCAGACGCCCGCCGCCCGTTTTAATAGTTAAGCAGACACTTTTAGGTTTGCTTGGCGGAATGGAGTGACGGGCGTGGGGCAAAACTCTGAAAATATCACCCAGCTTCCCCCAAATTCGGATACCAAGCCGAACTGGGACCAACTCAAGGCTTTGGCCGAAAGCCAGGGCGGATACTTCACCTCCCGCCAAGCGCTGGAACTGGGTTACTCCCATCCCAATCAAACTTATCATGTAAAGAAGGGCAATTGGCAGAGAGTGGAATTCGGCATCTACCGTTTGCCCTGGCACGAAAACACCTATCGCGCCCAGCTCTTCCGCTGGAGCTTCTGGACCCGCAATCGCCAGGAAGAGATCCAGGGCGCAATCAGCCATGAATCGGCGCTCTATTACCATCGCCTCCAGGAACAGGTACCGGCGCAATTCCACCTGACCGTGCCCCCCGGCTTTCGCAAGACTCCGCCGCCGGAAGTGATTCTGCATAAAGCCGAATTGCCGGCCGAAGCTTTGGCCGCCGGTGAGCCGCTGCGGGTGGTTTCGGCCGCCTGGGCGCAAACGCAGGTCCAACCCGACCTGGCGGCGACCGCCAGCCAGGCGGCCGGCGCCGTCCGGACCGACCCCCTCGCCTTCCCCGGCCTGGCCCTGGCGGAGAAGCCGACCGAACTTCCCGCCGAGCCGAGCGCCCCTCAGGCGGCTTTCCCGTCCAGTTTACCGAAAAGGAGCTTGTTCATGCGCGCGGAAAATGACCGGGACCAGCGCGGCCGCCGGGCCGGCTTCACCCTGGTCGAGCTTTTGGTGGTGACGGCCATCATCTCGGTCCTGGCGGCCATGCTGCTGCCGGCCCTGGAGCGGGCGCTGCTGAGCGCCCGGGGCGCCAGCTGCCAGAACCAGCTCAAGCAGATCGGCACCTGCCTGGAGCTCTACTCCGGCGACAACGAAGGCTGGTTGCCCAGCATCGACGCCAGCATCTGGCTGGTCAACAGCCACACCTGGCCCAACTGGTTGCAGGTCTACATCCCCGAAGAGAAGCTGATGCGCGAGGTGGTCACCTGCCCTAGCTATAAACGCCTATGGTTCGACAACGGCAATTACGGCCTGAGCTATCACTGGTTCAAATTCAGCAGTTGGAACAAGCCGCGCCACAGATGGAGCGAATGCCAGAAACCCTCCGGGACCCTGTTCGCCACCGACGTCTGGTACGAAGGCACCAACACCCTCAGTTCGGATCAGATCATGACCGGGGCGGTGCAGGCGGTTCAGAACATGCATTACCGGCATCTCTCCGGCGCCAATGTCCTCTGGGGCGACCTGCACGTCTCGGGTTACCGCGAGCCGCCCACCAGCGACGCCAACGCCCCGATCTGGAAGGGGAAATAGCCCGGCGCCCCGGATTCGAGACGCCCGTCATCGATTGGCCCGACTGACCTTGCGAACTCACAGGAGAATTCCATGCCCACCCGCCTGCCTTCGGCCGCTCGTTATGCCCTGACCGTCCTGATCGGAGGAGTGCTCATGGCCCCGACGCGCCTGGCGGCCGCCGAGCCCGCCCCCAAGCTGGAAAAGCTGGTCTGGTGCCACTACACCGCCTGGCATCATCCCACCAGCACCGACTTCGCCATCAGCCGGTACTACAATTTCCCCTGGCTGCGCCCCTGCGGCCAGGAGCTGGCCGACTACCGCCACGAGATCGAACTGGCCCAGAGCAGCGGCATCGACGGGTTCTTCGTCGACCTGACCGGCGGCGACAAGAAGCCCACCGGCTATATCGATCACCTGGCCCGCCTGCTCCAGGCGGCCGAAGGCACGACCTTTCTGGTCGGCCCCTGTTTGGACAACGCCCACCCCAATCTGGACTGGCAGGTGGCGGAGCTGGAGAAGCTGCTCGCCCGTTGCGCCGACCACCCCAATTATCCCAAGGTGGACGGCCGACCGGTCGTCAACACCTACAGTTGCATGGGGCGGACGCCCGAGCAGTGGCGTTACATCCGTGAAAAGCTCCGGGAGAAGGGGCGCGAGATCTTCCTCGGCGCCGATCTGGGCCAGGGGTTCAAGCCGGCCAAGGCCGAGAGCGCCGCCGCCTACGCCGCCGAGTTCGACCTGCTCACCTCTTTCCATGAGAGCGGCATCCGCGGCCAGACTATCCGCGAGGTCTTCGACCTCTTCGCCCACGCCGCCCGGACCCACGGCCATTACTGGATGCCGCCGGTCTCGCCCGGCTACATCGGCGCCTGGCTGAACGGCCGCAACGACTTCTACCAACCGCACCTCGGCTTCGACCAGCTCTGGGACTGCTGGCAGGCGATCCTGCCCGGTCAGGCCGACTGGGTCCACCTGACCACCTGGAACGACCACGACGAGACTCCGCTCATGCCCACCTCCTTCGATTTCGGCACGGCCGTCAAGCTCAACCGCGCCTGGACCGACCGCTGGCGCGGCAAACCCTATCAGACCGAACAACCGGAGGTCTGCTTCGCCTATCACCGCGAGGAGATCGCCGGCACGGTCTGGCGGCTGGAAGCCCTCTCCCTGCCCTGCCAAATCGGCCAGAGCGTCGAGCTCGCCGGCGAACTGCTGGGGCCGGACGGCGCGGTGCTGGCCCAGCTGCCGCCGCACGCCTTGTCCCTGCGCGATTTCGACCGGACCGAATGGAACGTGCCCACCGCCGCCCTGGCCGCCGTGCCGGCGGTCACGCCCCGGCTCACCCTCACGGTGCTGGGCGACCCGGCTGCGCCCGCCGAACCGGCCCGCTATCTGCCGGCCTTCCTGCCGGTCAGCGGCTGGATTCAGAATCAGGTGACGGTGCGCGTGCCCTGGTCGAAATTGAGCGAACGCCGGGCCGAACTGAAGGTGGCGCAGACGGGCGCCCGGCTGACGGCCGGGCTTAAAATCGAGGCCGGCGAACCCCTGGCCCACGTCAGCCTCTGGCGCAACGACCGGCCCCTGGGCGAATTCGCTGCGGCCGCCGCGGCCGAAACCGACGCGGCCGAGCTGAACGTCTGGCTCCACCCTCTGGCGGCCTGCGCCTACCAGCTGCGGGTCGAGGGCGGGCGGATCGAGTTCGCCGACCGCGACTTCACCGACGACGGCCAGGAGCTGACGGTGGACGAAACCACCCTGCGCACCGGCCGCAGCATGCCCTGGAACACCATCGGGCTGCGCCTGCGGGCCACCCCCGAAACCAAATTGTTCATCACCCTGGACGGCAAAGGGCAGACGGAACAGGCGACTACCGCGGCCGAACTGCTGGCGGGCAACGTCCTCGCCGTGGGCGAACCCAAACCGCTCTTGACCATGGAGCTGGCCGACAGCGACGTGGGCCTGCTGCGCCGCCCGGCGCTGGACGGCGCGCCGGTCAGCGCCGAACTGAGCCTGGCGCTCCTGTCCCGGCCCGCGCGCGAGAACGACCTCTTCACCGCCCGGGCCGAAACCGTCTCCGGCCGGATCATCTTCGCCAATTTTGCAGCGCCCTTCTGCGCGGGCGTTCCGGCGCGAACCATGAACCTGATCCAGACCTGCGTCAATCTGGAGACCACCTCCGGCGCCACCGGCATGCCCGGCGGCCGCGAGTTCCTCTTCGTCCCGCCCTTCCGCCAGCCGCGGCTGACCCAGGCCCCGGTCCATCCGGCCGCCTTCCGCTCCGGCCGCTGGACCTTCGAGCGCAGCGCGGCCGACGACCTGGGCGAGCGCCCCTTCCGCCAGGCCAAGAGCTTCGGCTGGAAATCCGGTTCCGGGCTGATCCAGCCCGGCGGCCGCGACGGCGGCCACTGCCTGGCGCTCGACGGCCAAACCAAGGTCGATTTCCGCCTGCGCAGCTATCCGCTGGGCGCCTGCACGATCGATTTCTACCTCAACCCGGCCGCGACCCCGGAAAAGCGCCAGACCATTCTGACCCGGTCGGGCTGGACCAGCGCTTTCAGCTTCTTCCTCCAACCGGACGGCCGGCTGGAAGTGATCCGCGACGGCGGCGATCTGACGCCCAAAACCTCGCTGGTCGGCGACCGCCCCCTTCCGGTCGGCCAATGGACCCGCGTCACGCTCAGCTTTGACGAATGCGTGGCCAAACTCTTCCTCGACGGCGCGCCGGCCGGGGAGATGCCGGTCGAGCCGAGGCGCGAGTACGGCAACTGCACCGCTCACCTGGGGGCGACGGAGAACGGCTTTGCCGGCCAGATCGACGACCTGACCTTCCTCTCCTGGCCGGCCGCGCCGGGCGACGCGGTCTTCGCGGCGGCCAAACCGGGGCCGTGACGGCGGCGGGCAAGGTCAATTCCAGGCCATTGCGGCGAATCCGGGGAACCTTTGGGTTCCCCGGAGCATTTCGCCCGCCGGTGAGGTCGATTCCGGTCTTTAGAAACCGCCGCTGGTGTAGTGGCGGCAGCGGGAGGATTTGCAGGCCCGAGCCATGACCACGGGCGGGGTCTTGGGATGCTTGCATTCGTAGCGCAAGGTGCAGGGCCCGGAATGGGGCAGGTCGTAACGCGCTCGCCCTCGATATCGGCAGGCCATGCCAAACTCCATTTCAGGGCTCAGGGAGCGGCCGAATCTGATTCTATTCAACCATAACCATTTTCCCGACAATGATTTTCAAATTTGCGGCCCGTCAGGTCAAATAATTTCCTTGTTCTGCTTGGGCCGGTGTGCTAGTAATTGATATGCTTGCGGGCAGTGAAACTTTTTATTACTTTTAATTTGTCAAATTTATCGCGTATCTTGCGTGAATCTTGGCCTTATTTCTGGAAAAGGAGCAATGCATGAAGCGGCGAATTATTATCGGAAGTTGCGCCAGTTTGGCCCTGGGCGTGATCCTGGCTACGGCGGGCTGGAGTTCGGAAGCCGCCCTCTCGGGTTCCGTCAAGGCCATCTCGGAAACCTCCACGACCGCGGTCCTCACCGTCACGGCCACCGACGCCAACGCGGCCGAAGCCGGAACCAACACGGCCGCCTTCAGCATCGCCCGCGCCGGCGACGCCACCACTCTGACCGTCAACTTCACCTTGAGCGGCACGGCCACCTACGGCGTGGACTATTCGCTCTCCGGGGCCACGGTCAACTCCGGCGATCCTTCGGCGACCACCCTGACCGGAACGGTCAGCCTGCCGGCTTCGGCCTCGGCCGCCACCCTGCTTGTCACCCCGGTGGACGACACCACGGTTGAAGCCAGCGAAACCATCATCGTCACCCTGGCCGCCGGCACGGGCTACTCGGTCGGTTCGCCCGCCAGCGCCACGGCCAACCTCGCCGACAACGACAGCAGCGAAAACCACGCCCCGGTCATCGTCTCCGGCCCCCTGGCCACGGTCCTGGACCGTTCGGCAACGCTTCTGGTTTCGGCCAGCGACGCCGACTCCGGCGACACCCTGACCTACACCTGGGAAAAGGTGAGCGGCCCGGGCAGCGTCTCGGTCACCCCCAACGGCAACAGCGCGGCCCATGACGCCACCGCCAGCTTCTCTGCGGCCGGCGATTACGTGCTGCGGGTGGTCGTCTCCGACGGCAAGGCCACGGTCGAGGGCACGGCCAGCCTGACCATCACCGCCGAGGTGACCGAGCAGACCATGAACCTGGAGGCCTTCATCGCCCGCTTCTACTTCCAGGCCTTCGCCCGTCAGCCGGAAAAGGATGGGCTCAAGGCCTGGGTCGACGGCCTGCTGGGCAGCACCAGCACCGGCGCCGACGTGGCCCGCGGCTTCATCTTCAGCCAGGAATTCCTCAACCGCAACCTCTCCAACTCCGACTTCCTGGACGTGCTCTACAACGCCTTCTTCGACCGCGCCGGCGACACGGCCGGCAAGTCGGCCTGGACCACCTCGCTGGAAGGCGGCATGCTGCGTGAGGACGTGGTCAACGGCTTCATCTTCGCCACCGAATTCCAGAACCTCTGCCAGCGCTACAGCATCACCGCCTACACCTCCACCCAATACCAGCAGAAGTTGGTGCGCGACTTCATCCGCCGCTTCTACATCACCTGCCTGAACCGCGAACCGGACGCCAACGGCATCTCCGGCTGGTATACCCAGCTGGTCTCGGGCACCTCCAAGGGCGGCGACATCGCCCGGGCGTTCATCAACTCCCAGGAATTCAAGAACCGCAACCTGAGCAATTCGGACTATGTCGACGTGCTCTACCAAGCCTTCTTCAACCGCTCGGCCGACACAAGCGGCAAGACGTTCTGGATCAACGTCCTTGACGCCGGGCAATCCCGCGAAAGCGTGTTGGAAAGCTTCATCGGCTCGGCCGAATTCGCCAACCTGGCCACGAGCTACGGCATCCAACCCTGATCCTGAACGCTTTGCTTCGCCTGACCGCCGCCAGTCCGCTTCGGACTGGCGGCTTTTTTTGGTCATTCTG
>CAYMGG010000276.1:0-5186 GCA_964389915.1 uncultured Planctomycetaceae bacterium
GGGCCATGAAGAAGCCAGTGTAGGAGCCGCTCGATTTGGCCCCGGCCAGGCTGAAACTCCAGGAGAGCCCCAGGCCGAGCTGGTCCTTGTCGATGCCGCGCAGGCCGGCCACGCCGTTGTCCACGGGCGAACCGTCGAGCCAGTCGTACTGCCAGTCTCCGCCGACCCCCGTCCGCACGCGCAAGACGTCGCCGGTGGCGAGGACGTACGAGCCGGTCAGCTGCTCGGAAACCTGGTTGTCGGTGGACTGCTGGTTGCTGTCGGCCAAAATGTTGTTCGCCTGGCCGGCCAGATCATCACCGCCGCCCTGGTCGGCGCCGCCCTGATCACCCCCGCCTTGATCGCCGCCCCCCTGATCACCGCCGCCCTGCCCGCCTTGGCCGCCTTGACCGCCCTGGCCGCCCTGCTCACCGCCACCTTGGCCGCCCTGGTCGCCCCCGCCTTGCGAAGCCTGATTGAAATCGGCGTCGAAATTATCGTTGGCCGGGCCTTCACCGTCGATGGCGTTGCCCAGCAGACCCATCATCTGAGTGTTGAAAAAGACGGGCTGGGCGGGCGCCTGGCCGGTGCCGACCGTGGTGCCGTAAGAGGGTTGGGTGATCTCGACCGTGCCCTGGGGGTTGGCGACGTAGATGCCCGTGCCGCCGAGGAAGGCGGTGACCAGTTTCTGGGATTTGGCGCTGAAGTGCCCCTGGAACATAGAGCCGCGGATGCCGATGGTGGCCGCGGGGGTTTCGGTCTTGAATTTGTCGGGCGCGATCTTGGTGATGGCCCCACCCATAACCCGGAAGACGCCGCTGGTGACCGAACCGGTGAACTGCCCGCTCTGGGCCTGGGCGTCGTACTTGTATTCCGACAACTTCATGTCGCTTTTGGGGCCGAGACTGATGAGCGTGTTGTCGTTCAAGCGCAGCTGCACTCGTCCGACCTCACCGGTCTTGACCGTATCGGCCAGGAAGAGCGGCGCTTTGGCGGCCAGCGGCCGCGCCTGGCCGGCGGCGTTGATGGCCTGGACCTCGCCGCGCATAGCCACCACCGAACCGATCGGCGCATTAGCCGCCGCCTCTTCGGCCTGAGCCAGGGCCGCGAACCAGCCCGCGACCACCATCTGCAACGCCAACACCCGTAAGCTTGCACGAATCATGTTATTAAGCCTCCAGCATAGCGCCCTGGATTTCACTGCGACCGATAATCCGCAAATTGACTGAAAAGCCCGCCCGGGCAGTTCATGACTAGTCGGGAATCTGCCCTACCCAATATTTCAACATATATTACACAAAAAGGCCAGCATTTTTCCAGCGATAAAATTATTGTCCCGCCGCGGCCCCCGCCATCCCGCGCCGCGGCATAATTTAACAAAAAAAAGACCTCCCGAAACCGAATTTGCGGTAAAATCTTGGTGCTGCCGGAAACGCAACCAGCCCGGGCCCTGCCAACTGCGCCCGGGCGTCAGCCAAGACCAAATAAGTTTAGGAGTCCTGCATGTCCGCAACGTCGCCTGATTTCCCTATCCGCCGACTGGGGGAGTGCCGGGTCGATTCGCCCTTGGCCGCCGCCGGCCGCAACGACGACTACTTCGTCGCCGACACGGAACGCGTCCTGGCCGAATGCGAGGTCTCCCGGCTGGCCGCCGCCGGCCGGCCGCTGGCGGAATTGCCGTCCTTCGAGTTGGCCGGTCCGCGCCGGAAAATTTATTTCGACCCCTCCAAGAGCCGCGCCGGCATCGTCACCTGCGGCGGCCTCTGCCCGGGCCTGAACGACGTGATTCGCGAGATCGTGCTGGAGCTGTGGCACAATTACGGCGTGCGGCGGATCTGCGGCTTCCGCTACGGCTATCAGGGGTTCATCCCCCGCTTCGGCCACGAGGTCCGCGAACTCACCCCCGAAACGGTCGACGGCATCCAGGACCTGGGCGGCACAATCCTCTCCTCCTCGCGCGGCGAACAGGACCCGGCCGAGGTGGTCGACTGCCTGGACCGGATGGGGCTCAACCTGCTCTTCACCATCGGCGGCGACGGCACCACCCGCGGGGCCATCGGCATCGCCCGCGAGATCGAGCGCCGGGGCCTCAAGATCGCCGTGGTCGGCATCCCCAAGACCATCGACAACGACATCATGTACGTGGACGAGAGTTTCGGCTTCCAGACCGCCTACTCCGTGGCCTGCCAGATCCTCAACTCCGCCCACGTCGAGGCCACCGGCGCTCCGGGCGGCATCGGCCTGGTCAAGCTGATGGGCCGACATTCGGGCTTCATCGCCTGCCACGCGGCCCTGGCCATGAGCGACGTCAACTTCGTGCTCATCCCCGAGGCCCCCTTCCGGCTGGAAGGCGAAAACGGCTTTCTGGAGGTGCTAAAGCGGCGGATCGAGCGGCGGGGCCACGCGGTGATCGTGGTCGCCGAGGGGGCGGGAGTGGACCTGCTGGCCGCCACCGGCCAGAAGGATGCCTCCGGCAACACGATCCTGCCGGATATCGGCGTCTTCCTCAAAGAGCAGATCCAGAGCTACTTCCGCAAGGTCGGCCGGGAGGCGAGCCTGAAGTACATCGACCCCAGCTACATCATCCGCAGCGTGCCGGCCTCGCCGCACGACAGCGTCTACTGCTCGCGCTTGGCGCGTAACGCGGTCCACGCCGCCTTAAGCGGCCGTACTGAAACCCTGGTCAGCCGCTGGCACGGCCGGTTCGTGCATGTGCCCATGGCCGCGGCCATCTCCGAACGCAAACAGGTCGACCCGGCCGGCGAGCTCTGGCGCGCGGTCCTGGCCGCCACGGGGCAGCCGACCTTCTACGGTTGACCGCAACCGCCAACCGCGGGGGAACTTTTTTGCAAAAAAGTCCCCCCGGACCCCCGCAAAAAACTCTCATTAAGACGCTGGTCAGAAACGATCATCGCTGAATTTATCCATCTGAACGTCCTAAGGGGCGAAACCGGACGAGAGTTTTTTCGAAAGGGTCCAGGAAAACATTTTTTGTAAAAAAGGTTTTCCCGGAATCCGTGGCTTTTCCAAAAATCCGTCCCTCACTGCCACGGATCGAGCAGTACCTTGCCGCAATCGCCGGTGGCCTGGAGTTCGAACCCTTCCTTAACCCGCGACATGGGGAAACGGTGGGTGATGAGCTTGTCCAGTAGCGGCGCGGCGTCCGCCACCAGGCGCATGAACTGCGGCGCGTCGGGCAGCCGCCAGTGCCAGACGCCGTGCAGCGTCAGCCCTTGGGGAATCATGTTCCCCAATTCCAGATGCCCGCCCCAGCCGATGAAAGCGACCTGCCCGCGCCGCCGCGCGGCCTCGACGCAGAATTTCTGGGCCTGAGGATTGCCCGTGCAATCGATAGCCATATCCACCCCTCGACCACCGGTCAGAGCCTTGACCTGGGCCAGCGCGTCGGGATCGGTCGGCGAGATCACGGTCTTGGCTCCCAGTTCACGCGCCAACCGGCTGCGATACGGCTGGCTGTCCAGGCCGATCACCGTGGCGCCGCGCTTGACGCAATTGATGATCCCCCCCAGCCCGACCGGGCCCAGGCCGGCGATCAGCACCGTATCGCCGATCCCCATGCCCAAGCGCTGCGCCGCGCCGAAGCTGGGCCCCAGGCCGCAGCAGGTCATGGCCGCGTGCTCGTAGCTCATGCCTTCCGGAATCGGCAACAGCAGCCAGTCCGGCTTGATGCAGTACTGGGCGTAGGTGGCGACGCCGGTCTGACTGCCGCAGGCGGCGAGCGGATCGACGCAGTGTTCGCAGTGGATATAGTCGCCCGTCACGCACAGGTCGCACTTGCCGCAAGGATACTGGGGCATGACCACCACCCGGTCGCCCACCTTCACCCGGCCCGGCCGGGCGACCTCGACCACTTCGCCGGCGGCCTCGTGGCCCAGACAGTCCGACCGGTTGCCGCCCAGATAGGCCTTATACTCCGTGCACATCGGGGCAACGACAATCTTGACCTTGACGAAATCGTCCTTAATTTTCGGGTCCGGTTTCTCGATCAGCGCGCACTCCTTGGCTCCGGTGATGGCCACCACTTTCATCGCTCTTCTCCCTTTTTCAATTCCGGCTGATTATGGGGGCCCTTTTTTTGCAAAAAAGGGCCCCCAGACCCCGGCAAAAAACTCTCCTCCGGCTTCGCCCTTTCGGACGTTCAGATGGATAAATTCATGGTTGGCGGAGCTCGTGTTTTTCACCATCTACGCCGACAATGCAATCCCCAAAAATCACCTTAACCAGAGTATTTCCTCTGCATTCTGCCCAACTGAACGCTCGAAAGGGCGAAGCTGGCTAAAGTTTTTTGAGAGAGTTTGAGAGAACTTTTTTTCAAAAAAGTTCTCTCAAATCAAAATCGCGGTTTAAACGGCCTTGGCTCCGGCCGCCAGCGCGCCGCCCAGGCGGTCGAACAGGTCATTGTCCGGCTCGAACCCGACCAACTCGATCGGCCGGAGCTCCAGGGCGCTGGCGTACAGCGCCAGCACCGTCTTCCACTCGTGCAGGGATTCGCGCAGGCTGGTACCCGGTTCACAGGCGTCGTCGGCCAGCCAGTCGAGCACGGCCTCGTGGAATCCGGCTTGGGCGCGGCGGTTGTTAGTCCGCCAGCCGTCCATGCCACCGAAGTCGCCGCCCTCCCGCCCGGCGGGACCGACGATCTCCCACTGGCCGAACTCTTCATATAAAACCCGGCCCCGGTCGGCGTAGGCGGCCACGCGCACATGCTGCCAGGTAGTGGCCGGATCGCCGCAGCGAGGCGCGGTGGGCCCGTTGTTCCAGAGGCCGCGCACGTCGTTTTCGAAAATCAGATAGCCGGCCGTGTGGTCCGGCGCGGGATGATATTCGGCCATGCCCGCCGCGCCCGCCGCGCAACCGAAGACGGTCTTCACGCGCGCGTCGCCGTTCAGGCTGCGGGCGTAGTTAAGGATGTGCGTGCCCTGGCCGGAGATGTTCATCCCGGCCGAGAAATCGAGGAACTTGACCGCGCCCAAGCCGCCCAGCGCCCGGCGGCAGCGGATCAGGTATTCCTGCCAGCGAACCTGATGGCAGACCGCGACCTTGGTCCGACCGGTTTCGGCCAGACGGTTCAGCTCCCGCCAGTCGGAGACGCCCACGGCGATCGGCTTTTCGATCGTCACCGCCGGCACGCCCAGTTCTTCGCACAGGCTCAGCGGTTCGACCCGGTGGGTGGGCGGGGTGATGACGTG
>CAYMGG010000276.1:5196-8346 GCA_964389915.1 uncultured Planctomycetaceae bacterium
GTGCACCAGGTCGGGCCGTTCCTGCCGCAGCATCTCGGCGCAGTCGGCATAGGCCCGCAGGCCATATTCGGCCGCACGCTTTTCGGCCTTCTCGCCCGAGCGCGAGCAGCAGGCCACCGGCCGGGCGCGAGGGAGGTATTTGTAAGCTTCCAGATGGTCCACGCTGCGACTGCCGCAGCCGATCAGGGCGACACGTTTGGGTTCGGTCATGCCAGACTCCTGGGGAATTGGCTTTTTTGTCTTATACTTTCCGCGGGTTTTAAGGTCAGATAACTCATTTCTGGATATATCCAAACTATATCGCTAAATAGCGCTCATAAAATGCAGGATTCATTTCACTTTTTACACTATCCTTTTATAATATCGGCATGGCAGACCTGTTTGTCAGCAATCTCGGCGTGGCCCAGGACCATGAGCCCGACTTCGTGATCGACCGGCCCAAGGGCTTTGGCGAATACCTGATCATGCGGTTTTTAAACCCCTTCGAGATCCTGACCACGGCCGGCCGGGTGGTCGGCTCGGCCGGCGACTGCATCGTCCACACCCCGACCTTTCCCAACTGGCACCGCGGCCGGGAGACGGGCTTCATCAACGACTGGTTTCACCTGAGCGGGCCGGCCGCCTCCGGCCTGATCCGCCGCAGCCGGCTGCCGATCAACGAACTCTTCCGCCCCACGGCCACGGATTTCCTGCCCGGAATCCTGGAGGTCATTGTCCAGGAACGCTACGCCCAGGCCCCGCTCTGGCGGGAGCGGGTGGCCCTGCGGGTGGAGGAGATCTTCCTCCTCCTCACCCGCCACTGGCCGCCGGCCGGCACTGGCCTCTCCCCCGCCGAGGCCGAGCACCAGGCGGCCTTCCAGGTCTTGCGCCGGGAGATCCACGAACGACTGACTGAAACCTGGACCGTGGCCGCCATGGCCCGGCAGGTCAACCTGAGCCCCAACCGTTTTGCCGTTCTCTACCGCAAGCTCTTCGGCGTCAGCCCGGTCGAGGATCTGCTCCAGGCCCGGCTGGAGCAGGCCAAGTTTCTGCTCACCAACCGGGCCGTGCCGGTCGGCGAGGCCGCCCGGCAGAGTGGATTTCCGAACATCTATTATTTCAGCCGGTTGTTCCGGGCCCGGGTGGGCTGCCCGCCGCGCGACTATTACCGCCGGCTGACCACCGGCGCGCCGCCGATTAAAATTGGCAATTCTTCGCCGAAACCATAAAATCCCTCCGCGTTTTATTCCTCTGGAGAGCCAGGCATGAGCGACCTCTTCGCCCTTCCCCCGGAGGCCCGCAAGCGGGCCGAGTTTCTGCGCGCGGAACTGGCGCGGCATAAGCGGCTGTACTATCAGGACGCCGCCCCCGAGATCACCGACGCGGAATACGACGCGCTCGAGCGGGAGCTGGAGGAGCTGGAGCGCCGGCACCCCGAACTGGCCACGGCCGACAGCCCCACCCGCCAGGTCGGGGCCGCGCCGAGCGCCGACCGGCCGACCGTGCGCCACGAGCCCCCCATGCAGAGCATCTCCAACGTCTACGACGCCGACGAGCTGGAGTTGTTCGTCAAGGGCGTGGCCGGCACCCTGCGCGGCAAGGGCGAAACCCGCCCGCCGGAATTCGTGGTCGAACTCAAGATCGACGGCCTGGCCGTCAGTTTACTTTACGAATCCGGCCGACTGGCGCGCGGAGCCACGCGCGGCGACGGCCGGACCGGCGAGGAGGTGACCGAGAACCTGCGCCGCGTGGCCGGCGTGCCGGAGCGGCTGGCTTCGCCCGACCTCTTCACGCCCCTGCCGGAGCGCTTGGAGGTGCGCGGCGAAATCTACCTTCCGCGTGAAGCCTTTGAAAAGATCCGCCGCCAGCAGGAGGCCGAAGGCGCGGAGCGGATTTTCGCCAATCCCCGCAACGCCGCGGCCGGCACGCTCAAACTGCTCGATCCGGAACTGGTCGGCGCGCGCGGCCTGGCCGCCTGGCTCTACGCCGCGCCGGGCGGCCCCGAGCTGGGCCTGAGCAGCCAGTGGGAACTGCTCGAACGACTGGCGGCCTGGGGCTTTCCGGTCAACCCGCACCGCCGCCGCTGCCGCAATTTTGCCGAGATCCGCCAGGTGCGCGACGAGTTCGACGCCCTACGCCACGGCCTGCCCTATGATACCGACGGTCTGGTCATCAAGGTCGACTCGCTCGCTCAACAGCGGCTCCTGGGCACGGGCAGCAAAAGCCCGCATTGGGCCATCGCCTACAAATTCGCCCCCGAGCAGGCCGAGACCACCCTCCTGGCCATCCGCCTACAGGTGGGCACCCTGGGCACGGTTACGCCCGTGGCCGACCTGGAGCCGGTCTTCCTCTCCGGCTCGACCATCTCCCACGCCAGCCTGCACAATGCCTCGTATATCCGCGAGAAGGACGTCCGCGTCGGCGACCGGGTGCTGATCGAAAAGGCCGGCGAGATCATCCCCCAGGTGGTGAAGAGCCTGCCGGAAAAGCGCACCGGAACCGAAACCGAATTCGTCATGCCGGCGACCTGTCCCTGCTGCGACACGCCCCTGGCCCGGACCAGGCCGCGCGGCGGGGTCGAGTCGGCCAAGGAGATCTACCGCTGCGAAAACGCCGCCTGTCCGGCCAAGCTCCGCCAGCGGCTGCTGCATTTCGTCTCGCGCGGGGCGATGGACATTGACGGCTTCGGTCCGGCCGTGATCGATCAATTGCTGGAGAAAGGCCTGGTCCAGGACGCGGCCGACCTCTTCGCTTTGCGCAAAGAAGACCTGGCCCCGCTGGAGCGGCTGGCCGAGAAATCGGCCGAAAATCTGGTGACCGCGCTGGCCGAGGCTAAAACCCGCGGCCTGGCCCGGCTGCTGCACGCCCTGGGCATTCCTCACCTCGGCGCCACGGCCGCCGGTTATCTGGCCGGGCATTTCGGCACGCTCGAACGCCTGCGCGCCGCCTCGGCCGCCGAAGTCGCGGCCGTGGAACTGCCCGACACCTCGGCCTATCGCACCCTGGGGCCCAAGCCCGCCAAGACGCTGCGCGCGGCCCTGGACCGGCCCGAAGTCGGCGCGGCTCTAGCCGGATTGACCGGCGCGGATCTGGCGTTGGAGCTGGAAAAGCTGAAGCTGGCCGGCTTCGGCGAAAAGCGCTGCCGGGCCGTGGTCCAGGCCTTTCCCGCCG
>CAYMGG010000277.1:0-8321 GCA_964389915.1 uncultured Planctomycetaceae bacterium
CGGAGGGGGGGGAGTTGCATGTTCAGCTCCTTACGGGGTTCGGGAATAAACGCCGCTTCGGCGGCGGATTAGTCTAGGGGAGGGTCACCACTTCCAACTGGCGGGTCAGGTAATACTTGATCTGCGTGACGCTCTCGCGCATCTTCATCGGGGCCAGGGCCGCGCCGTGGCCGTCGGGCAGGGCGCAGTTGGCATTGTCGTTGTGCCGCAGCATCAGGCCGGCGTTCTCGCTCATGCCCGAGGTGGGGGAGAAGCCGAAGAACGGCTTGCCGTAGCGCCAGCTGCCGGAGGTGCCGTAGCCGGAATCGCCCAGCATCACGAAACTGGAGGGCTGGGGCAGGCGCGACATCTGGTAGAACATGTTGGCGCTGTTGTGGTCGGGATTCTGGAACTGAAAGCCCTTGGTCGCGTACTGGCCGTCAAAATGCGAGCGGTACATGGCATAAACCGTGACCCGGTCGCTGACCCCGGAGACGATCTTGTACTGTTTGACCGGCGAGCTGGGGCAGCAGGCCACGTTCTTGTCTTCCAGGTAGGGGCTCTTCTTGAAATAATACCCGCCCGCCAGCGCTTCGAACCAGGTGTCGTACTGCGTGCCCAGATAGCCGACGTGCCATAACCAGCCCTCGTGGTCGTCGGCATAGACCAGCTGCGCGGTCTGCAATTGCTTGAGATTGCTCAGACACTGAGACGAGCGGGCGGCCTCCAGGCTTTTTTCCAGCGCCGGCAGCAGCATGCCGGCCAACACGCTGATGATGGCGATCACCACCAAGAGCTCGACCAGAGTGAATTTGTGCCCGGCAGCAAGCCGGCAACCAGTTGCTTCAGACATAGGGTTGATCCTCGCTTTCGTTCCCGGCAGGGCGGTCAGGGAATGTTTCTTTTTTCAAAATCACCGGTGATGAAATATTTGATCCGGGTGGCGCTGTCACGCAATTTCAGGCCGTCCAGCCCGCCGCCGTGGCCGTCGGGAAAGGCGCAGTTGGCGCTGGGCCCGTGGCGGGTCTGCACCCCGCCGTCCTCCAGGTAGCCGGTGGGCGAAAACTGGAAGGTCGGCTTGTGCGAGCGCCAGGTCGAGGTCGGGTGGGTGACCACCACCGAGTCGGCCAGCATCACGAAACTCGAGGGGCTGGCGATCCGTTCCACGCCGTAAAACATCGCCGCGCTATTATGGGGCAGGCCGGCGAACTTGTAGCCTTTGCTGGTATACTCCGCGTCGAACCAGGAGCGGTACATGCCGTAAATGGTGAACCGGTCGCAGACGCCGGCGGCCGGTTTGTACTGCTTGACGTCCGAACTCGGGCAGCAGAAGACGTTCTTGTCTTCGATGTATTTCGGCTGCTTGTACATTGCGCCGCCGGTCAGCGCGTCCATCCAGTTGTCATAGCCGGCGGCCAGATAGCCGTTCTGCCAGACCCAGCCGCCATTGTCGTCAGCATACACGAGCTGCGAAACCATCAGCTGTTTGAGGTTGTTCAGGCATTGGGCCTGCCGCGCCGCCTCCAGGCTCTTTTCCAGCGCCGGCAGCAGCATGCCCGCCAGCAGGCTGATGATGGCGATCACCACCAAGAGCTCGACCAAAGTGAAGCCGCTGCGCTTCCGAACTGCTTGCATGATTTTTATCCGGCGGAAAAAGTCGCCAATTCATAAGTGTATCGTATCGCTATTGAATTACAGTCTACTATCTCCACGTCGGCTTGTCAAATTTCGGTTTACTTAATATTGGCCGCTAATTTGAGCGTCCATAGCACCTAAGCACTGTTTTACCAAAAAACGCTTATCTAGTGCTAGAACCGGAAGGCAATTGGTCGCATATTGAGTACATAACTAATTTTGGTCCCACAAAGTCCGAAGATAACGGTAAACCCTAATTTTTTATAGGGATAAAGGCGGGGTAAATCCAGCTGACTTTTAGGTCGACCTTAGGTGGCGGGCCGACAGAGATGGTGACCAGGGCTGGTTCGTACCGATTGATTTTGAGTTAGGCTAACAAAAATGATCCAAATTTACCAACTTTAGCCTGAAGCGGTTTGGCCGGAAGAAATATCATACCCGGCCGCCTTTTCTCTCCTACGCAATAGTTGACCTGGAACTACTGTGAGGTTCTTTTGACTGGAGACTGGAACATGACTGGCAAGGAACTGTTGTTCGCGGCGTTGCGCAACCAGCCCACCCCCCGGCCGGCCTGGGTGCCGTTCGTGGGCGTGCATGGGGCCCAGCTCATCGGGGTCACGGCCACCGAGTACCTCAAATCGGCGGACCTGCTCGTCAAGGGACTGACCAAGGCCCACGAGCTCTACAAGCCCGACGGGCTGCCGATCGTCTTCGATCTGCAAATGGAGGCCGAACTGCTGGGTTGCCAGCTGCACTGGGCCGACGACGGCCCGCCCTCGGTCCAGACCCACCCGCTGGAGGAGGGCAAGTCCCTGGCCGACCTGCCGAACTTCGACCCCGAGGAGGGGCGCTTTCCCGTGGCCCTGGAGGCCCTGCGCACGCTCAAGGGAACGATCGGCGACGAGGTCGGGCTCTACGGCCTGATCTGCGGCCCCTTCACCCTGGCCCTGCACCTCCTGGGCAACGAGATCTTCATGCAGATGTACGACTGCCCCGACTACGTCAAGGCGGTGGTCGCTTATTGCGCGGCGGTGGGCAAGAAGGCGGCCGCCGCCTACCTGGAGAACGGCGCGGACGTGGTGGCCGTGGTCGATCCGATGGTCAGCCAGATCAGCCCCGAGCACTTCGCCGAGTTCGTCCACTCGCCGGTCAGCGACCTTTTCAGCTTCATCAACGACCACGGCGGACTCTCCTCGCTCTTCGTCTGCGGCGACGCCACCCGCAACCTGGAGGCGATGTGCCGCACCACCTGCCACAACCTCTCGATCGACGAGAACATCCCCTTGGCCAAGGTCCGCGACCTCAGCCGCGCGGGCGGCAAGTCCTTCGGCGGCAACCTGCAACTGACCACGGTCCTGCTGTTGGGCAAGCCCGACGACGCCAAACTCGACACGCTGCGCTGCCTGTACACGGGCGGCGGCTGCGGCTTCGTCCTGGCCCCGGGCTGCGACCTGCCCTATGCCACGCCGGCGGCCAACCTCCAGGCCGTGGCCGAACTCGTGCACGACGAATACAAGCGCGAGGTGGCCCGCCGGACCATCGTCCCGACGGTGGCGGCGGCGAGCGACGTCAAACTGCCCGATTACGCGAGCCTGAAGGAGGTGATGATCGACGTCATCACCCTCGACAGCGCCTCCTGCGCGCCCTGCCAGTACATGATGGGCGCGGCCACCAAGGCCGCCGAGAAGTGCGGCCTGCCGGTCAAGCTGACCGAGTACAAGATCACCAGCCGCGAAGGCCTGGCCATGATGGGCCGGCTGGGGGTGAAGAACATCCCCACCATCTGCCTGGACGGGCAGGCCAAATTCGTCTCGCTCATCCCCGACACCGACACCCTGGTAGCGGCCATCAAGACGCGAAAGGGCGAAAAAGGCCGGTAAAAAAAACTCGTGCCGGCTATAGCGGGTCGAACACGTCCGAGCCGCACGGCCTGGAATTCGCCCATCTGAACGCTCGAGCGGGCGAAGCCAGGTAAGAGTTTTTTGGCGGGGGCCGGGGTACCTTTTTTGCAAAAAAGGTACCCCGGAATCGGCCGTATGCTTCGCAATCGGCATCGCCCCCCGGCCGCATCCATCACTTTGCCGCGAACAGGAGGCGCTGAAAAGATGACCGTACCTCTGGCGCTGGTGACCGGCTTTCTGGGCAGCGGCAAAACCACCTACCTGCGCCGCGTGGTCGAGGCCAACCGCGCGCGCAAAGTGGTCTACCTGATCAACGAGTTTTCACCGCGCGACGTCGACGGCCAGCTCCTGCCCCTCGGCCCGGAGGTGGTCTCGGTGCCCGGCGGCAGCATCTTTTGCAAATGCCTGGTGACCCAGTTCATCGGTCGGCTGCGGGAGATCGCCGAGAAATGGCACCGGCCGGACTCGCCGGTGGTCGGGGTGGTGGTCGAGGCCAGCGGCATGGCCAATCCCCGGGTGGCGGCCAAGATGCTGGCCGAAACCGGCCTGGATCAGATCTATCACCTCAGCCGGGTGGTGGCGGTGCTCGATCCGGGCACTTTCCTTAAGCTGCGGCGCACTCTGCCGGCGATCCGCGAACAGATCGCCGCCGCCGACGTGGGCATCGTCAACAAGGCCGACCTCCACCCCGCCGAACAGCTGGCGGCAGTGGAGGCCGCGGCCCGCGAAATGCACCCCGGCCTGGAGCTGGTCCGGGCCGAACGCTGCGCGGTGGACCTCGACCTGTTCGGCGAGAACCGGCCGCGCGAGCTGGCCGGCGAATACGCCAAGTGCGTGGACCCCGACTACGCCAAATTCGATTTCGAGCCGGCCGGCCGGCTGGAGATTGCGCGCCTGGAGGCCGCCCTGGCGGCGGCGGGCGAGGCGGTCTACCGACTCAAAGGTTTCGCTCCGACCGCCGCGGGCTGGGTCTATTACGACTACTCGGCCGGCCGGCTGACGGCCCAGCCCCAGCCGGCTTCGGCCAACCCCACCCCGGGACTGGCCCTGATCGTGCGCGGCGCGGACCGGGCCGCAGGCGAGGCTCTGGTCGCGGCCTTGGGCGAAAAATAATCGCCCGAAATAACGGGGGACTTTTTGCAAAAAGCTTCCCCGGACCCATTATGCCCAATCGATTTGATTGTGACTAATTCCAGGGAACCTTTTTTGCAAAAAAGGTTCCCCTGACCCTTCCCAAAAACTCTCGACCGGCTTCGCCGTTTCGAACGTTCAGATGGACAAATTCGGCGCAGATGGATTTCGCACCTATTCGACGATCATTAACTTGAATTGATATTATATCAACTCCGGTTATTGATGGCCGACGAACGTTCCGGACTAGGTGAGTCTGGTGAGAGTTTTTTGGCGGGGTTTGGGGTACCTTTTTTGCAAAAAAGGCACCCCAAAATCGGTTATCATTAACTTGAATTATTATTATTTGGTGCCGAAAAAAATCCTTCAAAGCGATCGGGGCGACGCGAGCGTCGCCCCGATCGCTTTTGCGCCTGGCCGGCAAAGTTTAGTACGGCTTGATTTCATAGGTCTGGCACAGGTTGATGAACTCCTGGGCATGGGAAAAGCCATGCAGGACCGCCTCCCGGCTCGTACCCCCGGCGAGGGCCTGCAACCACCCGGCCTTGCCCGCCTCGTCGGGATCGCGATTGAAGAAGGCCCGGTAGAGCACGTCCACGAAATCCGCATCCGCCAGGTTGCGGTTGACGAACTCCTGGCTCAGGACGAAGCCCGTGCCCACGTCGGCGCCCTTCTTCTTGCCGTTGTGCAGATCGTTGTACCAGCCCTGCAACCCGGCCGCGTCGGCCGAGCGCAGGAGACAGTAGAGATAGAAGCGGCTGACGAAATCCCGGATCCCGCCCGGGGGCACGGCGTAGCGGTAGTCCACGACCGGCGCGATGCCCGCCGCCGCGCAGATGGCGGCGAATTCGTCGGTGGCCAGGAAGCTTTGCAGCACGGAGAGCCGGCTCTGACCGCCTTGCAGGGCGGCCACCCAGGCGGCGGCCTCCTCGGCTCCGCCGTCGCGGTGGAACACGGCCTGGTAGAGCATGGTCACGAAGGCCGAATTGGAGAGCTGGCGGGCCACGCACTGGGGATGGAAGACGAAGCCGATCGCCACGTCGGAGCCGCCGCTGGCGCCCACGGCCAGGCTCTTGCCCCAGCACTCCAACTCGGCGGTCTTGCCCTCCCGGTCCAGACAGTAGATGAAGTAATAGGCCACGAACCGCTGGAACGGATCGTTCGGCAGGTGGAAGGTGCTGTCAGAGATGGTCACGGTGGCGTCGCCCGGGCTGCCCAGGTCATAACTGGGGCCGGCGTCCAACACCAGGGTCGCCACCACGGTCTCCTCGTCCTCGTCCTCCTCATCCTCCAGCGGCACGACGTTGAAGCTGACGCTGGTCTGGCCGGCGGCCAGGGTCACGGTGCCGGACAGAGTTTCGTAATCGCTGCCGGCCGTGGCCGTGCCGGTGAGCGCATACTTGACCGTCAGGTCGCTGGCAGGGGCGAAGGAGGCGCTCACCTTGAAGGTGCCGGTGTCGCCGGATTCGTCGGCGTAGGGGTCGGTGGCCGAGATGGTCAGGACCGGCAGGGACGCGCCGGCTTCGATCGTCAGGGACATCGTCGTCCCGATCGCGGAGATGGACTTGACCTTCAGCCCCGAGGTCAGCGCGTCCCACCAGCGGGCGTTCGGCGTGGTGAAGTCGTTGAAGGTCGTCTTGGTGGGCGACCGGAAGAGGTCGCCGCTGTCGCCGGCATTACGGTAATTTTCCAAGTCCCAGAGGCCGTCGGCCTGCACCAGGGTGGCGATGTAGTGGCTGGCCCAGGTCTGCTCCTGGTTGTCGTTGCTGCCATTCTCGTCGACGTGCCAGATCGCCAGGCCGGCGCAAGGCAGGTCCGCGTCGTAACCGCTCTGGTTGCGGTTTTCGATGATGAAATATTCGTTCGTCCGGGTGGGATGGCGGTAGATGAGCGCGGCGGTGTCCCCGGCCGTGCTGCTGGCGGCGGCCTTCAGGCTGTAGTCGCCGGGCGCGGCCTCCACCGCGTCGACCCAGCCGGCCCGCCGGCGGAGGTAACCGCAGACGTACTGCGGCCGCTTCTCGTCGATCGGGTAGGCCATCAGGCAGTACTCGCCCGCACCTGAAGAGTCGTAGCCGTAGTCGTACAGGTCGCTGAATTCGCAGAGCATGTGCCCGTTTTCGTGGCAGAAGGTGTAGACCGACAGCTCGGTCCCCAGGTCGCTCATCTGATAATACTCGGTCTGGACGCCGTCGGCGCTGAAGGTGACGGTGGACATGTGGGGCCAGAGCGCATCGTCGGCGCGGGTGCCGGCATAGAACAGGTTGACGGCGTCGATGACCCCGTCGCCGTCGCCATCGCAGGTGCTGAAATCGAAGCCGCGCGCCTCCAGCTTGGTCAGGGCCTCGACGACCAGTTCGGTCGATTTGTCATAATCGGCCGCGTAATAGGCGCGATCATGGTCGACGGTGATGTAATCCTGCACATCGCAGGTATAGCCGAGACGGCCATTGGAAACGGCGGCGTAATAATCGTGGGCCGAGCCGTAATTGCTGAAATCGCTGTATCCGACCTTGTTGCAGAAGTCGTCGACCTGCTGGCGGGTGGTGGTGGAGGTCTCGTCGGTGAAATTGATCAGAATGACCACGCCCTTGCGGGTGCCGGTGGTGACCCGGCCGCCGAAGTCCTCGAAGCCGCTGGTGTGCTTACCGCCCTTGCGGACCTCCCGGCGGCGAGCGTTCAATTTCGCCAAGTGCGCGGCGCGGAGGGCGGAGACTTTCTGCTGCCGAACCGCTTCGGGCAGGCGCAGATGCTGCACCGCGTCCTCGGCCTGCGGAGCGGCGGCCGTGACCAGGGCGCCGGCCGGCAACAGGTTCTGGCCGTCGGCGGAGAGACGGGCGTAGCGCCATTCGTGCGTGGCCTTGTCGAGGACCACGGTCTGACCCGCTTCGGTCTCATAAACCCGGTAGAACTCGTCGCCCCAGACCTTGAGCTTCAGCTCCGTGCCGTCCGGTTGCTTGACCGTCAGGCTCAGGCCTCGGACCGGCGCGGCGTTGGCCATGCCTCCCAGCCAAATGCCCGCCAATAGCCAAGCTGTAGCCGCGAACCCGCCGCATCGTAAGATTTGGTTCATTGCCTGCCCCCAAAAAGAGAATATATCCTGAAAATGCTATATCCTGTGCCAGCCAAATTGTCAAGATTTTACATTCGCCAAAATAATTCCCTTCTGGAAGGAAATTTCTGGACAAATTGGTTTCACTTTTTTAAGCCCAACTCTGGGGAACCTTTTTACAAAAAAATTCCCCCTGTTCCCTTTCAAAACTCTCGCCAACTGGGCCTTTCCCCTCGTGCAGTGGGGAGAATCAAAGCTGGGCGAGGTTTGATTCCCTTCGGCGCAGGATAATGAAAAATGGCCTCGGTCAGGTCAATTGCTGGGCCTGGCGCCGGTAATCCCCGGGCGTAACGCCCGTTTCGCGCCGAAAACAGGAACATAAATACCTTTCGTTGGCAAAGCCGCTGGAGAGGGCCACGGCTTTGAGCGGCAGGTTGAAATTGGCCAGCAGGCCTTTGGCGTACTCCACCCGGCAGACCGCCAGCCAGCGCTGCGGACCGAAACTATAGCGGGCGCGGAAAATATGGCGCAGGTGATCCGCGCTGACGCCAACGGCCCGCGCCACTTCATCGAGCCCCCGCAATTCCCGGCACTGCTCGGCAATATAACGATAGGCCTGTTCGGCC
>CAYMGG010000278.1:0-8283 GCA_964389915.1 uncultured Planctomycetaceae bacterium
GCCAGGGTTTTGGCCAACCCCGGCACGCCTTCGATCAAGACGTGCTGGTTGCACAACAGCGCCAGCAGCAGCCGGTCCAGCAATTCCTTCTGCCCGACGATGACCCGGGCGATTTCGGTCCGCAGCCGGTCCAATTGCGGCGTCTCCCGGCCGACCAGTTCGGCGATCTCCCGCACGTCTATGCTCATGCTCTTCGCTCCTGAAATATGGAAGCCGGCAAGTATACGTTTCGGTCTCGGCGCTGCAATGACCGGCCGGGGTTTAATGTTGGCAAATTCGGGGGAGAACTTTTTGTGCAAAAGTTCTCCCCGCAAGTTCGTTAACGCTATGGTGCCGGCGGTTCAGTTGAGCGAGGCCGTCGGCCTGAGGCGGGCCTGGTGGCGCCAGAGCAGAAATTCCTTACTGAGAGCCTGAATGCAGGCGCGCGAACCTTTTCTTCCCTTGGCCACTTCGACCGGCGCCAAAACTGCAACCTTTCGCATGTTCCGTCCTCCTGGTCAAAGCCGGCCGCCCCCGGAGAGGCGGCCGGCGTCATTTGCCCGAACTACTTCTTCAGGACCACGAACCGCGAGCCGCCCTGCTGGCGCACCAGCAGCAGAACCGAATCCTTGTCCTTAGCCTTCTCCATGGCTTCCCGGAAGGCGGCGGTGTTGGGGGTCTTCTCCTGGTTGACCTCGACGATCAGGCAGCCGGGTTCAAGTCCAGCGCGGGCGGCGCTCGAGCCTTCCTCGACCCGGCTGACCAGCACGCCGCTCTGACCGGCGAGGTTGAAGCGATCGGCCAGGTCGGCGGTCAGCTCCTGGACATAGAGCCCGTACTTGCCGCCGGTGCCGGTGGCGGCCGTCTCGACCGACTGGCCGTTGGCGTCGGTCTTGGCCGTCAGTTCGCCCAGGGTGACATTAAGCGTCTCCTTGCGACCGTCACGCAGGATGGTGATTTTGGTTTCGCTGCCCGGACCGCTCATGGCGATGGTGTTGCGGAAGTGACCGGTTTCCTCGACCGGGCGGCCGTTCAAATCGACGATGATGTCCCGGGGCTTGAAGCCGGCCTTGGCTGCGGGGCTGTCGGGCGAGACTTCGGCGACCAAGATGCCCTTCTGGCCGGGAACCCCCAGGCTCTGGGCGAGTTCGGGCTCGAGATTCTGGATCATGATGCCCAGGTAGCCGCGCGAGACCGAGCCCTTGGTTTTGAGTTGATCGCAGACTTTCATGGCCAGGTTGATCGGGATGGCAAAGCCGATGCCCATGTAACCGCCGCTGCGGGAGAAGATGGCGGTGTTGATGCCCACGGCTTCGCCTTCCAGATTGACTAGCGGGCCGCCGCTGTTGCCGGGGTTGATGGCCGCGTCGGTCTGGATGAAGTCTTCATAGTCCGCGATCCGCACGGCCGAGCGCCCCTTGGCGCTGACCACGCCGACAGTGACGGTCTGGGCCAGGCCGAAGGGATTGCCCACCGCCATGACCCACTCGCCGACCTGGAGTTTGGCCGAGTCGCCGGTCTTGAGCACCGGCAGGCCGGTGGCGTCGATCTTGATGACCGCCACGTCGGTCTGGGGGTCGGTGCCGACCCGCTTGGCCGTGAACTCCCGGTCGTCGGCCAGCTTGACCGTGATCCGGTCGGCGTCGCCCACGACGTGATTATTGGTCAGGATGTAGCCGTCCGAGGAGATGATGAAGCCCGAGCCCAGGCCTTCCTGGTGATGCTTGCGGGGGGAGTATGGCATGCCCGGCTGACCCCGGCCTTGCGGTATACGTTGGCCGAAAAAGCGTTGCATGAAATCGTCACCAAAAAATTCGAACGGATCATTGAGTTGTCCGCCCATTTCCGGAACGGGCGTGTCTTTTTCGACTTTGACGAAGACGACCGCGGCCTGAGCCTGCTTGGCGACTTCGCTGAACGCCTGGCTCTGCTTGCGCAACAAGGCCAGGCCTTCGGATTCGGCCGCGCTCGCGGCGGACCCCAGCAAACATAGCCCCAGGGCCATCGCGCCCAGGGACGCGCCGACACCGGTCCAGTGTTCCCGGTTGGGCTTATTGCTCGTTCGGCTAGTGTTCATGGCTGCTCCTTTTAAAATTGTTTTCTCTGCCGTTGAAACGCCGGATTCTTGCTCCAGTCTGGGCTGATTGTTTCCGGCCTTTCCATGACTGCTTGGCATTACCCTCAACATTTTTGTTTGTCGCTTCCAGCTCAACTTCCTTCGCCATTTTTTTGATATGTATTAGGCTCAAAAGTCAGGCCGGAAAAGGTGCTAAATATTTTTGCGCCTTGGTGAAAATGTTGACAGAATCAGGGGATTTCTTAGGATCGTTTTTGCCGCGGCCCTCAGATTTCTATCCAGGTTTTCCAAGCCTTCGGGCGGGAGAAATAAACGATGCCTCAGACGATCACGGTCAAGACGGCCGCCCGTTGCCAGTTGGTCGATATTACCGCCCAGGTGGCCGCCGCGGCACGCGATTTGCGCATCCAGGACGGCCTGCTCCTGGTCTTCTGCCCCCACACCACCGCCGGCCTGACGATCAATGAAAATGCCGACCCTGATGTCTGTCGGGATCTGCTCGCCGATCTGGAGCGTCTGGCCCCGGCCGATCAGAATTATTACCGTCACGCCGAAGGCAATAGCGCGGCCCACTTGAAGGCGTCATTCATGGGCTCGTCGGTCCAGATAATCGTCGAGGGCGGCCAGCTTCGACTTGGCACTTGGCAGGCCGTCTACCTGGCCGAATTCGATGGGCCGCGGACGCGCAGCGTCTGGGTCAGCGCTTAATCTTCTTGCGTGATGGAGGCAGAGCGGTCTATGGACCCCGATTTCGTCGCGCGGTGTTGGGAGGAGAACGCCGAAGGCTGGACCCGGCTTTCGCGGCAGGGCTATGACCGTTGCCGGGATCTGTACAACACGCCGACTTTCCTGGCCATCCTGCCGCCGATTGCCGGCTTGAACGGGCTGGATATCGGCTGCGGTGAAGGCAGCAATACGCGGCGCCTGGCCGAGCGGGGGGCGCGGATGATCGGCATCGATCTGGCGCCGACCTTCATTCGGCATGCCCGGGAGGCCGAAGCCGAAAAGCCGCAGGGCATCACTTATCAGATCGCGGATGCGGCGGCCCTGCCCTTTGCCGCGGCGCAGTTTGATTTTTTGACCGCATTCATGAGCTTTCAAGACATCGCCCGTCAGCAGGAGGCCCTGCAAGAGGCCTTCCGCGTGCTCAAGCCCGGCGGTTTTTTTCAGTTTTCCATCACCCACCCCTGTTTTCTAACCCCCAAGTGGGGCTGGCTGCGCGATGAAACTGGACGCAAGCAAGCCTTGCTGGTGGGGGATTATTTTCGCGACGGTACCTGTCGGGTCGAGGAGTGGATTTTCGGGGCCGCGCCGGAAGCAGAGAAAGCCAAATATCCCAAATTCAAAACGCCTTATTTTGAATGGACGCTCAGCACCTGGCTCAACCGTCTGTTGGCGGTTGGCTTCAGCTTGGAGCATTTTGCCGAACCCGCTCCCGACGAAGCCACGTTGCAGGCCCACCCGGAAGAATACGACGCCCGTTTGATCGCTTATTTTTTGATTATCAGATGCCGCAAACCCTAGTTCTATCTTTGGAGAAGGAAGCCCGTTATGCCTTGCTCTGCCCTGCCCCCGACCGGATTGTTGGTGGAACTGCTCGGCCGGCCGGATTTGACCGAGATCCGGGTCCGGCAACCCAAGTTCAGTTGGATTTTCAACGATCTCTTGCCTAATGCCCGCCAGACGGCGTTTCAAATCCAGGTGGCCACCAGCGCTGAGAAGCTGGCGGGCGAAGCTCCCGACTTATGGAACAGCGGCCAGCCAGACCCGGGCCGGCAGTGGGCCGCCGACGGGCGGTCCCTGCACATTCCCTACACCGGTTCTCCCCTGCCCGAACGGGCGCTGATCTATTGGCAGGTACGCACCTGGAACGAACGCAATCAGGCGAGCTTCTATTCCGAAATCCAGGCTTTTAGGACCGGGGAGTTCACCGACGCACCGGTCACCGCCCGCTATCTTCCGGTGATAAGTGAGGTCGAACCCCGGAGCGTAGTGAGGACGGCCTCGGACCGGGTTTTGGTCGATTTCGGCCGGGCGGCTTTCGCCACTTTGCGCTTGCATGTGGCCAATCCGGAAACCGGCCGGGAATTGCAGGTCAATCTGGCCGAGGTACCCGACGGGCCGCTAGCGATCAACCGGGCACCCGGCGGCAGCCGGCGCTATCGGGAACTGCGCCAGCCGCTTCGTTCCGGCCAGTCCGAATATGTGCTGAAGATTCCCGCCGACGAGCGCAACACCCGGCAGGTTACCAGCCCCGACACCGCCCCCGCCATTCTCGTACCGGATGGACTGCCGGAAGTGGTGCCCTTCCGCTACGCCGAGATCGTCGGCGCGCCAAATATTCTGGAGCGCGCCGGAGTCCGCCAGCTGGCCCAGCATTATCCCTTTGCCGACGAGGCGGCCGAGTTCCGCTCCTCCAGCCCGGTTTTGAACGAGGTTTGGGAGTTCTGCCGCTACACCATCAAGGCTACGAGCTTTTTGGGCATTTATGTAGACGGCGACCGCGAACGCATTCCTTACGAGGGCGACGCGGTCATCAACCAACTGGGACATTACGGCTGCGACCGGGAGTACGCCCTGGCCCGGCATACGCACGAATATCTGCTAGAACATCCCAACTGGCCGACGGAGTGGCTGTTCTGCTCGGTGCTGATGGCTTGGTACGATTATCTGTACACGGGCGACGCCGGCTCGCTGGCCGCGCATTATCCGGTCCTGCAAGCCAAGGCGCTAAGCCCCCTGGCCCGCGAGGACGGGTTGCTCGACACGAGCGAAGAGCGTTTCAGTCCCGAGGTGATCGCCGCGGTTGGACTGCGCCGGGCGCCGCGCGATCTGGTCGACTGGCCCCAGGGCGAACGCGACGGTTATGAATTGGGCGCGGTCAACACCGTGACCAATGCTTTTTACTATCGGGTGCTGGTCCTGCTGGGCCGAATCGCAGCGGCGCTGGGTAAAAAAGCCGACGCCGACGCTTACCGAAAGCAGGCCAGCCGGGTCGCCGAAGCGGTCCGGGAAAAACTGTTCGACCAGGCTAGCGGCCTGTTCGTAGACAGCGAAGGCAGTTCGCATGCCTCGCTGCATGCCAATCTCTTCCCCTTGGCTTTTGGCCTGCTGCCGCCGGACGGTGGCGGGTGGGCCCTGGCGTTTCTGCGCACCAAAGAGATGGCTTGCAGCGTTTACGCCGCGCATTTCCTGCTGGAGGCCCATTATCGCCACGGCCAGGCCGATGCGGCCCTGGCCCGGCTGACGGCCACGGGCGAGCGCAGCTGGGCGCGAATGTTCCGCGAATTCGGCGCCACCATGGCCATGGAGGCCTGGGACGACCGGTGCAAGCCCAATCAGGACTGGAATCATGCCTGGGGCGCGGCGCCGGCCAACCTGATTCCGCGCTGGCTGCTGGGCGTGCGCCCCCTTACGCCCGGGGCGGAGATGCTGGTCATTCAGCCGCAGCCGGGCAATCTGGCCTATGGTGCCGGCCGGGTGCCGACCATCCGCGGTCCGGTGGAGGTGAGCATCGAGCAAGCCGGCGGCCGGTTTAGGCTGGAAGCGACGTTGCCCGGCAATTGCTCGGCCCGGGTGATTCTGCCGGCACCGCCGGCGACCAACGGCTGGGCCACGGTCGATGGGCAAGCGGTCCAAGGGCAACTCACGCCCCGCGGTCTGGAATTCACCGGCATCGGGTCCGGCCGGCATACGTTTGTAATTTAGCCGTCAAAATACAAAGGTTTAAAAATGAGTGACCCGTGGGGCAAGCAAGTCAGTCCCTGGCTGTCGATCTGGTACCGCCCTAGAGCCACGATGCAGAGGATAATTGAAACCAATCCGAAGCATTGGATCCCGAGTTTGATCTGCCTGGGGGGAATATCGACCTTTTTGGAGCGAGCCAGCATGCAGCATGCGGGGGACAAATACGGCCTGACGACAATCTTGTTCGGCGCCATGTTGTTCGGACCGCTTTCGGGCGGATTGATATGGCATGTGGGCTCCAGGCTGCTGCTCTGGACCGGCCAATGGCTGGGTGGAAAAGGCAAATTGAAGCATATCCGTAGTGCAATTGCCTGGAGTTATGTTCCGACGATAATGTTGCTGTTTTGCTCGACCTGCCCGCAGATAGCCCTTTTCGGCCGGGAAATGTTTCGCGAAAACACCCCACGCATCGATTCCAGCCTGTTTTTATCGTCGTGCTACTATGGATTTTTTGGACTCGGGGCAGTGGTTGGCGCTTGGGGATTTGTTATCTGGCTGAAATGCCTGGGACAGGCACAGGGGTTCTCCGTTTGGCGGTCATTGGGCAACATTGCGCTGAGCGTGCTGATCTTGTGGGGAGCTGCTTTGTGCATCGCCCTGCCGTTTTTGATAATTTACGGGTTAAATTAACTAGAAATATTATCATTCAAGGCATTGCGGGTTAAGCCTTAAGCGATTTTAGGGCGCCAATTTCAGCTCTATTGTTAAATTATTCACACGCATAAGCTTGACATGACCACCAAGCTGTTATAAATATATCTGTATCGATAACTCGGTATCGATTTTCTTTATCGATATCTTCCTAAAGGAGCGCGGAATGCAGAACACGGAAAAGCCGCTGCCGCTGCCTAGCATTCGGCGACTGCCAACCTATCTCCAGGTTCTGCGTACCCTGAAAGCCCAAGGGCGCGATATCGTCTCTTGCACGCATATCGCCCAGGATCTGGACATCTCCAGCATTCAGGTGCGCAAGGATCTGGCATTGACCGGCATCAGCGGCAAGCCCAAGGTCGGCTACGCGATTACGGACCTGATTGCGGCCATCGAAAATTTCCTGGGCTGGGACAATCACTCTGACGCCTTTTTGGTCGGTGTCGGCAGCCTCGGCCGAGCGCTCCTGCGGTACGAAGGTTTTGCCGGCCAGGGCTTGAAGATCGTGGCCGCGTTTGACAATGATCCGGCCAAGATCGGCCAGCATCTGGCTGGCAAAGAGATTTATGCCCCGGACCGGCTGGCCGATCTGGCGGCCCGGCTGCATGTCAAAATCGCCATCCTGGCCGTGCCGGCCGCCGCCGCCAACGAGGCGGCCTACGCGCTGGTCATGGCCGGCATGCGGGCGATCTGGAACTTCACTCCGGCCAAGCTGGAGGTGCCCACCCCCGTGGTGGTAGAGGATGTGCGCCTGCATGCCAGTCTGGCCGTGCTGACCAACCGGTTGAGCGAGATGCTCAAGCGGGAGCGTCAGGCCGGAGTGGAAGCGGTCTGAATATCGCGTGGGGTGGGGATCACCCCGCTTTTCTTTATCGAGGAGCGCGCCTGATGACAGCCGAGGTAATGGAAACACCCACCAAGGAAAGGCAGTTCGCCAAGGTCTGCGAGATCATCGCCGGCTTCAAGCACGATCCGGCCAAGTTGATTCCGATTTTACAGGCTGTGCAGGAGGAGTACCGCTACCTGCCCGAAGAGGTGATGACCTTTATCGCCACCTCTCTGGACATTCCCCCGGCCCAGGTCTACGGCGTGGCCACCTTCTACGCCCACTTCACGTTGAAACCGCGCGGCAAGTATACGGTCCGGCTCTGCGATGGGACGGCCTGCCATGTGCGCGGTTCCATGAAGATTCATGCGGCCCTGGCCGAGCGCTTGAAGCTAAAGGACGGCGAACACACCACCCCCGACATGCTTTTCACCCTGGAGACGGTCTCCTGCCTGGGCGCCTGCGGTTTGGCCCCGGTCATGGTTATCAACGACGATGTGCATGGCCAGATGACGGCGGAGAAGGCGACCCAGGCGCTCGAGGAAATCTTCATCAAGGAGAACGTGAAATGAATCACGGAGGCTCTTCTGTAAAAACTCGCATCGTTAATCTAGAGTCAACGGCTGCCGCCCATGCCGCTGCCTGTGAAAAGGTCGAGCGCCGGGTGGTGGTCTGCGCCGGAACTGGTTGCGTGGCCGGTGGTTCGCTCAAAGTTCTGCGCGCTTTGACCGAGCAGATCACGGCCGCCGGGTTGCCTGTGGTCACCAAGCTGATTGAGCATCCGGCCACGGCCGCCCACACCCATCACGTCTCCCAGAGCGGTTGCCAGGGCTTTTGCCAGATGGGCCCGCTGGTCACGATCGAACCCGACGGCATCATGTACACCAAGGTCAAGGTCGACGACGTGGCAGAGATCGTGACCGAAACCCTCCGGAAAGGCAAAATCATCGATCGGCTGCTGTATGTGGACCGGGCCACGGAAAAGCCTTGCCGGGGGCAGGCG
>CAYMGG010000279.1:0-2831 GCA_964389915.1 uncultured Planctomycetaceae bacterium
CGGGCCTTCGTAGCGGATCACCACCACGTCGCCGTCCTTGACCTTGCCGGCCAGGATGCCGCGCAGCGCGTCCTCCTGGCTTTCAAACAGCTTGGCCGGGCCGGAGAAGACCATCATGTCCGGGGCCACGCCCACGGTTTTGACCACCGCGCCGGCCGGGGCGAGATTGCCGAAGAGTACGGCCAACCCGCCCTTGGCGCTGAAGGGCCGCTTGGCCGGGCGGATGATCTCGCCGTCGGGCGCGGGCGCGCCGCGCAGGCGGTCGCCCAGCTTGCCGTCGATGGTCGGGTTGTCCAGCTTCAGGCCGGCCGAGGTCTTCTTGGCGATCTCGCGCAGAATGGCGGGAATGCCGCCGGCCCGGTGCACGTCCTCCATGTGCACCTCCGGCCGGGAGGGGGAGACCTTGCAGATGCAGGGCGTGCGCTCCGCCAGGCGGTTTAGCTTGTTCAGATCGTAGGGGATGCGGGCCTCGGCGGCCAGGGCCAGGGTATGCAGGACCGTGTTGGACGAGCCGCCCATGGCCAGATCGGCGATGAAGGCGTTGTCGATGGCCGCGGGGGTGACGATGTCCAGCGGTCGGACCCCCGCTTTGAGGCAGCGCACGGCATCGCGGGCGGCCTGGCGGCAGAGCTCCACGCGGGCGGGGTTGAGCTTGGTCTTGGTCTTCTGGCGGTTGGCCCAGACCTCGGCGGTGATGGTGCCGTTGCCGGCCGGGGCCAGGCCCAGAACCTCGCCCAGGCAGTTCATGGAATTGGCGGTGAACATGCCGGCGCAGGAGCCGCAGCCGGGGCAGGAGTTCTCGGCCAGCTGGCGCAAGCCCGCTTCGCTCAGCTTGCCCACGCTGTGCTTGCCCACGCCTTCGAAGATGCTGATCAGGTCGCCGCCGCGGGCGCCGGCCAGCATGGGGCCGCCCGAGACGTAGGCGGCCGGGATGTTCAGCCGGACCATGGCGTTGTACATGGCCGGGACGATCTTGTCGCAGTTGCCGATGCCGACCCAGGCGTCGCAGGGATGGGCGCCGACGATGGTTTCGATCTGGTCGCAGATCAACTCGCGCGAGGCGAGCGAATACTTCATGCCGAAATGGCCCATGGCGATGCCGTCGCAGACGGCCGCGCCGATGTTGGCGTACCAGACGTTGCAGCCGAGCTTTTTCAATTCATTGACCACGGCCTGGCCGAGTCGGTCGAGGTGGGCGTGGCCGGGAATCTGGTTGGTGTAGGAGTTGACCACGGTGACGAAGGGCTTGTCCAGATCCTTGAGGGAGCGGATGACGCCGGCGGCCTTCATCAGGGAGGCCGCCGGCAGCATGTGCGGGCCGCTGCGGTAGACGCCGCTGCCGGTGCGGCGGACATTCTCGATGCCTTCGTTGACGAAATGCTTGGCCGGGGTCGGCCGGCGGGTTTGGCGCTTGCTCATTTTTTCTCCAACCGAAACATGCGTTGACGATCAAAAGTCTGGTCCATTAAAGCCCATGATAGCGATCCGGAGCCCTTTTATCAACCCGCGTTTCGCGGTCCGGGCGGCGGCGAGGCGGGAAAGTCGTTGACAGCTTTTTGGCTTATTTTATAATCCTCCAGACGCTGGCGGACGGCAGCCGGGAGCATCGGGCTGATCCGGGCGCACGTCGGCGGCGCGGGACGGAGAATTTTTCGGAAGTGATCTTCCGCTGGTGGCAAAAACTTAATTGAAGGAGGAAGCGGCAAATGGCCAAGATCAAGGTCGGCATCAACGGGTTCGGGCGGATCGGCCGCCAGGTCTTCCGCATCATGCGGCAGAAGTCGGACAAGTTCGAGATCGTCGGCATCCACGACCTCGCCCCGGTCGAGAGCCTGGCTCACCTCCTCAAGTACGACAGCGTCTACGGCCGCTATCCGGGCAAGATCGAGGTCAAGGACGGCAAGATGATCGTCGACGGCGACGCCATCGGCGTCAACGGCGACAAGGCCGGCCCCAGCGACATCAAGTGGCCCGGCGAGATCGACGTGGTCGTCGAGTCCACCGGCATCTTCACCAGCAAGAAGAAGGACGGCAAGGACGGCTATGACGGCCACCTCGGCGTCAGCGGCTGCAAGAAGGTCCTGCTCACCGTTCCGTCCAAGGACGAGATCGACGGCACGATCGTCCTGGGCGTGAACGACAAGGCCCTGACCCCCGCGATGAAGTGCATCTCCAACGCCTCCTGCACCACCAACTGCCTGGCGCCCGTGGCCAAGGTCTTGAGCGACAGCTTCGGCATCGTCAAGGGCCTGATGACCACCGTCCACGCCTACACCAACGACCAGCGCACCGCCGACCAGATCCACAGCGATCTGCGCCGCGCCCGCGCCGCCGCCGTCAACACCATCCCCACCAGCACCGGCGCGGCCAAGGCCATCGGCCTGGTCATCCCCGAGCTGAAGGGCAAGATGCACGGCCTGGCCCTGCGCGTGCCGGTCATCACCGGTTCGCTCGTCGACCTGGTGGTCGAGACCAGCAAGAAGGTCACCGTGGCCGAAATCAACGCCGCCATGAAGGCCGCCGCCGAAGGCCCGATGAAGGGCATCCTCTCCTACTGCACCGATCCGATCGTCTCCACCGACATCATCCAGGATTCGCACAGCTCGATCTTCGACTCGCTCGAGACCATGGTCATGGGCGACAACATGGTCAAGATCCTCTCCTGGTACGACAACGAGTGGGGCTACTCCAACCGCGTGGTCGAACTGATCGAAAAGGCCATGAAGCTGTAATCACTCCGGATGCACTTATTCAGGGCGGCGGGGCCCCCAAACGGCCCGCCCCCCAATTTAAAACAGGGACCCCCACACACCCCAATTTTGGTGGTTTTT
>CAYMGG010000279.1:2841-8275 GCA_964389915.1 uncultured Planctomycetaceae bacterium
GGCGCGGACCATCCGGTCCGCGCCGCCTTTTTACGTCCTGGCCACCCCTCGCCGACTTTTTGCTGATGATTTAGCGCGTCTCTCTGGCGATAATGTGACCGCCGCAGAGCGACAGTCCAGGCGCATCTATGCTTTGCATGATCGCGAGAGCTTTAACGACCAGTCGGCGGGTTCATGTCAGAAATTATCCCCTTGGGATGGACGGGCAACGGCGGACGCAAAAATGTCGGGCAACCTTCTGGATCTTGATTCCGAAGCGCTGACCGCGCTGGTCGCCGAACTGGGCGAAAAGCCGTTTCGCGCCCGGCAGCTCTGGGACTGGCTGCATTGGCAGCGAGCCGGCGAGTGGAGCGCGATGCGCAATCTGCCGGCGACGCTCAAGACCCGTCTGGCCGAAAGCGGCTGGGCGCCGCGGACGCTGCAAGTTGAAAAACTTCGCGTGTCCGGGGACGGCTTGACCGAAAAATGGCTCTTTGCCGCTCCGGACGCCGCCGCTGAGGCGGGACGGACTCCGGTCGAGGCCGTACTGATTCGCGAACGGCGGGGGCGGCGGCGCACGGTCTGCGTCTCGACCATGTCGGGCTGCCCGTTGGGGTGCGCCTTTTGCGCCACCGGCCAACTGGGCTTCCGGCGCAATCTGACGGTCGGTGAAATCGCCGAGCAGGTCTATCTGGCCGAAGGTCGCTGCCAGGAGGCGGACGGGGCGGGATTGACCAATGTGGTTTTCATGGGCATGGGCGAACCGCTGCTCAACTACGAGGCCACGCTGGGCGCGCTCGAATTACTCACCGCCGAACGGGGCTTGCATTTGGGGCAGCGGCATTTCACCATCTCCACCGTGGGCGTGGTTCCCGCCCTGTGGCGCTTGTGCGGGGCTGCCCTGCGCCCGCGTTTGGCGGTTTCGCTGCACGCCAGCAATCAGACGGTGCGGGAGGGCTTGATCCCCGCCGCGCGCCAATGGCCGCTCGTGGAGTTGTTCAAGGCCCTGCGGGAATACGCCCAGGCGGCCAGCCGGCGGGTCACGTTCGAATATTGCCTAATAGAGGGCGTCAATGCCGGGCTGGACGCGGCGCGCGAATTGAAATCTCTGGTTCGCGGCCTGGATTGCACGTTCAATCTGATCCCGCTCAATCCGACTTCCGGCTTCGCCGGCCGGCCACCCGCGCCGGAGGTGATCCGGGCCTTCCAGGACGAACTGGCCGCCGACGGTCTGGGCGTGACGCTCCGGGCCGAGAAGGGCCAGGACATCGGCGCAGCCTGCGGCCAGCTGGGGTTGGAGGCGGAACGGGAAGCTTAAGGCCTAAGCGCGCAACTGCACGCCGCAGTGCCGGGGAGGTGCGTCATGATTCCCGTATTACCGGACCTGCTTGAAGTCCCGGATGACACTGCCCGGCGCAGCGGTTGGCCGCGCGGCGGGGAATGGTGGTGGCTTTTGCCGCCGGTCCTGCTGGCGGCCGTATTCGCCTGCTATCCGCTCTATTCCACCGACACCTGGTGGCACCTGGCCGCCGGCCGGCTGATCGCGCAGACCGGCAGTGTCCCGCGCGTCGATCCCTTCCTTTATACGTCGCCGGGCCGGCGCTGGATCGACTACAGTTGGTCCGCCCAATGGCTGTTTTACGAGGTTTATACCCTCGGCGGCGTAACCGGGTTGATCGCCCTGCGGATGATGACCGCCGCCCTGGGTCTGGCTTTGGCCTGGCTGCTGGCCGTGCGGCGCGGCTGTCCACCCTGGCTGGCGGCAATTGTCTGCGCGGGGCTGCTAAGCACGGTGGACACAGTCCTGCACGTTCGCCCCTTTCTGCTCTCGGCGGTGGCGGCCGGAGGTATCCTACTGGCCTTGGAAGCGGGAGGCTGGGGGGGGCTGGCGGCGGCGGCCGGTTTGCAGCTCTGGTGGGCCAATCTGCACGCTTCATTCTTCCTGGGGCCGGTCATGGCCGGATTCCTGGCAGGCGAAGCGACGCTGGCCCATTTTTTCCCCGGGCTGCCCACCTGCCAGCGGGGCCGGACCGACTTGCGGCACTTGTGGCTGGCAGTGCCGGCGTTGCTCCTGGTCTCGTTGATCAATCCCAATGGCACGGACCTCTTTTTCATGAGCCAGCAGCTGATAGATCTGGGGTGGGACCGGCGCCTGATCGACGAGATGTTGCCGATTCACCTGGACCTGACCTATGGCCGGCGGTTTGCCGCCAGCGTGATCTTGGCGGGCGCGGCGGTGGTGGTCGCCTTGGTTCGGCGGGGGCGGCTGGGGTGGGCCAATCTCTGTCTGGCGGCGATCTTCGCCCAGCAGGCCCTGCAATCGCGGCGTTTCGTTTTCTACTGGGGTTTTTTGGCGGTCGTGCCGCTGGCCGAGGCCTTGGCCCTGGCCCTGCCGCGCCCGCGGCGGCTGAGGTTATGCTGCGGGGGATTGCTGGCGGCCGTGGCGCTGGCCGGATTGTCCGAAAGCTGGCTGGACCTTTTAGGCAAAGGCGGTTTCTCCTGGAGTGTGGCGCCGCGGATCTTTCCCGAGGCGGCGGCGGATTTTCTGGACCGCCAGGGGATCGCCGGACATGTCCTGTGCGATCCGGCGGCGGGCGGTTACCTGGCCTGGCGGCTGCCGCGCGTTCAGCCCTCCAACGACAGCCGGTTCGGCGATAATGATTTTGCCCAATTGCAGCGGGTATTGGCCCTGACCGGTAACCGCGCCGACTGGCGGTTGGGTGTGCCTTCGCCGGGCGAATCGGACGTGATGCTGCTCCCGACCCGCATACTCACGCCGCTCGGCGAGATCTACGACGAATGGGCGGTCGTCTATTGGGACAACTCCTGGCAGGTGCTCCTGCGGCGGACGCGCTATCCGGAATTGGTCGCCCAGTACGATTGTTCGCGCAACGCGCCTTTTGCTTTGGGCGGGGTGATCGCGGCGCTGTCGCCCACGGAACTGTCCGCCCTGGTCGCGACCTATCGGCAGCGCGTGGCCGCCGACCCCGAATGCGGTTCGGCCTATTTCGGTTTGGGGCAGATTCTGCGTTACCAGGCGTTGCTGGAGTTGGTCGAGATGCGCCGGAATCTGGTCGAACTGGAGAAAAGTTCCGGGCGTGGACCGGCGGCCGAGGCGCGGCGGGCGCAGGCCGAACGGCGGGGGGGGGAGGGGAGAGCCCTGCTGTATGAATCGCTGGATGCCTTCGGCCGGGATATGATCCTCAACCGTGACTCGGTGGTTGTATATGCCATGATGGAGATCAATCTTCTGTTGCTAGGCGAGCCGGGGCAGGCGGACAAGATCGCGGTCGAACTGGCTGGAGCGCATAACGAACTTTTGTTGGCCGTCATCGGTCGGGAAGTGCATTCGTTGCTGCCGTTTATAGAACAGGTGTTCGGCCACGATTCAGTTCAGGCCCAGGATTTCCGACGGCTGATCCAGGTGAGCGAGGCCTGCGCTCAGGCCAGCGATTCGGCGGTCATGCAAAGGTTGCGCGAGCCGGGCCTCAATCCGGCCGCCTGGATGCGGCCAGCGCACGCCCCCCAACCCCAGGCGGCAGAGACACAGGGCAAGTAAGTTGCAGTTCCCGCTCACCTAATCGCCGATCGCCCGAGGCGGAGGCGAAGTCGTATAACGCCGCGGATCCCAATAAAAAACCCGCAACTTAGGCAGTTGCGGGCCGGGAAAACTGGAGCGGGCGAAGGGGGTCGAACCCTCGGCCCTTAGCTTGGGAAGCTATGATCCAAAAACTATAACTGCCTTTTCTGATAAGGAGGTTACAGAGAATCAAAAAGCCGTTTGTGCCTCTGGTTGTGCCTCACGCGCTTCACAACACGAACCCCAAACCCCCGACCACGCCGCCCCGGACGCTGACGCCGATTTTTTGCGCCTGAAATCCATCTGGCCGAGCCTGAGCGCCGCCGCCCGGCAAACCCTGGCCGGTCTAGCTGAGCAACTCGCCGCGCCCACGAAGCCAACCCGCTAAACAGCCGGGCCCTGTCTGGCCTTTTGAATACCGGCGGTGGGCGAGCAAAATGAGGCCACCTGTAACCAAAGAGTAGCGCTCCCCAATGCCATTCTCAAAATCTCCCTGTCCGAAATCATCGCTACATATAGCGCATTTGGGGACTCGAGAGACGTGAAACTGGAAGCCGGATGTTGTTGCCGGTAGAGTGCGAGTAGACAACCGAGCCGGGCACAACGCGGGCTGATCACCCGCGCCAAAACCCAGAGACGCATCAAGGCCGCAGGCAGCCTGACCTGTGGCCTTTTTGCGTTTCTGGTGCCCGCGCCGGTGATTTGAAAACGATGCGGGGTGGCGCAGCGGTCAGCGCGGCGGACTCATAATCCGCAGGTCGAAGGTTCGAATCCTTCCCCCGCGCCCAATTTTGGAGCTCTGCAATGTCCGACGACCTGTCCGAATCGATCCGGTCCAACGCCTCCGCCCCCAAGCGGGCCAAGACTGAGGCCGGTGAGATGGAGCAGCACAGCCTGCCGGATCAGATTACAGCCGACCGGTATCTTGCCAGCAAGCAGGCGGCCGGCGGCAAAGGGCTGGGCGTGAAGATGTTACGCATGGTGCCTCCGGGGGCGGTGTGATGACTACCCAAACGCAAGAGCCGAAGAAACCGCCCGTGGATCTGGCGCGCCGCCGGATGATTCCCGTCCGGCACATCCGCGCCGGCTTCGATTCGGCCAAGACCACGCCGAACAATCGCCGCCACTGGGCCCTGGCCGACGGCCTGTCGGCTGACGCTGCCGCCACGCCCGAGGTACGCCGGACGCTGCGTAATCGGGCTCGGTACGAGGTGGCGAATAACAGCTACGCCCGCGGCATCGTGCTGACCCTGGCTAACGATACAGTCGGCACGGGCCCGCGCCTGCAGATGCTGACCGACGATTCGGGGGTGAATAACCAGATCGAGCGGGAATTCTCTGCCTGGGCATCTGCCGTGGGGCTGCCGGAAAAGCTGCGGACCATGCGCATGGCGCGGGCCCAGGACGGCGAGGCCTTCGGCATTCTGGCCAATAACCCCCGCGTGGATCACGCTATCCAGCTTGATCTGCGCTTGGTCGAGGCCGATCAGATATCCAGTGGCCTTGGCAATCAGCCCGATCCTCTGGAGGTGGACGGCATTCGGCTCGATACCTACGGCAATCCGGTTTTCTACCGGGTGCTCAAGTGCCATCCCGGCGAAGGGACTTGGATTTACAGCGATTCGGCGGTGGAGATCCCGGCCAGCGCCATGCTCCACATTTTCCGTTCCGACCGGCCGGGCCAGCACCGCGGGATTCCGGAGATCACCCCGGCGTTGCCGCTCTTTGCTCAGCTTCGCCGCTTCACTCTGGCCGTGCTTTCCGCCGCCGAAGCCGCAGCTGACTTCGCGGGTATTCTCTACACCGATGCACCTGCCGGTGGGGAAGCGGAAAACGTGGAACCGATGGATCTGATTGAACTTGAGCGAAACATGC
>CAYMGG010000280.1:0-8224 GCA_964389915.1 uncultured Planctomycetaceae bacterium
GCGGCGCCCGCCGCGCCGGCCGCCCGGGCCACGCGCAGCCGGCCGCCGGCCGCGGCTGCGGCTGCGACCGTGCCCGAAGCCGCTACGGCCGGCGAAGAGTGGGTCGACGAAGGGCTCCAGCGTTCGGGGGCGATGCTGCTCAAGCTCTTGGCGGCCCTGGTCCTGATCGGCGGCGGGTTGTATGTCCTGGCCTATCTGACCGAACCGGCGGGCCGGCCGCGCACACCCTTCTGGCTGGTGCAGGTCCGGCAGAGCCGGCTGATCAACGCCCGCACGGCCTTCGCCAAGTTTGCGGTCCGGGAGAGCGGCGACACCGGCGGCCGGCCGGCCGTGGAGGTGGCGAAATACTCGGGTTTGCTGGCCGAAAATGTCGATAAATGTCGGGACCGCAACCGCAAGAACGGCTGGCCGCAGCGGGACTTTCTGGTGGCTCAAGGCGTGGCCCCTGGCGACGCGAAAGTGACCTTGCTTGCATCCGACGGCGGCGTGATCGGCTCGCTGACCGTGCTGGTGCGGGGGGTGCGCCCCTATCCCTGGCCGGAAGACCTGCCGGCCGAACAGGCCCGGGATATGGCCGGGCGGCAGGTGCGCGAGGCCGAACGGTTGCGTGCCGACGGCGAGGTCTATCTGGCGCTCAAAGCCTACGAGGACGCCTACGACCTCTTCAAGCGGCAGGCCGCCAGCCTCGACGAGGCCAACCGCCTGCGGCTGGAGACGGTCAACCTGCGCCGCGAGTTGCGCGACAAGCTGGCGACCATCTTCGATCAGGCCATGATTCTGGCCTTTCCCGAGCGGGGCGGAGGCGGGCGGCAGGACATCAAGGGCGCTTATCAGCGCCTGGAGGACGCCAAGCGTCTGGTGCCGGACGAGGAGTGCCTGGAACGGCAGTTGATCGATTTCTGGCAGGTCGAGATCCGGGAACTGGCCCGCGGGCGACGCTGAATCGCGGCTTGAGAAAAACGGACGAAACCTTGCGGCGCGGGGCCTCCCCGCGCCCCAGCGTTAAGGTGGGACCATGCTCAAATTGATCTATCTCGACGATTCCGGCAGCGAGAAGGAGGCGGCGCTGGGCAAAGGCTGCCATATTCTCGGCCGCTCCTCCTCCTGCAATATCGTTTTGACCGACCCTTCGATTTCCGGCCAGCATTTGCGGATCGATGTCTCCGCCGATCAGGCCGCCCGTCGCGCTCTGCGCAGCCGCACCGGGACCAAGTTGAACGGGGCCAAAGTGGAGATGGGCGTTCTCTCGCCCGGCGACGTCCTCGTCCTGGGCCGGTTCGAGCTGCGGGTTCCCGGCGGGGCCAAGCCGGCCACCCCGCCGGCCGCCGTGGCGGCGGCCGCCGCCGAGGCCGAACCCGACGCCACCCCGCCAGCCCTGCCGGACGTCGATGAGCTGCCCCCGGCCGGCGAGAATCTGCCGGTCCTGCGCGCGACCAATGCCGTGGTGGTGGTGCCGCCGGCGCCGGTCTCGTCCGAGGCGAAGCGCAAAAAACTTATCCTGATCGGCGCCGGCGCGGCTCTGGCCGTCGGTCTGACGCTGATCCTCCTTTTGCCTTCCGGGCCGGCCGCGCCGACGACCAAAAAGCCGGCCGTGCTGGACGAACGGGCCTACTGGCGCGAGCTCGAAAGCGGGCTTTCCGTCCTGCGCGAGCGCAAATACACCGACGCCCACGAGCGTCTGGCCGACCTGGACAAGCGCTGGCGCGCCACTCATCCGGGTGAAGCGCTGGAGGCCGCCCGGGTCTTTGCCGCGGTGGCCGCCCCCTTCGCGGCCGCGGCGCGCGGCGAGTTTCCCCAGACCGACTGGCTGCGCCTCGACGCCGATTTGATCTCCCTTTTGGACCGGGCTTCCCTGCCCGGCAAGGGGCTCGAACGCGAGGCCGAGGAGCAGGAAGCGCTCTGCCGGCGGGAGGCCCAGGCTCAGGACGCCCTGGTCCAGGGCCAGAACCTCGAGCAGCAAAAAAAGTTCGACGAAGCCCGGGCCAAGTATGAGGCGATCCCCGCCGACAGCCTCTACCGCCTGGCCGTGGCCGAGCGGCTGACGGCCTGCACCGAGGGCGAGTTCTCCGCCCGGCGCGAGGAGGCGCGGGACCTGGCGCGGCGCGAGCGCTGGAGCGCGGCGGCCGAGGCCGCCGAGCGCGCACTTAAGCTCAAGGAAGACGCCGAACTCTCCACCCAGATCCGGGAGTGGACCGACAATGCCCGGCTTAATGAATCGCTGAAAAAGCTCGAGGCGGCCGTGGCCGGCAGCGACCGGGGGGCCTGGCGCCGGGCCGAAGAGGAACTAAAGCGCCTGCGCGACCAGTATCCGCAACACCCGATCCTGCTGCGTCGGGCCGACGGCCTGGCCGCGGAGCTCGCCGACAAGGCCTATCTGGTCGACCTGGCCGGGCAGTACGTCGCGGCCAACGAGGAACAGCTGGCCAAGATGGCCAAGCAGCCGCAGGCCCGTCAGCCCGAGGCCGCGGCGATCTTCGAGAAACATAACCGGCTGCGCGCGGAATTCCGCAAGGCCGACGTGGCGGCGACCGGACACGACTACTGGACCGCCCGCGAGGTCTGGAGCCGCATCCTGGAGATGGAGCCCGACACCAACAACCAGTACAATCGGCGGGCCCGCCAGTCGCTGGACGAATGGACTATCGCCAAGCTGGGCGAACAAGAACTGGCCGCCGCCCAGGAGGCCAAGAAGGCTGGCCGTTACGGCGAGGCGCGCAAGCATCTGGAGATCGCCGCCCAGCGCTGCAATCTGGACGTGACCGGCGAGGTGGAGGATATCCAGAAGACCGGCAAGAAGTTGTACAACGAGGCGATCAACCTGGTCCTGCAGGGGCTGCGCTGGGAAGGGAAGATGAAACTAGAGAAGGCGCTGGAATGCTTCTTGCCCACCGAGGAATGGTTTACTAAAATCAGGCAACGCCTCGATAGGGACTTCTAGATGACCGACCTCCGTGCCAAAACCATCATGGGCAACGAGCCGTCCGGACACCGGGATCGGCCGTTCGCCCTGGAAGACCTTTCCGGCCAGGACATCGCCGGCTGCCGGGTGATGCGCAAGCTGGGGCAGGGGGCAATGGGCGCGGTCTACCTGGCCGAGCAGAAATCCCTGCGCCGGACCGTGGCCCTCAAGGTCCTGGATCCCAAGTTCAGCCGCGACGCCACCTATATCGAGCGCTTCGTTCGCGAAGCCCAGGCCGCCGCGCGTCTCACCCACTACAACATCGTCCAGGTCTTCGATTTCGGCAACGACGGCGACATCTACTATATCCTCAGCGAATTCGTCGACGGCGGCACGGTCCAGCAGCTGATCGACGCCGAGGGCGTGGTCGATCCGGCCAAGGCCAACGAGATCATGCTGCAAGCCGCCCGCGGCTTGGGCGTGGCTCAGGACAACGCCGTCATCCACCGCGACATCAAGCCCGACAATCTGATGCTTACCAAGGACGGGGTGGTCAAGATCGCCGACTTCGGCCTGGCCAAGCTGGTGGCCGACGACTCGGCCGTGACCCAGTCCGGGATGATCGTCGGCACTCCTTTCTACATGAGCCCCGAACAGGCCAAGGGCCTGCCGCTCGACGGCCGCAGCGACATCTACAGCCTGGGGGTGACCTATTTCCACATGGTCACCGGACAGATCCCCTTCGACGCCGACAGCGTGATCGGGGTGCTGCTCAAGCAGATCTCGGCCGAACGGCCCGACCCCGTGGCGATCAATCCCGCCCTGCCGCCCTCGGTGGGGCCGGTGATCCTGCGCATGATGGACCGCACCCCCGAGGGACGCTACCAGACCGCCCGCGAGCTGGTCGACACCCTGGAGCGGTTGAAGAACGAACTGGCCGGCAAGGGCGATACGGCCTTCATGACCGGCGGCGAGGACGGCGACCGCGCCGCGCGCTACAAGATGCTGCGCTCCAACCAGATCATCTTCATCAGTCAGCGCGAAGTGACTCCGCAGATGGCCAAGAAGATGCTCAGCATGCTCAAGGGCGATACGGGCGTGACGGTCCAGACCAAGGACTATTACCCCGAGAAGAGCATTGTCGAGGTGCGGTTCACCGTGCCCGGCCGGGACGAGCTTTTCAGCGCCATCGGCGTGGTCCGCTGGGTCTCCGATGATCCGCAGAAGCCCGGGGTGGGCGTGACCTTCCTCAAGGTCAATTCCGCCCGGCGCAAATCGCAGGTTACCCGTGAGCCGTTGGAGCGGACGGTCGCGCCCGCGCCCGGCCCGACGGCCTCCGCGGCAACTGCGGCGGCTGCGCCTCCGCCGGCGCCTGGGCCGCGGTCGGTCCTGGCCCCGCGCCGGACCCTGCCCTCGCCGGAAGCCATGCGCCTGCTGACAAAGACTCCGCTCCACTGTCGGGCGCTGCGCTATTATTACGCCAACATCGGCCAGTTGGTCGAACCGCAGCAGGTGGCCAACGCTCTGGGCGTGGGCAAGCGCATGCTGGGGGAAGTGTTCGATGCCCTGGAGCAATCCGGCCTGGTGATCTCCCGCGACAAAGAAGGTTTGCTCAGCCTGGTTTGGCCTGAAGATCAAGCGCTCCAGCAGGAGATTGTCAACTGGATCACCAAATTCGGCCTGGTCTGAGCTCCCACGAAATTGCCGCTTGCGGCACTTACCTTGAATAAAAGTTTTCTGCCTTCGCGACTTTATTCGCAATGTAACCCGCTTTCTGGTCATGGATTGCCGCTAACGAAAATGTGTTTGCGACGTTACGCCGCCTCAATTTCTGCCGGAAATGTCGCCCGCGACGCCCCAGCCGCTTGAATCGCTCCAGCCGGATTTCTATACTTGCCGATATAAAGACAATGCGACGCGCAACCGGCGCGGGAAGATATGCCTCCGGCGGATAAAACAGCCATGAGCAAGGCAACGGGAACCAGTCAGAGCGGACGGTTGCGGCGGCGCGGGCGTGCCCGCTTGGTTGGGCTGGGGTTGGACGGGCACGACGGGCATGTGCGCGTCACCTTCTCCGACGAGTTCCGGCTGGTGGGCGGTTCTTCCGAAACCCATGTGCGCATGCAGGCCGCCGCCCGCGAAATTCTGGCCGAATTCGCCGCCGAAGGCGTCAGCCTGGAAAATCTCTCCTACGCCCAGTACCTGACCCTAGCCGAACGGATAAACGGCGCGATTCGGTCGGAAGAGACGACCAGCTGAAACTCCCGCCGCCGGAAATTCCCTCGATTTTTCCGGCCGCCCGGCGAAAGCGCTGATTCTGCGGTGATTTTTGGAAGGGCCGGGGAATTTTTTTGCGGAATTGCTTCCCCCGGAAGCGGCTGGCTTCGCTCATCTCTTTTCCGGCCCGGCGTCCATGACCAAAGTCTCAAGCCTCGCGCAACCTGAATTCATTCCCCTCTTCCCAGAAGAGCTTTCGCGGCTCGGCTGGGATACAATCGACATCCTGCTGATCAGCGGCGACGCCTACCTGGATCATCCGGCCTGCGGGGCGGCCCTGCTGGGGCGCTGGCTGATCGCCCGGGGCTGGCGCGTGGGGATCGTGGCCCAGCCGCGCTGGGACCGGCCCGATGACGTGGCCCGGCTGGGCCGGCCGCGCCTGTACGCGGGGGTGACCGCCGGCGCGCTCGACAGTCTGCTCGCCCACTACACGGCTTTTCGCAAAAAGCGCTCCGACGACGCGGGGCCAGGTCGCCTGCCAGGGCCTGGGCCCGGCGGCCGGGCCGGAGCTCGGCCCAACCGGGCGGTGATCGTCTATGCGGGCCTGGTGCGCCAGGCCTTTCCCGGCCTGCCGGTGGTGATCGGCGGGATCGAGGCCTCCCTGCGCCGGGCCAGCCACTACGACTTCTGGACCGACGCCTTGCGCCGTTCGATCCTGCTGGACGCCAAGGCCGACCTGCTGGCCTACGGTCCGGGCGAACGGGCGGCGGCCGAGATCGCCGCGCGGCTGGATGCGGCCGGCGCTCCGTCTCGGCCGGAACCGGAACTCTGGCGCGGCCTGCGGGGGATTGTTCGCGCGGGCGACGCCCTGGCGGTATCCATCGGGGCGGAAACGGCCGAATTGCCGGACCATGAAACCATTGCCGCCGAGCCGTTCCGGCTGGTCGAGACTTCGCTCGCCCTGGAGCGTCAGGCGCACAACGGTACGCCCTGGCTGGTGCAGCGCGCCGGCGGCCGGCCGGTGCTGCTGGCCCCGCCGGCCGAAGCGCTTAACGCCGAGGAATTGGGCGAGCTTTACGGTCTACCCTATCAACGGCGAGCCCATCCGAGCTACCGCGAGGCGATTCCCGCCCTGGAGACGATTCGCTTCAGCGTCACGGCCGTGCGCGGCTGCGGCGGCGGGTGCGCCTTCTGTTCGCTGGCCCTCCACCAGGGCCGCCGCCTGACCTCGCGCCGGGCGGAGGACATCGTGGCCGAGGTCGAACGGTTGATACAGCAGCCGGACTGGCGCGGGGCGATCTCCGACGTGGGCGGACCCACGGCCAATCTCTGGGGCGCGCGCTGCGCTCGGCCGGACGAACCGTGCGCCCGCGAAAGCTGCTTGTTTCCCGGGATCTGCCCGCAGCTGCGCCCCGACCAGGCGGGCTATGTCGCCCTGCTGCGGCGGCTGGCCGAACTGCCGGGCGTCAGGCAGGTGCGGGTGGCCAGCGGCGTGCGCCACGACCTGGCGGCGGTCGAGCCCGAGGCCACGGCGGCGCTGCTGGAGCGGTTCGTGGGCGGGCAGCTCAAGCTCGCGCCCGAGCACTGCGCCGGCCGGGTTCTGGCTCTGATGCGCAAGCCGGATTTTGCGGCTTTCGAAGCCTTTTTGGACCGCTTCGCCCGGGCCAGCGCTGCCGCCGGCCGCGAGCAATATGTGGTCCCGTATCTGCTAAGCGCCCTGCCGGGCTGCACCGACGCCGACATGCGCGAACTGGCCGGCTGGCTGGCCGCGCGCGACTGGCGGCCGCAGCAGGTGCAGTGTTTCATCCCCACCCCCGGCACCGTGGCCACGGCCATGTATTACTCGGGCCGCGATCCGGCCGGCCGGGAGATCCCCGTGGCCCGGACCGACGCCGAGCGCTTGCGGCAGCACGCCATCCTGCTGGGCGAGGAGTCCGCCGACGCCGGCCGCCCGGCAAAACCCAAACCCGCTGGGCCGAGAAGAAAAAGACGGTGACTCCGGAAAAACCTTTTTTGCGAAAAAGGTTATCCCGGCCCCTTTTCCAAAAACTCCCGCCAGCCTTGCCGTTTCGGGCCTTCGGATGAACCGGCTCGGCGCCGTTGTCGGCGCCGGCGATGTTCCGCCCGCGAGGCGAGAAACGGTGAATTTGCCCAGCTGAATGCTAAAGTAGGCGAAGTCGGAAAAAGGTTTTTGCGGGGGACCGGGGAATTTTTTTCCCAAAAAAGTTCCCCCGGGAGGGGAGATGAAAACTATTCCCCGTGTTCGTGGCGGAACTGGCAGCAGCGGTCGTACAGCAGGGCCATGGCCAGCCAGAGGCCGGCCGTGACGACCACGCCGAAGACGAAGAAGATGATGGCCGGCTGGAAGTCCCGCCCGCCCGCCGGGCAGAGGAAGTGGCGCAGGCCGTCGCCGGCTCCGCTGGGGCTGAGGGCGGCCAGCACCGGGAAGGGCGAGCAGGTGGTCAGCCAGCGCCAATTTTCGGCCGGCAGTTCGCCCAGGCTGGTGAGCAGCCAGAAGGCGGCCACCGGGGCGACGAAGACCGCGCCCAGGGCCAGGAACGAGCCGACCATGGCCCGCAGGGTGGTGCGGCTGATCAGCGAGAACAGGGCGGTCGTGGTCACGGCCAGGAACAGGGTCGCGCCCAGGGTGGCGACGGTGAAGAGGGCGAGTTTGAGCGCCGGCAGCGGGCCGATGGGGGTCGGGCCGAACCAGGTGATCGCGCCGGCCATGACCCAAAGGGGGATGAAGATCAGGCCCGGCAGGGCCGCCAGGATGGCCACGTTACGCAGGTTGACCCGCAGCTTGCCGCGCAGGATCGCCGCGGGCGAGAGCGGAGTGGTCAGAAGCAGGTCCAGCGTGCCCCGTTCGCGTTCCTGGGTGAAGATGCCCGCCGTCAGGCTGGGGGCGATCAGCATCACGAAGGCGGTCACATAATAGCCGTAGAGCCAGAGGGACTTGGTCGCCAGGGTCGCCACGAAGAAGGGCAGGGCGGCGATCATGGTCACCTGTAGCAGGATGCGCATGAGCAGGGTGCCGCGGCCGAAGAGTTCGTAGCGCAGCTCTTTTTCATAGATCGGGTCGGCGGTTTCGGGCAGAGGCTGGTCCGA
>CAYMGG010000281.1:0-8197 GCA_964389915.1 uncultured Planctomycetaceae bacterium
GGGGTCTGGGGGAACTTTTTTGCAAAAAAGTTCCCCCAGAAGCACGGGCCGGCGCGAGATCGCGCCGGCCCGCTTGCGTTTCTACTCAGCGAAGTCCAAAGCCGCCGCGTCGGTCAGGAAGAGCGGATAGTCGGTGATCGGCAGTTGGTCGAACGTCAGCCGGCCCGGGCGGTTGACGTTACAGGTAAAGCCGAACTCCTTCCACTGGCCGGATACGCTGTAGGCGGTCTGACGGACCGGATCGACCAGTACCGGTTCGCGCAAGCGCAAACCATCGGGCCGGGAGAGCTCAAAGCCCAGCTTGCCGGGCGCGAAGCGCGGCTGATTCTTCGGTTCCGGATTGAGCTCGGAGGGATACCAGTAGGCCAGCAGCGGCCAGCCCCGCCGGACGAAGGGCACGAACTTGACCAGCAGCCAATCGAGCGGAGCCGAACCGGGGGCAGTCGTCTCGTCCAGCGAATAGTTGAGTTGCAACTCGCGGTCGATCTCGGTCTGAAAATCGAATAGATTGCAGACCGATTGGAAGGCGTAGAACGCGGGCTTGCGCTCATAGGTCTCGTTGCGCAGCAGGCCGAAGTACGCCGGCTTGTTGACCGGCCCGTCCTTGAAATAGTTGTGAAAATCAGAGAGGTGAAAGTGAGTGGTCATGTCCACCTCGAAGTCCAGGTCGCACAGCATCCGCCGCAGCATCCACTTGGCCTGCTTGGGCTCGTTCCAGGGGATGTTGGCCATGGCCTCGGCCGTGCTCATCACCGAAGGACAGCCGCTCTCGGCCTGCCAAAGGTCGATCTGTAAACCGTGGCGTTGAAGCAGCGTCCGCAGGGCCTGGATCTCGGCCAGCCGCGCCCCCTCCGGCCGCGGCCGATAGAGGTGATAGGAGAAGGCGTTGATGTGCCGGCCCATGCCGGCCTGTAAAGCACTCTCCAGATATTCCAGTCCCGCCGGGCTGGTGCCGTGGGCCTGGGCTCCGCCCACGATGTAGGCCTCCGGCTGAAAGCGCCGGATCTCGCGCGCGGTCAGGGCCACCAATTCCGCGTACTTGCGCGGATTGGAGGCCTCCTGCTTCCAGAAGACGGTGATGTCCGGTTCGTTCCAGATCTCGTAGCGTTCGATCCGGTCGCGGAAATGTTCGGTCAACGCGCCTACGAAACTGCGCCAGGCCTTGGCCGCGGCCGGATCGTACATCGGCGTCCAGCCCACCGCATCCCAGGCCGGCGCCCCGGTGTGGAGGATGTTGCCATAAGTCACGTTGAACCAGGGCTGGATGCCCATGCCCAGCAGTTGATCGACGATCGGATCGAGCCAGGCGAAGTCGTACTTGCCCTTCTCCTTCTCGCACTGGCTCCAGCCGGTCTGGACCCGGGCCCACTTGACCCCGGTCTCGGCTAGGTGCGGAAACGCCTTTTCCGGATACCACATGCCCCGGTCGAGGCACTCGCAGCCCAGATTGATCTTCGAAGCTGCGATCTCGCGGCTGGCCCGCAGGCGCAGCCGGCGGCCCGCGCCCAACTTAGCGCCGCCCGGCAACTGGTTAAGGCTGGGGAACTCGCTCTCGCGCTGGTCGTTCATGACTTCTCCTTATCGGTCGGCCTGAGGCCGCAGAAATACCACCTGTTTACCGCCCAAAGTCAACTCTACCATGCCGGCGCCGTCCGCGCCGCGACAGACACTATGACGTCCGCCGCCGATCAAATCCAAATATTCTCCCGCCGGGGCCAGTTCCGACCGCCAGGCAAGGCGCACACTAACCGGCGCGTCGTTGTAGTTGGCCACGAACAACAGCCCCGGCCCGCCGTCCAAAGTCAGAGCCGCCGCGCCCACCGCACCCAGCCGCGCACGGCTCTCGGCGTCCGACGCCGTCATCACCTGAGTCGGCCGCAAGCCTTGATCGGCCAGAAGTCCGGCCAGACAGCGGCGGAAGTTCTCATGTTCCCATTGGTAGTCAATAAACATGGCCGCGCCGAAATAGACCGTCGTGCCCGAGCCGAACCGGTTGCGGATCAGGGCCGGCGCGCCGTCGCCGAAATGGCCCAGCACCTCCGCGCCCGGCCGGGGCGAAACCACGGCCCGCAGCTTGGCGGCCGATTCGAGCCGCGTCACCCCCTGCGTCAGCCGGTCGGTCTCCAGGAAGGGGAACATGTCCACACAGGTGAAGCCGAAAACCTCGCCCAAGCCCGCGCCGGGCGTGGTCTGATAGTGGATGCTCTGCTGGTCCTTGATCGCCCAGGGGCAATCCGCAATCACCAGGCCGCCCTGCCGCACATACTCTTTCAGCAGCTCCGCCAGATCCGGGTCCAGATAGGGGCGGAAAGGGATTACCAGGGCCCGATAGCGCTTGAGCGCCCCTTCGCGCAACCGCGCGTCGGTGACAAAATCCACGTCATAGCCGGCGTCCTTGAGCGCTACATAGGCGTTGTTGGTGGCCCGGGCCAGATACGGTTCGCGCTCGTCGTAGCCTTCGGCCTTGGCCAGGTGATGCCCACGCCGGTCCCAGAGCACGGCCACCTCGGCCGGCACGGTCCGGCTGCGGACAAAGGCGTCGGCATGGGCATTCAGAATCTGACCCCGTTCGCCGGCCGCGCGCGAGCGGGCGGTGGGCGTGCCGTCCCAGGCGACCAGGTTGAACTCGCCGGCCTGGGCGTCGCTGATCCGGCTGCGATAGAGCCAGCATTGGAAGGTCTTGGCCCCCAAGGCGACCGTGGTCCAGTCGCGCAAGGCCACGGTCCGCTCATCCCGGTAGCGCGGGTTCAGGCCGTGCACCCACCAGACCGGCCCGGCCTCGGCCTCCAGCACTTTGAAGACGCCGTCGCGCGAGGCGGAACGCATCCGCCCTAGCTCCTGTTGCAGATGACAGAACTGCTTGCGCGGAGTGTAATCTTTGTCCCAGAGCGAATAGAGGCTCATGCCGTTGCTGTCGACCACCTGGCCGATCTTGAAAATATCGTAAGTGCCGTTGGAATGGGCGAAGTTCAGCGTGGTCGGATGCCGGGAGTCGCCGGCCTTGACCAGCGAGTTAATCCAGCCAATCCGGCCGGCCAGCTTGGTCTCGTTATACTCCAGCCAATCGAGGTAGGCGATATACCCGCCTTCGGTGAAACCGGCGGCCACGGGCGGGGTGATATCCTCCCACGCCCGATACCAGACCGGGAACTCCGTACTCCACTCCTTGAGCAGCCGGTCGAGTTCGCCGTACTTGGCCTTGAGCCAGGCGATGAAGCCGGACCGGGAATGCGGACAGAAGCAAAAAGTCGAGTGCGGCTCGTTCCACACTGACCAGGCCTCCAGAGCCGGATGAGCCTTGAACCGCTCGACCGTGGCCGAGATGAACTCGCCGGCCTTGGCCAAATGGATCGGGTCGTCGTCGCAAACCGTCAGGCGCGGCCCCGACGGCCGCAGCGGCCGGTTCGGATCGGGAATCAGATGTTGGCAATCATAGGTCCGCACCAGCCACTGGGGCGGATAGAGGCCGCAGAGATTGGTGAACACTCCGCCCACGTTGATCGTTACCTTGAGCCCATGCTTTTGGGCCAGATCCAAAGCGAGCTGCAATTTGGCATAGTCCCGCTGGCCCTCGACGGCCTCGATCCGGTCCCAGGCCGTAAAGGCGCGGAAAGCCGTAAAGCCCTGCGCCTTCATATTCGCCAAATCCGCATCCCATTGTTCACATGGAACTTCCGTGGCTTTGGCCAGTGGCGCATAAGTCACGCCGTACGAAAAATAAGCCTTGGTTTCGCCCATCTTTTGTTTTCCTTTGCATAGTTTTAGGTGGTCAGGATTCCGCTGCCCTGCTGAGTCATTTATTTTATCATAATAATTGTTATTACTATATAATATTCAACTGTCAAGCGACTCCAGCGCTTTTTTTTGCCGCCCTCCCTGTCGGAGGAACCTACGGTCGCGCGAAAATGGGAAATGTCGAGAGTTTTTTTAAGGGGGCTGGGGGAACTTTTTTGCAAAAAAGTTCCCCCAGAAAAGCGGCGAAAAAAAACAGGGCAGCCAGCCGGCCGCCCTGCGGAAGTGAAAGGATCGCGTTGGTGCGGTTAATTAACGCTTAAGGTTGACCAATTCCACCAGCATCTCGTCCGAGGTGCTGATGACGCGGGCGTTGGCCTGGAAGCCGCGTTCGGTGGTGATGAGCTTGGTGAACTCTTCGGAGAGGTCGACGTTGGAGCTTTCCAGGGTGCCGGAGCGGATCGTGCCGCGGCCGCCCACGCCGGCGAAGCTGACCTGGGCGTCGCCGGAGGCCGGGGTAGTAAAGTAGAGGTTGTTGCCACTGCTGATCATGCCGGTTTCGTTGGGCACCAGGGCCACGACCAACCGGCCCTGGTTCTGGACCACGCCGTTGGAGTAGACACCCTGGATGACGCCGTCGGCGGTGACGGTGAAGGAGTCGAGCGTGCCGGGGGCCGAGCCGTCCTGATCCTTGAGGTTGAAATCGCTGGTGGCGGCCACCTGGGTGAGGGCGCCAAAATCGAGGTTCTGGGTCTGGTCGGCGGTCAGGCCTTCGTTGATCTTGATCTGGAGCGGGTTGTTGACGCCCTTGCCTTCGAGCGTGATCTCGATGCCGCTGGTGAGGCTCAGCTCGGAGCCGGCCACGAAGCGGCCCTCGGAATCGAAGCGGATCAGGCCGGTGCCCACGTTGACGCTGGTGACAGCGCCGTTGACGCCGTTGTACTTGCCGTTCAACCAGGTGGCGTCGGTGTCGTCGATCGATTCGGCCACCCAGCGCCAGGTGCTGAAGTTGGTGTCGCGATCCACCAGCACCATCTGCATGTTGACGGTCTTGGGGTTGCCCAGGGAGTCGTACACCACCATGTTGGTGCTGGTGCTGTCCTCGGTCTGCTGGGTGGAGGTGGTGTCGGTCAGCTTGCCGCCGTACTCGGCGTCCACATCGAAAATGTCGGTGTACTTGATGTTGCTGTAGGTCATGGCGATGTCGGTGATCTCGTTTTCCGTGCCCAGGTTGCTGGCGATCGAGACGCGCGAGGTCATGTCCGAGGCGCCGGTATAAGGGGCGTCGTAGTCCACGGACTGATCATGGCCGCCGAAATACTGGCGGAAGAAGGCGCCGGCCTGTTCGGTGGGCGAGTCGTAGCCGTCGACGGCCGCGGTGGTGGCCTGGACCCGGATCAGGCCCATCGCCCCCGAGTCGAGCACTCGGTTGTTGGCGGTGGTGGCATCCTCGTTGACGCCGCCGCCCAGGAAGTCCATCAGCGCCTGCAAGGTCGTACCGTCGCCGTTGGGGCTGGCGCCGTAGGTGAAGGTACTGGTCTGGAGCCGGCCGCCTTTGTTCCAGGACATGGTGATCTGCCGTTCGGCCAGGGTGTTGGTGGCCGCATTGATGCCGGCGAAGGGGCGGACCCAGACCGAGCCGCGCATGAATTCGAGATTGGCCAGATCGGTGGCCATGGTGGCTGGATCGCCGTTGGCGTGGGTCACGGTCGAGGAGACGTCGCGCAGGGCGGCGCTGGTCTCGACGTGGCCGACGTTGACGGTGCTGACATTGCCGGTGATCCAGGTGGAGTCGGTGATCGCCGCCGGGGCGGCGGCGGCGGTGGCGATCGTGTTGCCGGGGGCGACGCTCAGGCGCGAGTCGAGGTTGCCGGTCAAGGAGACCTGGGTAGTCTCGGTGGCCGCGCCGGTCTGACCGATGGGGATGACTAGGTCGGTGACTTCGCCGGCTTGGGGGATATCGCCGTTCTTGTCGGCCAGCACGCCCTGGACCGAGAGACCGTTGCCCCCCAACAGCGACCCGTCGCTGCCCAGATAGAAGGTTCCGTCCCGGGTATAGACGTTGCTGTTGCCGTTGCGCAGGACGAAGTAGCCGTTGCCGTCGATGGCCATGTCCCGCTGGTTGCCGGTGGTCTCGAAGGAGCCCTGGTTGAAGTCCTTGTTGATGCTGCCGGTCTGGGTGCCCAGGCCCACGGCCAAGGGGTTGATGACGCCGCGCCCCAATTCGGTGTCGGCGGCCATGCCGCCGCGCAGAGTCTGCTCCAGCAGGGTGCGGAACTGGAAGACACCCTTCTTGAAGGCCACGGTGTTGACGTTGGCGAGGTTGTTACCGATGTTGTCCATCGCGCGCTGGTGGTTGGTCAGGCCGCTGATGGCGCTGTACAAAGCTTGGCTTAAACCCATGGTCGTCCCCTTTCGTTGCGCCTTGGTAATTCGTCTCGCGCCGCCGCCGGGCGCACGAACCGGGCCGTCGCGCGCGCCTCCCGCGCGCCCGACCCGTAGCTATCGTTTTAGAAGCCCACGTCGAGCAGGTTGGCGTACGGTACGCTGCGACCGTCGGTCAGGTTAAGATTCACGGCCCCATCCTTCACCGAAGCGCTGGCCACGGTGCCGGAAATCTCGTCGCCGCCAGCGGTCTTGGCATGCACACTCATCCCGATCATTTCCGCGCCCGCGCGGATCTGGCTCTCCAGGCGCATGGCGATTATTTCCTTGGTCATGGAGACCTGCTCGTCCAGGGCTTGCAACTGCGCCATCTGCCCCATCATCTCCGTATCCTGCATGGGGCTGAGCGGATCCTGGTGGGTCAGCTGGGTGGTCAGAAGCTGGAGAAACTGGTCGTGCGTGACCTGGCTTTTATTCTTGGCCGCTTCGGCCGCGTCGGCCTCATCCTTTGCCTTCGAACTGGAGACGTAATAGTCTTCCGTGCCGCTGATCGCTCTGCTAATGGCCGTCATGATCGGCTCCTTTCCTGTTCCCTAAGCCACGACGTTGAGTGCGCCGCCGCCCCAAGCCGCCCCGCTATTAGTTTCTCCGCCGGCTGGCGCGACCGCGCCGACGGCCTCCTCCCCGTTCTCCCGCCGCCGCCGCGAGTCCGAGCCCGAACCGCTGGACCACTCGCCGCCCGACCCCGACCAGAAACCCTCGCCGCCGACGGAGACATCGAAGCCTTGCAGATCGATGCCCTGGACCTGCAGGTTCTGGCGCAACTGGTTGAGGCCTTGCCCCAGCAGCTGCTGGGCGTCGGCGTTGTCCGTCTTGACCACGGCCGAAACCGCGCCGTGACTGACGCGCAGTTCGATGGTCACCCGGCCCAGTTCGGCCGGCGCCAGCTGAAGACTGACCCGGTTCATGCCCCGCTTGGCGGCCAGCTGGACCACCTGCTCGATGCGTTCGAGATTCTCGGCCATTTGCGCGCTCGGGGCCGCGTCGGCGGCCTTGGCGGCCGCCTCGGCCCGGGCCGCCGGCGTGCTGGCCGGGGAACCGGCCGAGCCGACCGGACCGACGCGGACCTCATCGCCCGCGGCCTTCCGCTCGCCCGACTGGACCTCTTCGCCGTTGTTCAGCATGCCCGCCAGCCATTCGCCGGCCTCGGAATCGGCCAGCAGGTCAGGCGTCGCCGAACCGTCCGTTTCCGGCTCACGCGACTGAGGTTGATCCGCGCTCAGCGGCCGATCGTTTTCCGCCTCTGCGCCCGAACCCAGCGTCGCCAGCTTTTCCGGCTGCGCACCAGGGCCGCTCTCGCCTTCACCGGCGCCGACCTGCGGTCTGGCCTCGGCGACAGATTCGTCCGCCTGCTGCCGGGCCAGGGTTTCGCGCAGCAGGCTGCCCAGCAGGCCGGTGCTCTGGCCGCTACGGCCCAGCTGGCCGAGCAGCTCGCTGGCGTCAAGTTGGGCCGGTTCGACGGCCAGCACCTTCACCGCCAGGGATTTGACCACCACGTCCGGCAGTTCGATCAGGTTCTGATCCGCTGCCGCCGCGTCGATTCCGGTCGTCTGGAGGGCCTCGGACCAGGCGGCGCGTAGTTCTTCCGGCGAGGCCGTAGCCAAGGCCTGGGCCGCCGCGTCGGGGTCGGCTTCCGCGCCGGCCAGTGCCTGGGTCAGCGCCGTCTGCAACGTCGCCTGTTCGTCGGCGCTCAGCTCCGTCAGCCCCAGCAAAGACAATCCGGCGTCGGCCGCCGGCCCGCCGGCATTGGCTCCGGCTTCCGTCTCCGCCCCGGACATCACCGCCGCGGCCACGGCCAGAAGGCTTGCGCCTTCGACGGGGATCGCCTCGTCAGCAGCCGCGGCCGGCAGAGGTGCAAACGCGCCGCCAGCCCCGGCCAGGGTCCATTCGGCCAGTTCCTGGGCATCGTCGTCCGAAAGCTTGGTGAGTTCGCGCCGATCCAGGGCGCCGCGGTCGGCCAGCTGGGCCATCCGCCGGACGGCCTCCTGCTGCCGGGCGCTGAAGCCCGGCACGTCCGATC
>CAYMGG010000282.1:0-8106 GCA_964389915.1 uncultured Planctomycetaceae bacterium
CGAGCTTTTGGGCCGGTAGTCCTGGGGCGCGACCGGGGCCATCCACTTGGCGCCCAGGGCGTGGATCTGCTCCGGGGCCGATTGCAGGCCCGCCGCGCCGGCCGGGGTGCGCGTCCCCCAGTCGGACATGCCGTAACTCACCTCGCGGAAGGGCGCGCAATATTTGCGCCAGCCTTGAAACAGCGGGACCAGCGCTACCGGGCCGGATTGCTTGGCAAATTCGGCCAGCCAGTTCTGCCACCACGCCGGTTCCTGGACCTGGGCGCAGTAAGGCGAGACAACCAGCCGTCGGTCAGGCAGGCGGAAAATCGCCGGGTGGGCGGCCAGTTCGGCCAGGACCGGGGCCAGTTTCTCCGGTTCCTTGCGGTATTGGGCCATCATGTCCGGCATGAGCATGATGTGAAAATCCGGGGCGACCTTGGCCGCCGCGTCCAGCAGCCGGCGCACCTGGGGCAGCTGCCCTTCGCCCAGCAGGTCGACTGTAAAGCCGTCCAGTCCGATCGCGGCCGCGCGACGCACCTCCTCTTCCAGGTCCAGCTCGCGCCAATTGGCCTCGGGGCGCGGGGCGCGCCCGAGCGGCCGCTGGCGCAGATATCCGCCGTAGGCGCGGTGTTTGCCGCGCTCGCCGTCGGGGCTGAGGTAGCCCTTGGCATAATAGTCCTCGGCCGGATTCTTATTGTCGATCGAGAGCGGAAAAGGCGTGAAGTAGTGGGCGAAGACCTTCTTTTCGCTGGCGCTGAGCGTGCCACGCGGCGGCAGATCGAACGGCAGATAAGGCGAGAGGTCGGGAATGTTGCCGGCGGCTGTGGTCGTCTTGGCGGTCAGGTGCACGACCATGAAGCGGTTGTTCCCCAGCGCGGGCAGGGCCGGGCCCGGCACGGCCAGTTGGGCCGCCGGCAGTGAGCCCAGGTCGGTCTGGCCTTCGAGCGTCTCGGCCACCACCTGGTAATCGCCTTCGGGCAGCTTGAGGCGCAAGGCCGGCGACTTTTCCGGTCCGTAATTATACATGTAGAGCAAGCGCTCGGCCCCGTCCTGCCGTTGCAGGGCGTAGAATTCGCCCGGCAGTTCAAACTGCGGCGCCACGCCGGCCCACTCGGCCAGGTCGCGCATGAGCGGGGTGAGCGCGGCCACCCGCTCGCGCTCGGCATTGTCCCACAGGCTCCAGAGCAACTGCTCCTTGGCCTTGTCCTTCTTGTCGCGCTGGCCGAAGATCTGGGCGATGCTGCCCTCGGTGATCGAGCCGATCTGCCCGCCCAGCAGGACCACTTCGCCCTGGCCATGCGTCCAGCGCACCGCGCCCGGCTGGTCGCCGATCGTGCCCAACAATTCACCCCCCTCCGGCACGGTCAGCGCGGACCAGTAGTGCACCGGCAGGGTGATGCTGGTGCGGAAGACCGGGTTGTTCTTGCGCAGAATCAGCTGACTGGCGGCGAGCTGGCGGTCTTTCAGCTTTTCCGGATTCGGGTAGCCCAGCCGCCGCAGGAGGCTGAAGTCCTCGTCCTTCTCCGGGCGCGGCAGCGTCGCTTCGCCGCTGGTGTTGAGCAGAACCAGCTTGCCGCCGGCCTCCACGAACGCGACCAGTTTCTCCAGGGCCGCGGCCTCCAGAGCCCGCGAGCCGTCGTCGATGACCAGCTTGCACTTGGTCAAATCCTCCAGCGGGCCGCCGGCCGAGAAGCATTCGAAGAAGTTGCCCGGAGCGACCATGGCTCCGGAGAAGCCGTTCATCGTCCACCAGCGGTGGAGCGATATGCCCTGGTACTCGTACTTGCCCTCGAAGACGTCGGTCTGGAAGGAGTGTAGATAGCCCAGCGGCCGGAAGGGCAGCTCCGCGCGCTGAGCCTGCTTGATCAGCCGCTTGGCCCGGGGGTTGCTGAAGACCCGGTTGAAGAAGGGGCTGTCGGTCCAGGTGGTGAAGACGTAGTTGAAATGATCCGCGCCCAGGCAGGCAACCTGGAACACGTCCCAGTCGCAGCGGTCGATGATGTTCTCGGCGGTGAAGCCGTTGCGGCCCACGGTCACGGGGGCGATGTCCTCGTGGCGCAGGGGCAGGCCGTAGCGCCGCTTGGCCACGTAACGCCGGACGTGGTGGAGGATGTTCAGGCCCTGGTCGCCGTAGAAGCCGCCCTGGTCGCGCAGGCCCGCAAAGGTCGCGTCGGCCAGGCCCACGCCGCCGGTGGCGTTGGTTCCGTCAAAGCCGCGCGCCGGGTCGAGCTCGCGCACGATCTGCATCATCTTGGTGCGCATCTCCAGGATGCCGCCGTGGTAGAAATCGAGCCAGTCCACCCACTGCGGCCGGACGTCCAGCAGGCGCGAGAGCGTCTCCCATTCGCCCTTGGCCTTGAGCGGCTCCCAGAGCGGCTCGGGCACGGCCACGGTCTTCCACTCCGTGTAATTGGCGCCGTAGGCGGCGTTCAACTTGGCGATTTCGCCGTACTTTTTCTGGAGATAGGCGGCCCAGTCGGCCTGGGTGTCGGGGTGGAAGTCGAAGATCCCGTGGCCGTCGTGGTCCACGCCGCCGTAGGGGTGCGGGTGCCAAAGGATCACGCCCGGCGAATTACGGTAGCGCTTGACCATCACCTCCACCGCCCGTTCGGCATGCGCGCGGTACTTGCGGGCGTGGACGCTGAAGACGCCCTCCCAGCCGGCGCGGCTCTGGCCGTCGCGGCCGCGCTGGCGCTGGTCGGCCAGCCACCACTGGCTGGGGCCGCTAAAATCCCACCACCACAGGCCCAAGGTCAGGCCCACGCCGGCGGCCTCGGCCTGCTTGACCACATGATCCATCAGTTGAAAGTTGTAGACCCCCGGCAAAGGCTCGTAAATGTGGTAGGCGATGTGGGTCATCAGAATCTCGTCGCCCGCCGCGGCCAGCTTGGTGAAGAACTCCGGCCCCGGTCGGCGGCCCAACCCGGTGACGCTCTGGCTACAGTCCGCGCCCCAGAGCGTGCCGTTCTTGGCCAGACGCTCGCGCCAGGTCGGGATGACCGCGCCCGGCTGAGCCAGAGGTTCGACCTCGCCTTGGTTAAAGGCGTTGGGCGCCCGTAGACCGACCATGATCCGCTTGGCGGCCAGCAGCACGCCGGAGGCTTTGTCGGTCAGACGCACCGTGGCCAGGTACGGTCCCTGCTGGCTGAGGCGCAGGGCGGCGCTCAGCGACTGGCTGGCGCCCTTGGCCACGGTCAGTTCCTGGGTCAAGGCCTGGTCAGGATAGGTATTCAGCGCCAGGTCGCGCCACTCGACCTGGAGGTTGAAATTTTCGCTTGCCCCCAGCCGGTTGCCCACGCCGATCTTGACCTCGGCCGGGGCGGGCAGGTCGAAGACGTTCTCCGGTGCGGCGCACTCCAGGGTCAGGTCGGCCGGATCATAGAGTGGCTCGGCTGCTAGTAGCTCGCCGTCCAGCCGCCAGTCCACCAGGGTCAGCACGTCGTGGTCGGCGTTGCCCACCTCGGTCAGGCGCAGCCGCAGGCCGCGGGCGGTCACCGGCTGGGGGAATTTCAGTTCGATCACCCCGCCGCGTCCGGCCGGATTGGCCGGCAGGGGGGCGACCTTCTGCCAGGCTTTTCCGTCCCAGCATTCGAGCTCGCCGGCAAAGATTGGGTCGAAGATGGTGCGAAACTTGCAGCCGCGCAGGGTCGGAGCCTGCACCGTGGGGAACCACAATTCCACCGTGTCGGGGCCGTCGCAGGGGGTCTGGTCCTGCCAGCCGGGGGCGGTGTTGGGCGGGAGGAAGAGATCGAAGCTCTTGCCTTCGTTGATGCGCGTCTGCTCGAAGAGCAGGCGCGCCTGGTCGGCCAGGTTCTCTCCCGCCCAGCCGGTGGCGGCCAGGCAGATCAAGCCGGAACTGAACAGGGCAAACGGGCGAAGGGGGCGGGGGGGCATAAACGGTTTCCTTTCTGTGGGCGTTGGCGAACGAACTCGGTTTATAGCCGTTATAGTGCGACCGGTTACCGGGAGAATTTTTGCAAAGCGGTACCCTTGTCCGCCAAAAGCTCAACCGGCTTCGCTGAGGCGCGCGTTCAGCCGGATCGACTGAGGCCTGACGCGAAAGTCAGAGAAGTTCGACTGAAGCGATGGAACCAAACAGGGCAGAATTTTTGAAAAAGCGCCGATCAAACAACCAATGCTGATTCTGCCTCGGCGGACTTCAATTGATCGCCACCGGACTGACCGCATTCCAGAAAGCGCTGCACCCGCCGTGAAAGGTCGAGCCCGTGAACGTATTGCGCTCGCTGACGGCCGCGCTGGGCAGGTTCTGCCGGGGGAACCATTTGACCGAGGCGTCGGCCTGGGCCACGTTGAAGCCGGCGTTGGCGTGGCTGACGGGCGGATGCGGATAAGGCGAGTCCGAGGTAGGATGCGGCGGAATGCCGGCGACCAGGGCGTCGCTGAACATGGCCGGGACCTTGCCCAGAGAGCCCAGGTTGTACTTGCCCAGCCGGCCGAGGGCGTAGAGGCCGTTGGCGTAGCTGGAGACGCCGTAAGTGTTGGGCGTCAGGTCCCAGCGGGCGCGGGTCTGCGCCGGGCTGGCATTGTACCAGTTGTCGGCCGGCCAGAGCGTGGCCGGGCAGAAATAGACTTCCAGGGCGCCCGCGTAGGCGAAGAGCATGCCGTGACTGACGCGCCGGAAGGTCGGCGAGTTGTAGCCCTGCCAGACCTGCGGGGAGTAATTGTTGCTGGTCGGGGGGCAGAAGTTGCCGGCGTATTCGTCGACGTAGAGGTTGAGCGAGAGGGCCAGCTGTTTCTGGTTGCCCTGACAGAAGGAGCGGCGGGCCGAGTCCTGGGCCTTCTCCAGGGCCGGCAGGAGCAGGGCGGCCAGCACGCTGATGATGGCGATCACCACCAGCAGTTCGACCAGCGTGAAGCGGTTCAGCGCGGCACGGGCGGACATAAGCCTTCCTTTATTTGGCGGACGGTTACGGAAAGACCGGCTCCACAAGTCCGCGGCGACGGACGTCCCTTGACCGGTGTTTCCTTCAGCCTACCCTAATGACGGACCGCGGTCCACTTGTCCTCGGGCTTGCCCGGGGCATAAGGATCGTAAGTCAGTTGCTGCACGTCGAGCCAGGGCCTGACGTGGCCGTCGGTCCAGAGGATGTTGTTGGCCCCGCGGTGCACGCCGCCCGTATACGCCCCCCGCTCGTAGGCCGACTGGCGCAGCCAGTAGGTGTCGAGCATGACGACCCCGGTTGAGGAGTTGAAGCCGCATTCGCTGAGCATCAGGGTGTCCGACGGCCGGCTGACCGAGCCCAGCTTGATCCAGAGGTTGGGGTAGTGGTTGCTGGGCCCGAGCATCCAGGACATGGCGTAACTGGGCTTGGTCAGCCACCAGGAGCTGAGTTCCCGCCCCAGTTTTTCGGTCTGCACCGGGCAGCGCAGCGAAGGCAGCTTGGTAAAGGCCGTCCAGGTCGTTTCCGGCTGGCCGGTTTCCAAGAAGGGCGAAACCTTGGCCCACCAGAAATCCTTGGTGTCCGAGCCGACCTGGGTCATGGGCAAATAGTCGCCGTATTCGCCGGTGTAGAGGGTTTCGGCCAGATGGAGCTGCTTCTGGTTGTTAGTGCAGAGCGAGTTGCGGGCCGATTCGAGCGCCCGGCCCAGCGCGGGCAGGAGCAGGGCGGCCAGAACGGAGATGATGGAGACCACGACCAGTAGTTCGACCAGGGTGAAGGCGGCCTGCCGCCGGCGGTTGCGAGGCAACGCGGCTTCGCGGGCGACGAACAGGCTGCGGGAAGCCGGCCGAGTGGCCGCTGGGATCGAGGTCGTGATCCGGACCGGTTCCGCTGGTCCGGAAGCGGCCGGCGACAGGTCCAGCGCGGGCAGTTCGATGATGTCCGCAGGTTGTGGCGCGGGCCAAGCCGGGGGCGTCTCGGCCGAGGTATTCGCCGGTTCCGTCGTTGAAGAACTCATTGCCCGCAAGCGCTCGCTCATGCGCTCTTGCCAACCCCGGGCCATCAGTTCGGCGGACAGATCCCGGACTGTCCGGGCCGGAGTGGTCAGGCGCAACAGACCTTGATCAAGGGTTTCCAGCTGATCGAATTCGGCCGACGACAGGGGGTGCAGCCGGACTTCGGGCGGCACCTTTTTTATGAAATCGGCTCTGACAGTCAGGTCGATGGGCGTCAGTTCGGGCGTCACTTCAGCGGGGAGGAGCAGGCCGAAAGATCGCAGGGCCGAGAAATGGCTGACCACGGCTTGGATTTCGCCTTTTTGATTCTGGCTCCAGAGCAACCACCGGATCAATTCGGCTTGAAAATCTTCGGGGTATCCCGGCAAACGGTAAATGCCGCGCGCGACCTTTTCCCAGTGTTTCTGGGTGACATGATAGCGGTGGTTTTGGCGGACAAATCCGGCCTGTACGGCCTGCTTAGCCGTGAAGTAGCCCCCCTGTTTTTTTGTAATAATTTCTAGATTACAGGCATCTATCACTGGCCGTTGCCTCTCAAAAAAAAGTAATAAACTTAATCCCAGTCTATTTTCCGCCAACGCAAATGTCAAATCAGGAGAGGGCATATAGCGTGCAACATACTTTTAAATAAGCTATTTAAAAAATGTAATAAAAACACTGACAACTTAAAAGGGGATATTGGAGGGATTTCAAATAGAAAGTTGGAGTAAGGTGCGCGAGGTGCGGCCAATAATGAATATGGGGGATTGTCGAGACAGTTTTATTCAGCCCTAAAGTAAGACCCAGGTTTGGGTGCTTGACTTGATTCACCATCCCTTCTTCCAGTCGTAAAGGAAGGCAAAAATGCTGCCGCCCGCATGTTCCTTCTTTTCTTATTTGGGGCTACGTCTAGATTGGCAATAATGGCTATATAGCATTGAAGTGGGTGCGTGTTGTCTATCGCTGGCAACTTTACGAGAAAGGCCGGAGCGGATTGATTCCGCTCCGGCCTTAATGGTGGTAGATTTGAACGCTATTCTTCGTGGCTGGCCAGGACCCCGGAGTTATAGAGCATGTGCGGATACTCGACCTTGCCCAAAACCGCATAGCGACCGGGCGCTGAAATCAGGGTTCGCCCGGCGCGGCTCACGGTAAACATCGGAGCGAAAGTCTCCCCCAGCGGCAATGGTGCGGTAAAGGAGGTGATGCCGGCCGGGGCCTGGGAGACATAATCCGTCCCATTGATCGTGATTTTCAATTCGCCCGGCTCCTTGAGAAAGGCCAGCATTTCGATCTGGTTTTGCGGCATGAAGACTTCGGCGCCATCGCTGCGGAATTTCCACTTCACCCCCCGGCTGGGGTCCACGTCCGTATGATTGCGCCGGTAGAAGTAGTAGACCACGTCGCGGGTGATCGGCGGCTGCTGGCCGGTCTTGAACCATTGGATATAGTAGGCGTTCAGATCGTAGATGCCAAAACCGATGCCGGTCGAGGGGGCCATGGCTTGTTCCGAATAGTCCGACCAGGTGTTCAGGAAGGCCCAGTCCGCCCCGTCCTCGATGGCCGTCTGCCAGGTCTGGCGCAGGGTTCGGCTGCCGCAGGCCTCCCAGAGCGTACAGCCGCGCGTGCGCACGTCCTGGGCGCAGATCGGAGAGATCACGGTTGGCGTCAGCTTGCGGACCCGGTTGACCCAGTCGAAGTGGATCGGCGTGCGCGGCCCCCAGTGGGCCATGCCGGCGGCCACGGGGGAAAACTCTTCAAGCTGGCCGTAGGTGTTGAACTGGCAGAACAGGGCGAGCGGGTGGCCCTGTTTTTCCAGCAAGGCCATCACCGCCTGCCACCATTTGGCGCTGTGGCGTTCGGTCAGCCACTGGCTGAAGGCCTGGCGCCCGTCCGGCAGCCGGTAGATCGCCGGATGGGCCAGCACTTTGGCGATCACGGCCGACGAGGCGAAGTGCTCGGGCGTGACGTCGGCGTCACCCGCGCCGTTGACGCCGTGCTGCTTCGTGTCGCAGTAGACCGCGGGGATGATTTTGAACTCGGGATCGACCCGCATTACCGCTTCCAGCAGGGCGAAGGAGCGGCGGTTGAACTCGCCCCAGTCCCGCTTCTCCGGCGGGTAGGAGGAGAAGTCCAGGACAAAGCCGTCCAAGCCCATTGCGATGGCCAGGCGTACCTCCTCCTCCATGCAGCGGATGGTCGCCTCCTCGCGGTCCAGACCGGTGTCG
>CAYMGG010000283.1:0-5020 GCA_964389915.1 uncultured Planctomycetaceae bacterium
CTATTTGGGGCGGACTCAAGGACCCGACATGAAAGTTCCGGCTTCGCCTCATACCTCGTGGACGGACGAGTGCGCCGAGCAGTTCGCGCAGATCGGCCGGCAGACGTTGCAGATCGGCGCCAGCCTGCGCCAGGCCGGCCGGCCGGCGCTGGCGCTGCTGATCTTGATCAGCCTCTTCGCGGCCGGGTCGCACGTGCGCAACCGGGTCTGGCTCGACCCCGGCGATCTCTGGCAGGATATTGCGGAAAAAACCTACCGCCAGCGCATCATCGATCCGGCTACCGGCCGCGAATCGCCCCGGACCGAACGCGGCCGCATCTATAACAACATCGGCCTGTATCTTTACGATCAGGCCCGCTCCCTGATCGTCGCCCGGCGCACGCTCAAGCAGGTCGAGAACCTGCTGCTGCTGGACGACCAGAATCATCCCGCCAATCCGGCCCTGGCGGCCCAGCTAAAGGAGCTGCGCGCCTCCCGCCAGGATCTGCGGCGCCAGATCGCCGCGGACGAAGAGCGCTTGAGCGGGCATATCCCCGCCGAATTCCGCGCCGCCAGCGCGGCCGCCGGTCCGCGCCTGGACCGCCACGAAGGCGACGAATTCCTGCCCGCCCGTCTCTGCCTGGTCAAAGCGCTCTATCATTCCCCCAAATATTATATCGCGCGACTGAACCTGGGCCTGGTCTATAAGCTGACCGGCAACCTGGAAAAGGCCGAGGAGCAGTTCCGCCTGGCCCACGTCTTCTTTCCCGCCTACCAGAAGGCCTTGCGCTACCATGCCAAACTGCTCGGTCAGCTGGGCGAGCACGCCGAGGCCTTGCGCATAGCCGAAAGGGCGCTGGACTGCTACCAGCCTTCCGACGGCGAGGACGCCTGGCTCGACACGCTGACCGTCGCCGCCCAATCTGCCCTCTGTGTCGGCCAGGCCGCGCAGGCCGAACGCTATCTGACCGAAGCCGTCAGTCGCGCCGGGCCGCTGCTGCTTCGCCGCCGCGAATACGCCGAAGAATATCTCCAGCTCTATTTCGACCTGGCCCGAGCCCGCCAATTTCAGGGCAATTTCAACGGCGCGCTCCAGGCCCTGCGCACGGCGCTGCCGGGCGCAGGCGCCCAGGAGCCGGCCCTCCGGCGGCTGGTGGTGGGCGTGCTCCTGGCCGCCGGCCGCTATGACGATGCCGCGCGCGAGGCCCGGCTGGCCGCTGCGGCCTTCCCCAATTCGATCCTGGGCGGGGTTCTTTCCGTCCGTTGCCAGCTGGCGGCGGGCAAGCTCGCTGCGGCCGACGAGCAGATCGCCCGGTTGCGGCAGGAGTGGCCGAAGAACTGGGAGCCGCTATTTCTAGAAGGCCTGGCCGCGCAGAAGCGGGGCGATCCGGCGAAAGCTTTGGCGGCCTGCGAAAAAACGGCCGGCCTGTACGGCGGAGCCGCCGAGGTCTGGCATGAACTGGCCAAGTTGCGGCGCCTCGCCGGGCACCCCGAGGCGGCTCGCGAAGCCGCCCTTCGCGCGGTTGAACTCGATCCGGCCGATCCGGATTTCCGTCGCACGCGGGAAGAACTGGAAGGTAAAAAATAGCCGTACCGGTTAGGGCGTTTGTAAATTCCGGCAACCTCGGCGCCATTCTCCGGAACGTTCGGGATGGCGAATCCGGGAGAGAGTTTTTGAGCGGTTCCGGAGGACCTTTTGGGCATAAAAGGTTCGCCGAAAAAAAGCTGATCGGAGTCGCCGCCCCCGCCTATAGCAGCATGCCCGCCAGGCTATAAACGATCACCACTATACCCAAAGCGATCACCCCGGCGAAATACTTGCGGATCTGGGCTCCGCCCAGCAGGCCGGAGGCTCTGACCCCCAGCTGCACGCCCACCAGCGAACCGGCCAGCAATATCCCGACCAGCAAAAGATGGACGTTGCCGGCGCAGTAATGCATATAGCTGCCGCAGCCGGTGGCGAAGACCAGTTGAAACGCGCTGGTGCCCACGGCAATGGTGGTCGGCACGCCCAGACCGTAGACCAAAAGCGGGAACATCACGAATCCGCCGCCCACGCCCATCAGGCCGATGAGCACGCCCACCACCAGACTCAGCCCCAGCGGAGTCCAGAGGCTCATTTCCTCAATCCGGCTGCCCGCAAAGGCGACTAGCGGCGGAAAACGCCAGGCGCGTAACCGCCGGGCGAAATTCCCGCCGTTGGCTTCCTCGCCTTTCGCGCCGGCCGTCTCCCGCAAAATCGAGATCAGAACCACGGTCATGAACAGCAGAAACAGACCGTTCATGACCAGATCCATCCACGGCAGCTCGCGGCCGTGCCAGCGCATCACGCCGGCCCGGTTCTGGAGCAGCCCCAGGAAATATTTGCCCACCCAGGCACCGGCACTGGCCCCGACGGCCATCACCACCCCCAGTCGGACGTCGACGTTGCCCCGCCGCCAGTGCTTGAAGGCCGAGACGGTGCCGATACAGAAGATCTGCATAAGGCCGCTGCCCACGGCCAGCGGATAGGGGATGCCAAACAGGATGCGCAGGCAGGGCGTGAGCAGGAACCCGCCCCCGACGCCGAACAGGCCGGTCAAGAAACCGATCCCCACCCCCAAGGCCACGAGGCCGGGCCAAAAAACCTCCACTCCCGGCAACATCTCCCACCTCAGCATGCCAACGCCTCCCTGTGCAAGCGGCCACTATAGCCAAAACGCCCCTCTCCTACCAGGCAAACATTTTCCAGTTTTTTGCTTGACTATCCTTGCCGGGAAAACGTAATATGTTAAATGATTCAGGTATTCCTAGCGGAAAACAGGAACCGTTCACGATGTCGGCCTTGTCCCAGATCCTTATTGCCGGGGTGGTAGTAGTAGTAGCGTCCGTCGCGGACGTGCGGGTACTTGTTCGCGACCACGGAGGAGCCACGGCCTAGGGCAAGCGCAGTTCACGCATTCGCCAACCCGGGCCTGCCCCGGGTTTTTTTATTGTCATCGACTGGGAGAGAATCATGAAAGGCACCAAAATTTTCGTCGAAGCGCTGCGCGCCGAGAAAGTCGACCTGGTCTTCGGCTATATCGGCGGCGTGGTCATTCCGCTCTTCGACGAATTGTACGACGCCCCCGACATCAAGGTGGTCATGCCGCGGCACGAACAGGCCGGCTGCCACGCCGCCGACGGCTACGCCCGGGCCACGGGCAAGGTCGGCGTGGTCATCGCCACCAGCGGCCCCGGCGCCACCAACCTGGTCACCGGCATCGCCAACGCCTACATGGACTCGATCCCCCTGGTGGCCATCACCGGTCAGGTCAAGACCCAGCTGATTGGCAACGACGCCTTCCAGGAGGTCGACCTGACCGGCGTCACCCGCTCGATCACCAAGCACAACTACCTGGTCAAGAAGGCCGAGGATCTGCCGCGCATTCTGCGCGAGGCCTTCCACATCGCCCGCACCGGCCGGCCCGGCCCGGTGGTGGTCGACCTGCCGGTCGACGTCCAGAACGCCGACATCGCCACGCCGCTGCCCAAGACCGTCGAGCTGCCCGGTTACAAGCCCCGGCTGGACGGCAACCCCAAGCAAATCGCCCGCGCCGCCGACCTGATCAACTCGGCGGCCAAGCCGGTCCTCTACGTCGGCGGCGGGGTCATTAACAGCGGCGGCTGCGACCTGGTCCGCAAGCTGGCCGAAAAGGCCCAGCTGCCGGTCACCACCACCCTGATGGGGCTGGGGGCCTTCCCCTCGGCCCACGAGCTCTCGCTCAAGATGCTGGGCATGCACGGGACGGCCTACGCCAACTACGCGGTCACCAACTGCGACCTGCTGATCGCGGTGGGGGCGAGGTTCGACGACCGGATCACCGGCAAGATCTCGGCCTTCGCCCCGGGGGCCAAGATCATCCACGTCGACATCGATCCGACCTCGGTCAGCAAGAGCATCCGGGTCGACGTCCCGGTCGTGGGCGACGCCACCCGCATCCTCAAGGAGCTGCTGCCCCTGGTCAAGAAGAGCAAGCATCCCGAGTGGCTGGCCCAGATCGCGGAGTGGAAGCGGAAGTTCCCGCTCGCCTACGACAAGCGGGGACTCAAGCCGCAGTTCGTCATCGAGGAGCTGGGCCGGCTGACCAAGGACAAGCCGACCATCATCTGCACCGAGGTCGGCCAGCACCAGATGTGGTCGGCGCTCTTCAGCAACTTTACCAAGCCGCGCACCTGGATCTCCTCCGGCGGCCTGGGCACGATGGGCTTCGGCCTGCCGGCGGCCATCGGCGCGCAGTTCGGCAAGCCCGACCACCTGGTCGTGGACATCGCCGGCGACGGCTCGATCCAGATGAACATCCAGGAGCTGACCACGGTCCGCAACCACAAGTTGCCGATCAAGATCATCATCCTGAACAACAGCTTCCTGGGCATGGTCCGCCAGTGGCAGGAGCTCTTCTACAAGCGCAAATACTCGCACACCAACCTCGAGGACAACCCCGATTTCGTGGCCGTGGCCGAAGCCTTCGGCATCAAGGGCCTGCGGATCGAAAAGCGCGAAGACACGACCAAGATTCTCAAGCAGGCTCTGGCCCACAAGGGCCCGGTCGTGGTCGACGCCCGGGTCGAGCGCGAGGAGAACGTCTTTCCCATGGTTCCGGCCGGCGAAGCCATCGATCGAATGATCGGCGGCATGGCCTGATAAAAAGGAGCAGTCGATGCGGCACATTATTTCCGCCACCGTTTCCAACGAACCCGGCGTCCTGGCCCGGGTGGCGGGCCTGTTCAGCGCCCGCGGGTTCAATATCGAAAGCCTGGCCGTGGGCGAAACCGAAGACCCCGACCGTTCGCGCATGACCATCGTCGTGGCCGGCAACGAGGCCATCCTCGAGCAGGTCCGCAAGCAGCTGGAAAAACTGATCGACACCATCAAGGTCCAGGATTTTTCGGAAACGCCCTTCATCGAGCGCGACCTGATCCTGCTCAAGCTGAGCGCGCCGGCGGCCAAGCGCTCGGAGATCATCGAAGTGGTCAACATCTTCCGCGGCCGGATCGAAGACGTCTCGGAAAAGACCCTGAC
>CAYMGG010000283.1:5030-8064 GCA_964389915.1 uncultured Planctomycetaceae bacterium
TCGGGCAGCGAGGAGAAGATCTCGGCCTTCATCAAGGTGGTCCGCCCCTACGGGATCAAGGAGATGGTCCGCTCCGGCCGGATCGCCATCGCCCGGGGCGACTGAACCGGCGATTAATCGAACGCCGAGGGCGGCAGGGATTATGCTTTTCCCTGCCGCCCTTGTTTTGCATACCCTGTCAAACTGACAATTCCTCCCGCCGAAAAATTCCCTTAAATTCCGCTTTCCGCCCGGCTTAGCCACTTCCACGTCCTGGCATAAAGCTTGCAATCCAACGCTTGATTTGGTTTTTTTGACCGTGGGCTAGGGCCACGCCCTGACCGGAGGAAACCGACATGCGCATGGATCGTCTGACCATTAAAAGCCAGGAAGCTCTCGAGCAGGCCCGCCAGCTGGCCGTTAAGCACCAGCATCAGGAGATCGGGCTGGAGCATCTGCTTTTGGCCCTGCTGGAACCGGCCGACGGCGTGCCGGCCGCGCTGCTCAAAAAACTGGGCGTAACCGGCCAACTCATCACCCAAGACGCGGAGAAATTACTCTCCCGCCGTCCGGCCGTGGAGGGAACCGCCAGCGGCGAGTATCTCTCCCGCGAAGCCAAGGCCGCGTTCGATCAGGCGGAGAAGGAAGCCCGCCAGTTGCAGGATGAGTACATCTCCACCGAGCACCTTTTCCTGGCCCTGGCCGCAGACAAGGGCGAAGTCGGACGGCTGCTAAAGGACCGCGGCGCGGACCGCGAGGCCCTGCTCTCGGCCCTGCGCGAGGTACGCGGCAATCAACGGGTCACCGACCAGAATCCCGAGGACAAATACCAGGCTTTGAAAAAGTTCGCCCGCGACCTGACCGAGGACGCCCGGCAGGGCAAGCTCGATCCGGTCATCGGCCGCGACGACGAGATCCGCCGGACCATGCAGGTGCTCTCCCGCCGGACCAAGAATAACCCGGTCCTGATCGGCGAACCGGGCACGGGCAAGACGGCCATAGTCGAGGGACTGGCCCGGCGGATCGTGGCCGGCGACGTGCCGGAGGGGCTCAAGAACAAGCGACTTTTGGCCCTGGACATCGGGGCGATGATCGCTGGCTCCAAGTATCGCGGCGAATTCGAGGACCGGCTCAAGGCCGTCTTGAACGAGGTCAAGCAGGCCGCCGGCGAAGTGATCATATTCATTGACGAGTTGCACACCATCGTGGGCGCGGGCGCCGCCGAAGGGGCGGCCGACGCGGCCAATATGCTCAAGCCCGCCCTGGCCCGAGGCGAGCTGCGCTGCGTGGGCGCGACCACGCTCGACGAATACCGCAAGCATGTGGAAAAAGACGCGGCCCTGGAGCGGCGCTTCCAGCCCGTATTCGTGGATCAGCCGGACGTGGCCGACGCCATCGCCATCCTGCGCGGACTCAAGGAGCGCTACGAGGTACACCACGGCGTGCGTATCCAGGACTCGGCCCTGGTCGCGGCGGCCACGCTTTCCGACCGCTACATCAGCGACCGCTTTTTGCCCGACAAGGCCATCGACCTGGTCGACGAAGCCTGTAGCGCCCTGCGGTTGGAGCTCGACTCCCTGCCTCAGGAATTGGACGAACTCAATCGCCGCAAGATGCAACTAGAGATCGAACTCAAGGCCCTGGCCAAGGATCGCGACGCTCCGGCTGAAGAACGCCGGACCACCCTGAAAAAAGCGCTGGCCGACCTGGAGGAACAGTGCCGCTCCCTGACCGCCCGCTGGCAGGCCGAAAAGGACGTCATCTCCGGCATCCGCCAGATCAAGGAGCAGTCCGAGCATGCCCGCACCGAGGCGGAACTGGCCCAGCGGCGCGGCGAGCTGGACAAGGTGGCCGAGCTGCGCCACGGCGTCCTGCCCGATCTGGAGCGCCGCCTGGGGATCGAAAATGCCCGTCTGCTGGATCTGCAAAAGGACGGAGCGCTGCTCAAGGAGGAGGTGAGCGCCGAGGACATCGCCGAAGTCGTCTCGCGCTGGACCGGCATCCCGGTCAGCAAGCTGGTCGAGAGCGAGATGCAGAAACTGCTCAAGATCGAGGAGCGCCTGCGCCGGCGGGTAATCGGCCAGGACACGGCTTTGCTGGCCGTGGCCAACGCCATCCGCCGCAGCCGGGCCGGCCTACAGGACGAGGCCCGGCCGGTCGGCAAGTTCATCTTCCTGGGCCCCACCGGCGTGGGCAAGACCGAGGTGGCCAAGGCGCTGGCGGAATTTCTCTTCGACGACGAGCGCAATCTGGTGCGCATCGATATGAGCGAGTATCAGGAGAAGCACTCGGTGGCCCGCCTGATCGGCGCGCCTCCCGGCTATGTGGGCTACGAGGAAGGCGGCGCGCTGACCGAGGCCGTACGCCGGCGGCCCTACTCGGTCATCCTGTTCGACGAGATCGAAAAGGCGCACCCGGAGGTCTTCAACACGCTGCTGCAACTCCTGGACGACGGCCGTTTGACCGACGGCCAGGGCCGGACCGTCAACTTCCGCAACTGCCTGGTCATCATGACCAGCAACCTCGGCGGCCGGCTGATCATGGACGCGCCGGACCTGGAAGATCCGGGGCTGCACGCTCAGGTGCTCGACATTCTGCGCCAGCACTTCAGCCCGGAATTCCTGAACCGGATCGACGAGACCATCGTCTTCCGCCGGCTCTCGCGCGAGGACATGCGCCACATTCTGGAGATCCAGTTGGAGCGCGTCCGCCGGCAGCTGGCCAAACGCAACCTGCGGCTGGAACTATCCGAAGCGGCCATTGAGCACCTTTCCGAGGCGGGTTATGAGCCGGCTTACGGCGCCCGCCCGCTGGCCCGGCTGCTGCAACAGGAGATCCAGAACCCGCTGGCCGCGCAGATCCTGGGCGGCGGATTCAAGGACGGCGACCTGATCCGCGCCGACCGGCAGGGCGAAACGATGGTCTTCACCAAAGGTTGAACGCCGGCGTAATTACCTCACCCTGCTTTTCGACGCGACGCACAGGTCGCGCCGAAAAGCAGGGTGAGAATTTTTTGGAGGGGCCGGGAACCTTTTTTGTAAAAAAGGTTCCCGGA
>CAYMGG010000284.1:0-2488 GCA_964389915.1 uncultured Planctomycetaceae bacterium
GAATAGGTGCGAAATCCATCCGCGCCGAATTTGTTCATCTGAACGTTCGAACCGGCGGAGTCGGTCGAGAGTTTTTTGGGGAACCTTTTTTGTAAAAAAGGTTCCCCAAAAACGGCCATGCAAAATTCGATTCAGGTTGTCGGGCCGCGGTACGCACATGGTGAAAAAGGTTTGGGGCGTTTGCCGGCCAAGGGGGGCAAAGGTCAGCCGCCGAGGGCCAGCCGCAGCGAGATCTGATAGGTCAGCACGGCCGCCAGAAAACCCAGGGCGAACGGATAGGTCAGGGCGAAGAACGCCCAGCGCAGGCGTCCGGTTTCGGCCTTGATCGCTACCACGGTTGGCAGGCAGGGCGGGAAGAAGGCGGCAAACGCTAGCAGGGCCAGCCCCAGGGCTCGGCCGCCGCCGGCGGCCGGCAGTCGCGCGGGTTGATTGGCGGCGGACGCCGGCGAGGCATCGCCTGAGGGCGCGGCGTTTTCCAGGCTGCCGATCGTGCCCAGGGAGCTGACGAAGACCTCGCGCGCCGGCAGGGCGCTCAGAATGGCCAGGTTGATCCGCCAGTCGAAGCCAGCCAGCTTGGTCAGCGGCTCCAGGGAGCGGCCCAGGACGCCGGCCAGGCTGTGGGCGGCCTGTTCGCGCCGGCGTTCGCCGCGCCAGGCTTCGAGCTTTTGCAGCAGCTGATCCAGGGCTACGCCCGCCCGGGCCGCCGCCGGCGTGGCCGCCTCGCCGCGTTGGGCCGCCAGCAGCAGAGAAAAGTCCGGCTGCGCGGGCAGGGGGGCGTCGGCGGCGTTTTCGCCCCGGCGTTCCCGGTAGGTCAGAAATGCCGCCAATGCCGGCCGGTTGAGCCGTTCGACAAAGGGATTGTCGGGGCCGGCTTGCGCGGCGAATTCGTCGAGGGCGACCTGGAGACGGGAGTCATATTCCTGCTCCCGGGGTGTCTCCAGGCGGGGGAAGGCCAGGCAGAACCAGAAGACCACCTGCACCGCCGCCACCACGGTCACCACCTTGCGCAAAAACGCCCCGGTCCGCTGCCAGGCCCGCTGCAGCACGCCCCGGGCGGTCGGCCAGTGATAGGCCGGCAGCTCCAGCAGAAACGGCGCGGGCTCGCCCGGCAGGACGAAGCGGCTGAGCAGCCAGGCGATCAGGAGCGCCCCGCCCAGGCTGACCAGCGAGCAGGCGAAGAGCACCTGTCCCTTCCAGGCGCGGAAGTACAGGTCGGCGATAAAGACGTAGATCGGCAGCTTGGCCACGCAGTTGAGAAGCGGGATGACCAGGATCGTGGCCAGCCGGGCCCGCTCGTCGCGCATGCCCCGCGTGGCCAGGATGCCGGGCACGGCGCAGCCGCCGGCGATGGCTCCGCCCAGGATGAGGGGCAGGGTGGCCTGGCCGTGCAGGCCGAACCGGCTCAACAGGCGGTCGGTCAGGAAGGAGATCCGGGCCATGTAGCCGGAATCCTCCAGCGCCCCGATCAGCAGATACAGCAGAAAGAAGACCGGCAGATAGTAGAGCAGGGCCAGCACCCCCTCCACCAACCCATCCATGACCAGGCTCTCCAGCAGGCCGGTTCGCAGCGGATCGGTCGCGACGAAGAGGCGGCCCAGCGGCTCGCGGATCAGTTCCAGCAGGGGAAAGATCCGGTCGGCCAGGGCGGTTCCGCCGACCATCACCAGTTCGTAGAAGCCCAGCAGTACCGCCGCCAGAATCAGCCACCCGCCCACCGGATGGAGCGCCCAGCGGTCGACCCGGTCGGAGTGGGTGGGGCTCTCGGATTCCGGCCAGGTCACGCAGGCGGCCGTCAGACGCGCGGCCTCGCGCTGGCGGGCGGCCGCCACGCTCAGGGCGCCGGTGCCGAGGGCCCGCAGCGGAGATAGGGTCCGGTCCACCACCCGGATCAGCACGTCGCCGGAGAGGTCGTGGGTGTGCTGGCGCAGCAGCCGGCGGACGTCGGGGTCTTCTTCCAGCAGTTTGACCGCCAGCCAGCGGACCGGAAAGTCGGCCGCCAGGTGGCGGTGTTCGGCCAACTGTTCGGCCAGCCGCTCCAGGGCCGGTTCCAGCTCGGAGCCGTAGTCCAGCCGCCAGTCGGTGTCGACCGGGGCTTCGGGGCGGACTCGTCCGGCCTGGGCGGCAATGGCCGCGCCCAGTTCTTCGCGGCCCGCGCCCCGGGCGCCGACCGTGAGCACCACCGGAATGCCCAGGGCCCGGGCCAGGGCGGGGGCGTCCAGGCGGATGCCGCGCCGCCGGGCCACGTCGGCCATGTTCAGGCAGAGCACGGCCGGCAGCCCCATCTCCAGCACCTGGAAGGCCAGGCAGAGGTGGCGCTCCAGGTCGGCGGCGTCGGCCACGATCACCGCCACCTCCGGCCGCTCCAGCAGCAGGAAGTCGCGGGTCACCCGTTCTTCGGGGGAGAAGGAGGTCAGGCTATACGCCCCGGGCAGATCCACCAGGTCATAACCGATGTCGGCGTGGGTGAAGCCCATGGCCCGCGCCCGCC
>CAYMGG010000284.1:2498-8051 GCA_964389915.1 uncultured Planctomycetaceae bacterium
TTTTTCTCGACCGTAACGCCGGGAAAATTACCAACCTGCTGATCCGATCCGGTCAGCAGGTTGAAGATGGTTGATTTACCGACATTGGGTTGGCCGACCAAAGCTATGAGCGGCCGGTCGGGCTCAACAGGCATTACGGGATTCTGGCACCTCTGAGTTGGTCTGCAACCGGCGAACGATGACTTTTTCCGCCATCCCATGGCCCAAGGCCAGGCGCGCCCGGCCTACGGCCACCAAACGCGGGCCGCCGCGCCCGGGCGCTTGCAGGATGGACACTTCCCGGCCGAGGGTCAACCCCATGGCCGCCAGACGATGTTGAAAAGCGGTTCCGCCCGCCAATTCCGCCACCCACCCCCGCTCCCCGGCTTGCAACTCGGTGAGCGCCACTGTGTTGGCTACCATCGCCGCAAATCCTCCGAGCAGAAAGCAAACTGCGCTTATTGAGATTGAGTCTAAATAACTACGCATTTACAATAGGCCACGCCATACCTGATGTCAAGCGGTAACTACTGATTCCGATGCATTAGGCTTGCCTGTGAATCGAGTGTTTGTGTCTATAACTATTGTTTGTTAAAGATGTTGCTGGCTTTTGTGGTTCGCTCGATTCAATATTCCAGGTTGCCGTCGGATTTGAAAATTGTTATTTCTCCGTTGCCTCGTCGGCTGCATCATTTTCCGTCTCGGGGCAGGGGGCGTGGCACTTGCAGCCGCACCCGCACCCGCCGGGTTTGTTCGGTTCCGACACCAATTGCCACAGCGACCGGAACATGAATCCGACGGCCAAGCCTACCGTGCCGACCACGATCACGCTCTCCCACATGCTCTGTCTCCTTCATTGGAATCGACCTGAGTTTGGTTTCACCCCTGTCCGAAGCCGCAGGCCCAGCCGACCTGATAGATGACCAGGGTCAGCCCATAGGCCAGCACCGTCAAGCCTCCCAGTTGGAACAAGGCCCACCCCCAGGAGCCGCTCTCCCGCCGGGTTACGGCAATGGTCGCCATGCAGGGCGCGCTCACCAGGCAGAAAACCATGATGCAGAACGCGGTCAGGGGCGTGTAGGTCTGCCGCAACCGCTCGCGCAACGAATCGGAATCCTCGTCGGCTTCGCCCACCGAGTAGACGATGCCCATCTGGGCGACAAAAACTTCTTTGGCGGCAAAGGCTCCGATCAGGGCCGTGCCGATGCGCCAGTCGAACCCCAGGGGCCGCAGGACCGGTTCCAGTCCGTGCCCGATCCGGCCGGCCACGGTGTAGGCCAGTTCCTCGGCCTGTTGGGCGTGCTCCAACTCGGCCTGCTTCTCGGCCTTGGCCTCTTCGTCCAGGCCGGAGGCGCCCACGGCCGCGATCTCGGCCGCGTAGTCGCGCTCAAAGGCTTCCTTTTTCGGGTACGCGGTGGCCGCCCAGAGCAGGATCGAGATGCCCAGGATGATGGTGCCGGCTTTTTGCAGATAGAGCCAGCCGCGCTCGGCCATGTGGATCAGCACGCCCTTGAGCGTGGGCAGGCGATAGGGCGGCAGTTCCATGACGAACGGCACCGATTCGCCCTGTAGAAGGGTGGAGCGCAGCAGCTTGGCCACGACTACGGCCAGGACGATGCCGATCAAGTAGATCAGCCAGAGGATCGGCGCCTGCCAGGCCGGGGCGAAGAAGGCCGGGATGATGAGCGCGTAGATCGGCAGCCGCGCCCCGCAACTCATCAGCGGGGCCACCAGCATGGTCGTCAACCGGTCGCGGCGGTTCTCCAGCGTCCGGGTGGCCATGATCGCCGGTACCGAGCACCCGAAACCGATCAGCAGGGGGATGAAGCTCTTGCCGTGCAGGCCGATCCGGTGCATCAGCCGGTCCATGATGAAGGCCGCCCGGGCCATGTAACCCGAATCCTCCAGCAGGGAAATGGACAGAAAGAGCAGCAGGATGTTGGGCAGGAAGACCACCACGCCGCCCACCCCGCCGATCAGCCCGTCGACCAAAAGCGACTTGAGCGCGCTCTGCGCATCGGCCGGCCAGAGTCCGGCCACGGCTTCGCCCAGCCAGCCGAATCCCGCCTCGATCCAACCCATCGGCGGCTCGCCCAGGGTGAAGGTGAGTTGGAAGACCAGGTACATCAGGCCCAGGAAGATGGGCAGGGCCAGCACCCGGTGGGTGACCACCGCATCGATCCGGTCCGACCACGACTGGCGCGCCTCGACCGTGGCCCGGACCGCCTCCCGACAGGCGCCGGCGATGAAGCCGTACCGATGCTCGGCGATCAAGGTTTGGGCGCTCTCGCCCAGCGTCCCCTCCAGGCGCGTGCGCAGGCGGGCGGCCAGGGCGGCCGTCGGCGGCGATTTGAGTCGGGCCTCGACCTCCGGGTCGTTCTCCAGCAGTTTGACCGCGATCCAGCGGCTCGGGGCGCCGGAGAGGTTCAGGTCCGCCTGGTCTAGCGCGGCGGTCAGTTCGGCCATCGCCGCCTCGCCCTCGGGTCCGTAGTCGAGCAGCAGGGGCGGAGGAGGTTCGGCCGCGGCCGTGGCCAGCGCGGCCTCCAGCAGCGCCTCCCGGCCCACGCCGCGATGGCCCACGGTCGGCACGATCCGCGCGCCCAGATGCCGGGAGAGCAGCTCCAGATTGAACTCCAGCCCGCGCTCGCGGGCCAGGTCGCTCATGTTGAAGGCCAGGACCAGGGGCAGCCCCAGCTCCCGCATCTGCACGGCCAGGTAGAGATTGCGCTCCAGGTTGGTGGCGTCGACCACGTCCACCACCACATCCCGCCGCTCCCGCAGCAGGAAGTCGCGGGCCACGGTCTCCTCCAGCGAGCCGGCGGTCAGACTGTAGGTGCCGGGCAGGTCGACGAGGTTCAGTTCCCGGCCGGCGTGGCGGCAGCGGCCCTCTTTCTTCTCCACGGTCACGCCCGGATAATTACCCACGTGCTGCCGGGCGCCGGTCAGCAGGTTGAAGATCGTGGTCTTGCCGGCATTGGGGTTGCCGGCCAGGGCGACCACCAGCGGGTTTGTATTTTCGTTGAGGCTCATAAAGTTAGGCATGCCGTACTTTGTCCTTAAAAAAATTTATCCGCGCCGGACGAGGATGCGCTGGGCTTCTTCGCGGCGCAGGGTGAGGTGATAGCCCTTGAGTTTGATCTCCAGCGGATCGCCCAACGGGGCCACCCGTTCGACTTCGACCACAGTGCCGGCCGTGGCGCCCATCTCCAGCAGCCGGGTTTTGAGGCTGCCCGTGCCCGTCAGCTTGGCGATGACGCCCTTTTCGCCCGGACGGAGTTCGTCCAGCGGAGTTTGCGGACTGGCGTTAGCGGGTTGGTTCACTCGGTTCTCCTTGATCTCTTGCAGGGTCAGACTCACGCATTTTTCGCAATTGCCCGTATCCTTGCCGTTTTCACAGTAATGACTGAAACCCTTGATCCACTTCTCACCCCCGCGCGGGCATTGGGCGACGAAGTTGACGAAATCGACGAACCGTTCGAGGATTTCCTCGCTGACGGCGTGTTCCAGCTTGCAGGCGGCCTGGTCGGCCACGCTTTCCTCCAACGCCAGCACGTTGACGAAGAAGTCGCGCAGGGTCTCGTGCCGGCGGGCGATCTCGCCGGCGGTTTGGCGGCCGGAATCGGTGAGGGTGATGACGTCGTAGGGGGCGTAATTGATCAGCCCGCGTTCGGCCAAGGCTTTGAGCGCCCCCGTGACCGAGGACTTGCCGACCGAGAGGGCCTGGCTGATGTCCTTGGCCCGCACCGCCTGTTTGCGCTGGATGATGCGCAAAATGGCCTCGAGGTAATCCTCGAGGCTGGCGCTCAACTCGATTTTGCCCGGCTCAGTCATCGGGGCAGGGGCTCCGGTTAGGGACAGCACAAAAGTTCGTCTCGACGAACAATATTCTATTTGCTGAATACTGTCAAGTCGGTTTTTGGCTTTTCCCCAAAAGTTTCCGAGAGTGCGGCCTTTGGCAGGCCATCATGCCCGCAGCCGGAAGCGATCGCCGCTCGACTGGCAGAGGCGTTGAATCTGCTCATCTGAGCGCTCGAAACGGCGGAGCCAGTTGAGAGTTTTTTAAGGGGGACCGGGGGAACTTTTTTGCAAGTGCGTGCCGCACATGCACCAAACGTTTCGTGTGACCAAACGGTTCAGAGGGGTGAGTCGAACGAATGGGGCAGACGTTGAGTTTACTCATCTGAGCGCTCGAAACGGCGGAGCCTGATGAGAGTTTTTTGAGGGGGTCCGGGGGAACTTTTTTGCAAAAAAGTTCCCCCGGAGACGGGGCTTATTCTTCAATATTCTTCGAGACACCAGCTGATTTTTAGCTATGCTATCTGGGCGTTTTGGCCCGTTGAACGGTCGGGGCCGACCATTATTTTGAAAGGCTGTTTGCGTATGTCCGCCTATATCGTGATCCCCGCGCGTCTGGGTTCGCAGCGCCTGCCGCGCAAGATGCTGCTGGCCGAGACCGGCGCGCCCCTCATCTGCCACACTCTCGAAACCGCCGTCCGGGCCGTGCAGCTCTCCGGCGGCCGGATCGCCGGCGCGGCCGTGGCCACCGATAGCGCCGAGATTCTCGATGCGGTCGGCGCGTTCATCCGGGCGCGGAATCTGCCCGCGCGGGTGGAGATGACCGATCCGAACCACGCCTCCGGCTCCGACCGGGTGGCCGAGGTGGCCCGCCGCCTGCCGGTAGAGACCGACGCCATCGTCAATCTTCAGGGCGACGAGCCCGAGCTCGACCCGCAGGAGGTCGTCCGCCTGCTGGAGCTTTTGGCCCCCGGCCCCCAGGCGGCCGACCTCGCCACCCTGGCCTATCCGATCCGGACGGCCGAGCATTTCGCCAATCCCAACGCGGTCAAGGTGGTTCTGGCCGCCGACGGCACGGCTTTGTACTTCTCCCGTTCGCCCATTCCCTATGACCGCGACTCGGTCCGGGCGGCGGACGAACCGTTCGGCTATCACCACCTGGGCATCTACGCCTACCGGCGCGAAGCCCTCTTCAAGTTCGTCGGCTGGCCGCGCGGCCGGTTGGAGCGGCTGGAGTGCCTTGAGCAGCTGCGGGCCATGGAGAACGGGCTGCGGATTAAGGTCGGCCTGGTGCGCGAAGCGCCGCCCAAGGGCATCGACACGCTGGAGGACTACCGGGCCTTCGTGGCCCGCTGGCCCAAAGGCTGAACTGCATCCGCCGCCGGAGCTTTATTTACGGGAGCGTAACCCATGATCGACCTGCACACCCATACCCTGATGTCCGACGGGGCGCTGATTCCGGCCGAGCATATCCGCCGGGCCGAGGTGGCCGGCTACCGGATTCTGGGCATGTCCGATCACGCCGACCTGTCCACGCTGGAGCTGATTCTGCCCGTGCTCAAGGCCGCCGCCGAACTGGAAACCGCCCGGGGGCAGATGGAGGTGCTGGCCGGCGTCGAGCTTACCCACGTCCGGCCCGAGCACATCGCCCGGGTGGCCAACCGGGCCCGCGAACTGGGCGCGCAATATGTGATCGTCCACGGCGAGACCCTGGCCGAACCCGTGGTTCCCGGCACCAACCGGGCGGCCCTGGAGGCGGGGGTGGATATTCTGGCCCAT
>CAYMGG010000285.1:0-8029 GCA_964389915.1 uncultured Planctomycetaceae bacterium
CGCTGCCGAATCAATACCTGATGGCCAGCGCCCGGGCCGGGCGGATTTTCCGGTCCGGCTTTCGGCCCGTGGCCTGGCTGCTGGGAGGCTTCAGCCAGGGGCTGCGCGGACTCCTGGCCCGCTGCGGACTCGAACCCGGCGCCACGGACGGGCGGCGCCTGCTGATCGAACAGATCGAGGCTTGCGCCGCCGAAGGGTTGATCAGCTCGACCCAGCAGCGCATGGCCGAAAAGATCATCGACCTGGAGGAAACCACGGTCGGGGCGATCATGTTTCCCGCGGCCCAGACCTTCAGCCTGCGCGAGGATGAGAGCTGCCAGGACGCCGCCCGGCTGCTGCTGGAGAGCGAACATAAGCAGGCGGTGATCGCCGACCGGTCCGGCCGTTTGTTGCCTCGCTACATTACGCTCAACTCGATCATGCGCCGGCCCGGATGCCTCGACCAGCCCGTCCTTGCGGTCGGCCGCGACGCCTTGCTGATCGACGCCCGGACCAACCTGTTGCGGGCCTTGGCCGTGCTCAAGCAGGAACGGCAGCGCTTGGCCGTGGTCACCGGCAAGTCCGGGGCGCCGGTCGGGGTGATCACCATCTCCCGGCTGCTGGGGGCGATTGTCGGCGGTCTGAAATTGTAGGATTTATGATTTTTAAGGGGGATGACCAGAGCGATGGCGGCAGAGGCGGTGGAAATCCTGTATCGCGACGACTGGTTGCTGGCGGTCAACAAGCCGGCCGGCTGGCAGACCATTGTGACCGACGGCGGGCCGGCGACTGAATGCCTGACCAGTACGATCCGGCGCAACCTGGGCCTGAGGTATTTGGCTCCGGCTCACCGGCTCGACCGCGACACCAGCGGCGTGCAGCTGTTCGCCCAGGCCGACAAAACGCTTAAAAAACTGGAAAAACTCTTCCGGCAACGGCAGACAGCGAAATTTTATCTGGCCTTGGCCTTGGGGGTGCCGCGCAACCGCGCCGGGACGGTGCGGCGGAACCTCTCGGAGTGGCGGGGTGGCCGGCGGCCGGTGACCGTGGTCAAAGGTGCCGGGGGGCTGCCGGCCCAGACAGCCTACTTGGCGGCCGCTGAAGGCGGATGGCCGGGAAAACCTCGCGGCGTCGCCAGCCTGCTTCTGCTGCATCCGCGGGAGGGCCGCACGCATCAGATCCGCGTCCATCTGCAAGCGTTGGGCTATCCGATTCTCGGCGACGATCAATACGGCGACCGCGGGGCCAATGCGGCCGTCAAAGCCGCCTGCGGCTTGAGCCGGCAGGCCCTGCATGCCTGGAGACTCTCTCTACCTCATCCGGAACAAGAAAAACGGCTTGAACTGCTCGCGCCCCTGCCCGCGGAGCTGGAGGTTGCCGCGAACGCATTGTTCCCCGGTTGGCCAGAGGCGTTGGCGAGCGCGGCGCGGGAATTCTCTGCGACCGAAGGCGGCAAATAACGTTAACGGATAACGCCGCCTAATCTCAATTCAAATTAACTGTGCCCGTTTCAGGGGAACCTTTTTTGCAAAAAAGGTTCCCCTGAAACGGGCACAGTTAGTGGAATTAGCATTACGCATCTGAGCCGGCCGGATGGGCGAAGCTCTGGTTGGGGGCGGGACGCGCATTCTGGCATAAAACCAGATTCCGCGCGTTTGTCGCGATGCAACTTTTGCCTAACCCTGCTCGAAGCGCGGTTTCATCACCAGGAAGACCGTGCCGCCTTCGCGGTGGACGAAGAAGAGGATGGCCGGCGGGCGGCGCGTCAGTTCCTCGCGGCTGATTTTGGTGTATTCCTCCAGCGACTTGGTCTCGTGGCCGTTGACGCGGGCGATGATGTCGCCGGGTTCAAACTCGGCCAGTTCCGCCCAGGAGCCTTCTTCGACCCTGGTCACCAGCACTCCGCCCACCTCGGCGTCCAGATTGAGGGCCACCCGGTCGTCGACCGAGAGTTCCTTGAGACTGAGGCCCGCGGGCGCATCGTCATAAACTTCTTCATATAAGGAACTGGGCGGCCGCTGGCCCAGCGTGATCGCGAGTTCTTGCGGGCGGAATACCGGCTGACCTTCAGCGCTGCCTTCGGGCCGCAGTACCTTGACCGCCGCGGGCTTGCCGGCCGGAGAATTTTTGACCAGGCGGACGAAGAGTTGAAGTTCGTCTTCGCGGCTGCAATTGACCGGTCGGCCCGCGAATTCGACGATCACGTCGCCCTCGCGCATGCCGGCGGCGGCCGCCGGCGAATCGGCGAAGATCTGGCTGACGACCACGCCGCCCGACGTCGGCAGTTTCCAATGCTGGGCCAGTTCGGACGGCAGAGCCCCCATCAGTACGCCCAGCCAGCCGTGCTGCTTTTCGCGCTCTTCCTTCTCCACCGGCGGCGCCGAGGCCAGACGGGCCACCAGCTTGGCCGGGTAGGCCAGGTAAGTGCCCGGGCCGCCGTCGCGCTGACCGATGCCGGCGCCCTCGCCAGGCAGCAGCACCCCCAAGACGGTGCCGTCACGGCTGAAGATCGGGGCGCAGTCGTTCTGGGCGTCGTCGGGCACGTCGAGCACATATTGGGGCAGGGGCTCGGTCAAGGTGGCCATGATGTAGCCGCTGCGCACGAAGGCCGAGTTGCGATAGGATTCGGGCAGCAGACCCACCATCGCCACCGGCGTACCCGCCGGGCAGAGCTCGCCGGCGGGTGAGAAATCCAGGCCCTGGGCCGGGGCCGGCGCGGGTTCGGCCAGCTTCAGGAAGGCCAGATCCGTGTCTTCGTCTTTGCCCAGGAAAGTGGCGGGCGCGAGTTCAGTCCGGCCGGGGAAACGCACCCCCACCGAGTCGACCCGCACCCCCGGCGCGCGCAGCGCTCCGGAGGTGAGCACTAGGCCCGATTGGCCGACCAAAACGCCCAATTGGCGGTTGAGCCAGGATTCGCCGCCGCCGCTGCCGTGGTATTCGATCTCCACCAAGGCCCGGCGGCCCCGGGCATGAATTTCGGTCAAGTCCGGCGGGAAGGATGCGGTCGGAGTTTCTCCGGCCGGGGCGCCGGTCGCCAATAGTCCAAACCAGAAGAGGATGAAAGCCAGGCGGCCGGACATCATTGTTCCTCCGGTTCGTAACGAGGTTTCAGCAGTAGATAGGAGAGCGACTTGCCGCGCCGGGTGGTCAGGCCCAGACGCTGGGCCTGGCGGTCGATCAAGTCCTCGTAGCGTTTGCTAAAATCGGGCAGATCGCGGATCGGGGCACCGTCCAAGGCGACGATCGCGTCGAACGGCTGAAGGCCGGCGGCCGCCGCGGGGCTGCCTTCCTGCACGCCGAAGACAAGGACGCCTTTGTCATCCGGTAGGCGCAGCTTGCGGATCATCTCGAGCGTGAGGCTCTTGACCGTCACCCCCCATTCGGGGCATTCGTAATCACGCCCCAGGTATTCGCTCTTCTCGGCCGGCTTGAGCGTAAGCGTTCGCGCCTCGCCGCCGGTGAGCGGGCGGAGGGTGAGCTTGGTTTCGCCGCCTACGGGCAGCCGGGCCAGCCGCCGGCGCAATTCCGGAATTTCCGAGGGGAAGCGGGCCTTGACCGACTGCCCATCGACGGCTTCCAGCACATCGCCGGCCGCGACGCCGCTGCGCAGGGCGGGACTGTCGGCTTCCACGCCGGAGATGAGCACGCCGCCGATGGTCCGGCCCAGTTCGCGTTCCAACTCGCCCACCGGTTGCAGGGAAAGCCCCAGCCAGCTGCGGGCCATCCGGCCGTTTTTGACGAGGCTTTCGGCCACTTCGCGGACCGTGTCGACCGGGATGGCGAAGCCGATCGAATTGCCCATGAAAATCACCCGGGCGTTCAGGCCGATGACCCGGCCGGTCAGATCCACGAGCGGACCGCCCGAGTTGCCGGGGTTGATGGCCGCATCGGTCTGAATCCAGGTATTGTAACCGCCCGTGGCTTCGCCGGTGGGCAGGCTAAGGTCTTCGGAAAGATAACGGTCGGCGCAGGAGATGATGCCCAGCGAGACCGAACGGTCGTAACCGAACGGGCTGCCCATGGCCAGCACCTGGCGGCCGACGCGGATGGCCGCGGCCTCGCCCAGTTCGGCCGGGTGGAAGTCCGGCCCGACCGCCTGCTTGAAGCGGCGGGGATCGAGGCGGATCACGGCCACGTCCGTCCAAGGGTCGCCGCCGACCAGGGTGGCCTCGACCTTTTCCTTGTTGGAGAGGGTGCAGACCAGAAACTCGGCCTGACCGGCGACGTGGTAATTGGTCAGGGCCAGGCCGTCGGCGGTATAGATGACGCCGCTGCCGCTGGAGAGATGCCGGGTGCGGCGGCCGGCGGAATAGTCTTCGGTAACGGGCTGGATGTACAGGAGCGACGGATAGACCTGGCGCATGGCCAGTTGGATGTGATTTTCCAATTCCGTATCCGCGGCCGGCAGGCGCAGGCAACTGCCGGCCAGCAGGGCGAAAGCCAGAATGGTTCTGCGCGTCATGGATGCGCCTTTTTGGGGAACTCGGCGGGCCGAGAATCCGGATTAAGGCGCTCGGGGGCGCGGGGATCACCCCACGCCCCCGAGCGACGAGTTCAGCGGAGCTTACTTGCTGCTTTTGCAGCCGCAGCCGGTCTTGCAGATGTTATAGAAGGCGCTGCAGCCGGCGTAGACCGCCGCCGGGCCCAGGTCCTCTTCGATCCGCAGCAGCTGATTGTACTTGCAGATGCGGTCGGTGCGGCAGAGCGAACCGGTCTTGATCTGGCCGGCGTTGGTGCCGACGACGATGTCGCTGATGGTGGAGTCTTCGGTTTCGCCCGAGCGGTGACTGACCACGGCGGTGTAGCCGGCGCGCTTGGCCATTTCGATGGCGTCCAGGGTTTCGGTCAGGGTGCCGATCTGGTTGACCTTGATCAGAATCGAGTTGGCGCAGCCCTTGGCGATGCCCTGGGCGAGGCGCTCGGTGTTGGTGACGAAGAAGTCGTCGCCGACGATCTGCACCCGGTCGCCGAGGGTCTTGGTCAGCAGTTCATAGCCCTTCCAGTCGTCCTGGTCCAGGCCGTCTTCGATGCTGATGATCGGATACTTGTCGGCCAGCATCTTCCAGTAGTCGACCATCTGCTGGGTGGAGAGCTTCTTCTTCTCCGAGGCCAGATTGTACTTGCCGCCTTCGTAGAATTCGCTGGCGGCTGGGTCGAGGGCGATGGTCACGTCCTTGCCGGGCTTGAAGCCGGCGCCCTTGATGGCTTCGACGATGACCTTGAGCGCGTCTTCGTTGCTCTTCAGGTCCGGGGCGAAGCCGCCCTCGTCGCCCACGGCCGTGTTCAGGCCCTGCTTCTTGAGCACGCCCTTGAGGGTGTGGAAGATCTCGGCCGCCCAGCGCAGGCCTTCCTTGAAGCTCGGGGCGCCGACCGGCTGGACCATGAACTCCTGCAAGTCGACGTTGTTGTCGGCGTGGGAGCCGCCGTTCAGGATGTTGCACATCGGGACCGGCAGGGTCCGGGCGAAGGCGCCGCCGATATAGCGGTAGAGCGGCTGATCGCAGAAGGTGGCGGCGGCCTTGGCCGTGGCCAGGGAGACGCCGAGGATAGCGTTGGCGCCGAACTTGCCCTTGTTCTTGGTGCCGTCGGCCTTGATCATGGCCTGATCGAGGGAGACCTGGTCGCGGGCGTCCATGCCGATCACCACCGGGGCGATCTTGCTGTTGACGTTGGCCACGGCCTTGGAGACGCCCTTGCCGAGGTAACGCTTCTTGTCGCCGTCGCGCAGTTCCACGGCTTCGTAGATGCCGGTGGAGGCGCCGGACGGCACGGCCGCGCGGCCCATGACGCCGGAGGCGAGTAGCACTTCGACCTCGACGGTGGGGTTGCCGCGCGAGTCGAGGATTTCGCGGGCGTGAACGCTGACGATTTCGGGCATGGCACTGATCCTTTCTCTCAAACAGAAGACAAACCGTTGATAACCGGAGGCGCGTACCAGATTCGCGGCCGCAGGGCGCAAGCCCTCCGCCTGGACGATCTTCGGTCCGGGATCGGCCAAGCGCAGGCTGCATTTCTATGCGCCGGCGGCTGCGGCGTCAACTATCTTTGTATAGGGAAGTGCCTATTTTTGCAGGGGGTCAAGCGTTGAAGTTCGCCCGCCGCCGCCAGGTATTCGCGAAAGTCGGAGAGCTTGGCGGCCAGGCACGGTTTGAACGCGGCCCGAGCGGCTTTCTCCCCCCGCAAGGCCCAGTCATTCTTCCGGGCGGGCGTAGCAATAGCGGCAATTGTGCCGGCAGAGCTGGTCATAGCTGCCGATATCGGTGGATTTGACGCAGCCGCAGGCTTCGCGCTGACCGGCGTCCTTGGGCAGGCTGCCGAATTTGGTGCCGTAAAGCCGGTCGAGCCTTTCGCCATCGACGCAACGGGCGGGCCTGATGCCGGGCAGCGCGGCCAAATCCGGCTCGCAACAGGCGTAAAGATCGGTTTGCGCCATTTCCCGCAGGCGGGCGATGATCTCGCGCCGCTGGGTCGCGTCGGGCAGGGGCAGTTGCAGACCGTGGCGTTGGGCGCGGCGGACCGCTTTGGCGTAGGGATCGACGAAACTTACGGTCGGCTCGGCCGGAACGCCCAGGTTTTCGGTCAGCCAATCGCGAACGGCCGAGAAGCGAATGTATAAATCGGGCGTGACGATGAGGGGATCGAAACGCCAGACCACAGCGCCGGCCGGCAGCGCTTGGCGCAGTTCGCGCACGGCGGCGGTCAGCTCGGGGTATGGCGGAACCTGCGGCTCCCACGGTCTCCCCCCCAGGCCGGTGACGGTCAATTGCACGACGGCGGGGTATTGGCCGAGCACGGGGCGGAGGGCCGGGCCGCACAGCCCGCGCGGGTCTTTGGTCCAGAAGACGATGGCTTCGAGCCGGCGCGCGCGGCGCACCCGCAGGGCTACATATTCCGGATAGAAAGCCGGCAGGTCGGTGCGCCGGGAGGCCGAGTAGATCACGGCATTTTAGTCATTATCGTAAGTGTCGGTCGAAGGGCGCGACGAACGAGGGGCGGCCGGGGGCGCGAAGAACCGGCGCCGCGGCGAAGTCCGTTCCGGCTCGACCGTCACCGCTTTGGGCGGCGTAACGATAATCGGGGTCGAGGGGGCCGGGTTGGCCGCAACCGGTTCGGACGCGCGTCGACGGTTGTAATCGGCGCGCAGCCGCTGGGCTTCCTGGCGGTCGAAACGCTCCAGCTGGCGCAGGCTTTCCTCCAGTTCCGGATAATCGCCGCGGCGCAGTTCGCATTGGGCCTTGAGCGAGTAAAGATCGCGCTGTTCGGCCGGATTGTTGGTCTGGCGCAGGGCCAGCCGGATCAAGCCCAGGGTTTTTTCGTATTCGCCGGTGAGGAAATAGGTCGAAGCCTGTTCGAAAAGCAGCCGGGCCGGACTTTCCGCCGTGAGCGGCAAAGCGCGGGCCGCCGGCGGCAATCCCTCCGGAACCGCGGGCTTGGGCGCATCGAGCCGGGCAAAATCAGCCGGCTTTTCGGTCGGGACGACGGGTTCGGTCTGGGCTTTACCCGCCGTTTCGGGAGTAGCGGCCGGAGCGGTGCTTTTGGCGGCCTCGCGGCGGGTGAAGACTGTCGGTTCCGACAGTGGAGCAGCTTCAGTCTTGGCGTCGGCGGTCGCATCGTGAACGGCGGGCTTGGCTGTCTCGCGGCGGGCAAAGGATTCGGCCGGGGGAGCTTTGGCCGAGGCGGCTTTGTCGGCAGCGAGGCCGGGAGTAGGTTGGGTTGCGGCCACCGTCGCCGCCGCGGAAGGTGCGGTTTCCGCCGGTTTGGCGGCCACGGACGGCGGAGGCGGAGGCGTCACCGGTTTAGCCGTTTTTTCGGCTTCGCTTTTAAATTTGGTCGCCTCGGTTTTGGCCCGGGCGGCGTCGGCCGCGGCGAGGACAACCGGTTTGGCTTCCGTAACTACCTTGGGGGCTTCGGCCGCTTTGGCGACCGCAACGGCCTGGTTCTGCGCCGCCGGAACCTGCTTGGCGGGAGCGGCGGCTGGTTTGGGGCCGGCTGGGGACGGCGGGGCAACCGCGGCGGGAGCGGTTTTGGGCGCGCCGGCGCCAGCTGCGGC
>CAYMGG010000286.1:0-8024 GCA_964389915.1 uncultured Planctomycetaceae bacterium
TTGCACAGTCGCAGCGGGTGGAGCCATGACGATCTGCGCGCCAGCTACGACGCCACCACCGTGCCTGCGCTGGCGACGCTGGCGGGCGAGTCGATCCGTGGCGAGTGGACCCTGCGCGTGCGCTACCTGGCGGCGGGCGACAAGGGCACGCTGGAGAGCTGGTCGCTCAGCCTGACCTGCGCCAAGGCGATGGCCGTCGGCCACTGACAAAAGATACATAAAAGACACGGAGACGCGGAGAGGACCGCCTGGCCGCGAGCGTCGCCTGGTAGGTTTGAATATCCCCGCTGGCCAAGGCGCGGCGGGCGTCTTGGGTCAGGCGTTTGAGGCCCTGCAAGGCGGTGGCGCTGGTGACCGAGTCTAGGGCATAGGCGCTCTCGTCCACGGTTTTGGTCCGGGCCGTCTCCGCGGGCGCGTATTGCGCCAACCCGCCGGGGAAGCCCTGGAAGGGAACGTACCAGGAGGCGGCGACAAAGCCGGGAAAACAGATATACAAGAAGCACCGGCCGGTGACGGCCGGGTTGAAGATATTTTTGCCGAATCCGCCGAAGACCATCTTGCCCACGATGATGGCGAACAGGCTGCCCACCGCCGCCATCCAGAACGGGACGTTGGCCGGCAGGGAGAGGGAGAGGAGCATGGCCGTGACCAGGCAGGCCAGGGAGGCGGGCTTGCCTTCGCGGCGGGTGAAGGCGTATTCGCCGGCCCAGCAGGCCAGGGCGCAGACCAGGGTCATGAGCAGCGAACGCCAGCCGAAGTTGTAGATCGCGCCCAGCAGCGGCAGGCTGGCGGCGAGTAGAACTTTGGCCTGGGGCTTCTGGTATTGCAGGTAGGGCTTGAGCCAGGTTTTGAACGGGTCGGTCATGCGGCGGTCCCGATAGACAGAGATGTATTACACGGCAACCGTACGCGCCCGGTCGCGGCCCGCGCCGCGAATGCATGCCTTTTGCCCGGATTAGAAGTTGGCGCGTAGTAGACTGCGGCTGGCAATACTCTCCCGGACCCTCATCCCGCTCGAGATATTATCCCCACGCCGGGTAAAATGCCAGCAAAACTTGGACGTTATGGAAATGCCGGAAGAGGGGGCTACTCTTCTTCCTTTTCTTTTTCCTTCTGCGGTTCCTTTTTCTGTTTTTTGTCCGAGACCGTGATCGTTCCGTTGATCAGCCGCCACCACAATTTTTTGGTGTCCTGCGCCACATTGGAGCTATCGCTGAAAGTCCCGGTGACCTCGACCGTATCACCCTTTTTGATTTGGTCGATGTCTTCCTGCGCGACCAGTAGGTTGATCGTGAGCTTCCAGTCGTTGCGCAATTTGGCCGAGAGGAAGAGGTCGTACTTGGCGCCGTCGGTTTTGCTTCCGCCCGCGCGCTTTTTGAACCCTTGGACGATCATCTCGTCTTTGAAGTTTTCGCCTTGAAGCTTGGCGCAGATGGCGCCCCAGTCGGACGCCTTGGCGCGCTCCAGGTCGCTCGCCACGGAAGTCAATTTTTTCAAGGAATAGGTGCGCGGCTCGTCGCCCGCCGGGGATTTGGCCAGCCAGACCAGGCTCAAGCCGATTGCCAACAGCGCTTTCCTATGCATTGCGTGTTCCCTCCCAAGATTCCGGAATTCACTATCCGAAGCCGCCCGGGCGGTTGATACTTGAAGTTATCTATACCGGCAAGCCGGGCGGCTGTAAATGTAAATAACAGATGTAGCAAAGTCGCGGGATTAGCCGGCCGACCGCGGCCGGCTCAGCGATCGAAACGCTTGGCCAACTCCTCCCAGGTGAGTAGGGCGGCCACCGGTCGGCCATGCGGGCAGGTTAACGCTTTCCCGGAAGCTTCATGGCGCTCGACCAGTTCCTGGACCTGGCGCGGGGCGAGAGGCTGGCCGAAGAGCGCCGCCGAGCGGCAGGCCAGGCTGCGGTGAAGCTTTTCGCGCCGGGCCTCGGCCGCGTCGGATTCGGGATCGTCCAGCAGTTCGCGGACCACGGCCGCGGCCGCGGGGGGGCGCAGAAAACTGGGAATCGCCCGGACCAGGAGGCGCGACTCGGCCAGTTCGGCGGAGAATCCCTGGGTCTGCAAAAGCTCGCACAGCTCCTCGCCCCGGGCCGCCTGGACGGCGGTCAGTTCGAATTCCTGGGGCAGGGCCAGGGCCTGGCGGCCGCCGGGCGTCTGGCCCTGGCGCAGCCGGTCGTAATTCAATCGCTCATGCAGGGCGTGCTGATCGATCAACTTGATCCCCGCCGGGTCGTCGAGCACGAGATAGCGCTGGCCCGCCTGGCCCAGCAACCGGGCCGGGGTAAGGTTGCGCCAGTCGAGCGCCGCCTGGGCTTCCGGAGCGGCATCGCCGGCGGCGGCCTGAGGCTCGGACGCCGGAGCGCCCGCCCGGTGGCGATCCGGAGCGAAGGCGGTTTCCGGCCCGCGAACGGGAGCCGGTCTGGACCAGCGTTCCGGCCCGCGAACTTCACGGTAGGCTAGCGCCGCCTCCGCCGCCCGCAGGCCGCCGGTGGGCATGGCGGGAGGAACGCCCTCCAATTCCGTTTCGGACAAGGCGGCCCTGGGCGTGAAGGCCGGGGCATGCTCGGGCAGAGGCGCGAGCGGGTCATGGGCGGCCCGAGCGGACGTCGCCCCGCCCGGCTCCGCGGCGGCCGGCGATTGTGCAGCGGCGGCGCCGGCCGACGGGCCTTCCGCGAAAGAGATCTGCAACGCCTTCTCTACCGCCCGGCGCAGCGCGCCGATCACCAGGCGCTCGTTTTCGAAGCGGACCTCGAATTTGGCGGGGTGGACGTTCACGTCGACCTGGGCCGGATCGAGTTCGAGGTAAAACACACCGAAGGGATAGCGCCGCGGCGGCAGGCGGCCGGCGCAAGCGTCGGCCGTGACCCGGGCCAGCCCCGGATGGCGGATCCAGCGGTGATTAAGGAAGAGATAGATCCCGCTGGAGTTGGCCCGTGACTCGGGCGGGCGGGCGATGAAGCCTTCGATGCGCAGGCCCGCGCCCGTATCGTGGTCGACGGCCGCCAGGCGGCCGGCCAGGTCGCGGCCGAAGAGGCAGCCCAGCCGTTCGGCCAGCGAATTGTGCGCCGGCAGGTCGAGGGACCGGCGACCGTGATTGTCCAGCCGGAAGGCCACGCCCGGATGGGCCAGGGCCAGGCGGGTGAGGGTTTCGGCGATCGCGGCGGTTTCGGCCGCCGGGCTCTTCATGAATTTGCGCCGGGCGGGCGTGATGAAGAAAAGATCGCGCGATTCGGCCACCGTCCCGGGCCGGGGCGGGGCGGGGGTGATCGGGCCGACCGCGCCCGCTTCGACCGCAATCTGGTGCCCGGTCGGTTGGCCGGCCGGGCAGGAGGTCAGTTTGAGCCGGCTGACCGCGCCGATCGAGGGCAGGGCTTCGCCCCGGAAGCCCATGGTGGCGATCTGGAAGATGTCGTCGACGTCGTGGATCTTGCTGGTGGCGTGGCGGAGGATGGCGGCGGCCAGGTCCTCGGGCCCCATGCCGCAACCGTCGTCGCTGACGCGGATCAGGCGCTGGCCGCCCTCTTCGATCTCCACCGCCACGGCCCGGGCGCCGGCGTCGAGCGAGTTCTCGACCAGCTCCTTGACCGCGGCGGCCGGACGTTCGATCACCTCGCCGGCGGCGATCTTGTTCTGCACCACTTCAGGCAGCACGCGGACGCGCCCGCCGGCGGTGCGGTTGGCTGGGGCCGGTTTCATTCGTCTCCCTCAAGTGCATACGATTGCAGTTGAGGCATTATAAGGGCGGCGCAGCCGGCTAACAATGCGTAAAATTGCGAAACGCCGGGGAGGCGGTCAGCGGCGCGGCGTCTTGCGCCAGGAGCGGGCGGCCTTTTCCGGCGGCAGATGCTGGCGCAGGATCAGGCGCAACTCGGCGGCGTCCGTGATCGGCGGCAGGCAATCGCGTCCGACCTGGATGTAGGCGGTCGGCTGATGGTCGTTCATGCCTTTGCCGCGCAGGGACGGGGCCAGGCGGCGGATGGCATCGCCTTCGCGGCCGGGCGCGGCCCATAGGAGGACGCTGCCCGGACGGCACCAGCGGCGGGCTTCGCGGGCCAGGGCGCGGGTGCGGGGGGCGTCGGCCGGGCCGACGAAGGCCACCTGCGGCCGGGGGGTCATCTCCGCGCTGGCCACGAAGCGGGCGTAATGGGCGCCGGCCGGCGGGACGGCGGCCAGATTGCTCTCCAGCCGCCGGGCGGGCACGGAATAGATGGCGTCGCCGGTGATGTCCGACAGGCGCAGCAATGATTCCCAAAGCACCGCTTCCGGGCTGAGCAGGGCGCCGTCCAGCGGCTGGCGCGGGCGGACGGGCAGGGCCGGTTCGTCCGGGCCGGGTCGAGGGGCGTAAAATAGTCCGCCTTGAGGAGTGGGGAAGTTGAAGACCGTTTCCTGGGCCAGACGCCCGGCCTCGATCAAATACTCCTCCCGCAGCGAGGCGTTGTACAGTTCCAGCAGACCCTGGGTGAGGAAGGCGTAGTCGTCCAGGAAGGCGGTGTGGCCGGCATTGGTGCCCAGGCGGTGGCGGATCAGACGGCCGCCCGGCCGGTGGGTGCCGAGCATCAGGTCGGCGGTTACGCGGGCGGCGTGGAGATAGCGTTCTTCGCCCAGCAGCGCTCCGGCCTCGGCCAAAGCGCCGATGGCCAGGCCATTCCAGGCGGTGATAACTTTGCGGTCGACGCGCGGCGCGGTCCGACAGGCACGCGCGGCGCGCAACGAGGCCAAGGATTCGCTCAACTCCTGCTCCAGAGCGGTCAGGGACAGGCGTTCGGCCACGGCCACCTCGCTCCAGACCGAGTTTTTGGCCAGCACATGCCGGCTGGCCGGATCGGCCTGAAGGCTGATGCCGTAGGCCAGGCAGAAGCGCCGGGCCCGGTCGGCCGGCAGCAGGCTTTCGATCTCCCGGCGGGACCAGAGATAATAGCGCCCCTCCTCGCCGTCGCTGGCCGCGTCCAGGGCCGAATAGAAGCCGCCGTCCGGCTGGGCCAGCCAGGTCAGCAGGAAGTCGAGGGTTTCGGTGGCCACCCGCAGATGGGCCTCGTCGCCGGTGGCCAGCCAGGCCCGCAGATAGGCCCGGGCCAGCAGCGCGTTGTCCGGCAGGTTTTTTTCGAAGTGCGGCAACCGCCAGGCGCGGTCGACCGTATAGCGGTGGAAGCCACCGGCCAGATGGTCGCGAATCCCGCCGGCCGCCATCTGGCGGAGGGTGAAATCTACCGCCGAGAGAGGGGCGAAAGAGCAGGTGCGGGTGCTCTCCTCCAGTAGAAAAAAGAGCGCCGCCGGCCGGGGAAATTTCAGGCTGCGGCCAAAGCCGCCGTATTCCGGGTCCAGCTGCGCCAGCAGATTGGAGCGCTCGGCCTCCAGGTCTCCAGCGCTGATCGGGACAGGTTTCTCCGGGATTTCGGCATTCGGCGCGGTCAAGGCAGTAAGGACCGTGGCCGCTCCGGTTTCCACGTCGGAGCGGTTGTCGCGAAACGCGGCCGCGACTTTTTCCAGCAATTCGGCGAAACCGATCTGCGGGCCGACCGATTCCGGCGGGAAATACGTGCCGCCGAAAAACGGCACCAGTTGGGGTGTGAGGAACATGTTGAGCGGCCAGCCGGCATGTTCGGTCATCAGCTGCCCGGCCTGGATATAAACTTCATCAATGTCCGGGCGCTCCTCACGGTCGACTTTGATACAAATAAAATTCTTGTTTAGTATGGCGGCGATGCGCGGGGAGGAGAAGCTTTCACGGTGCATCACCTGGCACCAATGGCAGGTGAAATAGCCGAGGCTGAGGAAGATGGGCTTGTTCTCGGCCTTGGCCTTGTCGATGGCTTCTGTGCTCCAGCAATACCAGTTCACCGGGTCGTGGGCGTGGTCCAGCAGATAGGGCGAGGATTCAGCGATGAGGCGGTTAACGAATTCTGGCATCGGAAATTTCCATGTAAGGTTGATCTGCGAATAAAAAAACGCAAACCTGGAACATAAAGTTAACTAAGCCATAAAAATTAACCGAGCCGCTTTCGGCTGTGGAAAATTATGTTTCCGAGCCTACAAATACCGGTCCAAAGTTAAGGAATTTTCGACTAAACCTATAAGGCTTTAAATGATAGTTGTTAATGTTGATTAAACATTAAGGAGTGCACGGTTCTTTACAGGTCATTTCTGGCGCAGGGTGCAAAAAAAGACATTTTGTTCAAAGTTTTACTTGACTAAGAAAATGTGCGCCTTAATTATTTCTAAATAATGCAGTCTGTAAATATCTAGATGCGAGTGTAACTAGGAAAGGGCACAAAAGGTGAGCGACAATCCAAAGAATGAGACCACCACTATCCCCGGCAAATTTGTCAAAGGCGCTATGACCTTTGAGTTGCTCTCTTCCAAGAACGAAGAGATGTTGCGCTGCATCGATCTGGCCCGGGCCGCCAGCCAAACTACCGCCTCCGTAATGATTTTGGGCGAAAGCGGGACAGGCAAGAACTTGCTGGCCCAGGCCATCCACAACTGCTCCAACCGCATGGACAAGCCCTGCGTCACTTTAAACTGTTCGGCTATACCTGAAAATCTGCTCGAAAGCGAGCTTTTCGGCCATGACCGGGGGGCCTTTACCGGCGCGGAGCGGACCCGGCGGGGCAAGTTCGAACTGGCCGACGGCGGAACCCTGATTCTGGACGAGATCGGCGAGATGAGTCCCACCGCCCAGGCCAAGGTCCTGCAAGCCGTGGAATATGGCCAGTTCGAGCGCGTGGGGGGCGAGCAGACCCTGCGGTCGGACGTGCGCATAATTGCCATCACCAACCGCGACCTGCCGGCCATGGTCGCCGAAGGCCGCTTCCGGGGCGACCTCTACTACCGGCTTAACGAGATCATGATCAACGTCCCGCCCCTGCGGCAGCGGCGCGAAGACATCCAGCACCTGATCGACCGGCTGATCGTCGAATGCAACGAGAAATTCCACAAGAGCATCAAGGGCGTCAGCCAGATCGGCGTCGATTACCTGATGCGCTACGATTTCCCCGGCAACCTGCGGGAATTGAAGAGCATGCTCAAGCGGGCGGTTACGGTGGCCAAGGGCGACCTGCTCTGGCTGGAAGACCTGGGCATGCGGGTCGAGGTGCCGACCGAAACCGAGATGGGCGAGACGCCCGAGGATGCCCTCTCCCTGGCCGCCATCGAGCGCCGCCACATCCAGCAGGTCCTCGACCTGACCAAGGGCAACAAAAAGAAGGCCAGCGAGCTGCTGCGCGTCTCCCGGCCGACCCTGGACCGCAAGATCAAGATCTACAGCCTGCACGTGCCATGACCGGCGTCCGCTGGCATTGGGCGGCATAAGCGAGGTCCATGGCTAAGGGGTGCGGCGAAATGGCGCAAATTGCAGTGACCGGGGTGGGGTTGGTCTTGCCGGGAGCGGTCGGTGACAGCCGCGCCTGGCCGCAAACCGGGCCTAAACTCGGCGATCTGACTCTGTTCGCCCCGCCCGGCCGGTGCGAGCACGCCGGCGAGGTGAGCGGGTACGATTGGAAGCAGTATCTGTTCTCCAACCAGACCTATGCCGATCGTTGCACCCAGCTGGCCCTGGGCGCCGCGCGGCTGGGGCTGGAAGAGGCGGGCCTGGCTCTGCCCCTGCCGGAAGCGCAGGAGGTCGGTTTGTGCTTCGGCACGCGGTGGGGCTGCCTGGATTCGGCCGAACGGTTTTTTGCTCCTTTGGCCGCGGGCAAGGGCAAATTGGCCAGCAGCCTGGTCTTCTCCCATTCCTATCCCAACTGCCCGACCAGTTTCGTGGCCATCGAGCTCGGCCTGCGCGGATATTCGGCCAGCTTCGCCGGCTCCAGCGAAGCCGGCTGGTGGGCCCTGCGGTCCGGGTTTGACGCGCTGGCGGCCGGCACGGTCGCCCGGGTGCTGGTCGGCGCGGCCGAAGGTTTGGGGCGGGCGGCCTTCGCCCACGCCGAAGCCGTCGAGGCGCTGCCGGCCACGGCCGGGCAAAGCGCGCCGGAGCCGGTGCCGGCCGATTCGCCCTGGCGCCGGATTCCCGCCGAGGGGGCG
>CAYMGG010000287.1:0-8022 GCA_964389915.1 uncultured Planctomycetaceae bacterium
GTCGTCGACGTTGACCTTGCCGATGCGAGCTTTGCCGCCGATCTGGCCGGCCAGATTCTCCAGGATCGGCGTCTGCATCTGGCAGGGGCCGCACCAGGGGGCCCAGAAATCCACCAGCACCAATCCAACCTTCGTGGCTTCAGCGAATTGGCTGTCGGTCAGTTCGATCAATGCGCCGCTCATTTTCGTCTCCTTGGCTTGAGGACCAAACGTCCGCCCTTCGGACAGAAGAATTTTACTCGTCGGCGTGATTCCGCCGGCAGGAAAAATTCCGATAATCTTCGGCTTTTTCCTCAAGCCCGGCTTTCCGGTGGCCGTTGAATATATTGGGCAGCCATTAGCGGCCGCAAGGAAGCGGGAGAAAGCCATGATTACCGTCTGTTGTGTCTGTCAAAGGATCAAGCACGAGAATCAGTGGGTAGAGGAAAACATTCCCTCCGGCGAGCTGCCGACCCACGGCTACTGCCCAGAATGCGCGGCCATGGCGCGGATCGAATTGTTCCTGTTGCGTCTGCGCGACCTGGTCGAAAAAGACAGCCGGGAAAAACGTTCGGTCGCCTGACCCCCCTGCCCTATACTCCACGCGCTAAAGCTTGCGGCATACATGCCTTCAAGAAATTACGTTTACTTTCTAACGATTAGGTTTGCGGTGTTTTTTTTTATGAAGCCGCTTCGCGACTAGATATACTACAAGCATAGTCAAGGTTCAGACTGACTTTGCGGCCCGTCTCTTGCCAAGGAACAATCCGATGTTTTCATCCGTTGCGGCCGCCAAGCTCGAGGAGCTGGCCGGCGCCTTGGTCATGCTCGACGAAAACGCCGGCGAGGCCGAATGGCGCGGGCTGATCGACCTGGGCCAGGAATTGCGCGACAAGCTGACCGCGGCCGGCGAGATCAACTGCGCCGACGCCGCCCAGCGTTTCAACGACATCTGCCGCAAAATCGTCGAAGAGGAAGGGGTGAACCGGGCCGAAGCCCGGCATCACCTGGGCGGCCTGCTGAATCAGCTTCAAGCCTTGGCCGAAGGGGCCGGCGCTCCGGCGGCGATCAAGCAGCAGATCGCCCAGGCCGACCTTTTTCTGCGTGATCTGGCCGCCAGCAGCGAGGCGGTACCGTCCGAGCCGCCGTTGGACCGCGAGCTGCTGGCCGAACTCGACAACCGGGTCGACGGACTCGAGAGCCTGCTTTTTACCAACGCCGGCGGCACGACCAATCAGGAGATCATCCGGGCTGTCTTCCGCGAGGTCCACACGCTTAAGGGCGAAGCCGGCATCGTCGGCCTTAAGGAATTGAACCAGTTCTGCCACCAGGTCGAGAGCGTCATTCAGGGGGCGCGCGAAGGCCGCCTGACCTTCACCTCGGAGGTGGCCGAGAGTCTGCTGGAATTGACGCAACTGGCGCGATTGCTGCTGCATGGCGACACCTCCGGCCGCATCGCGCCGACCGTCCGGGCGGCGGCGATCCAACGTTTGGAAACCGCCGTCGCGGAAGCCAAAAATGCGCCTAAAGCCGTGACCGCGCCGCCGGCGCAACCGTCGGTGGAGGTTGCGGAGGAAGAGGACGATTTCTTCGCCGCCGCGGAAGAAGCGGCAGCCCCCCCGACGCCCGTTGCCGTGGCTCCCGCGCTGCCCGTAGCGACGCCTTCGCCCGCCGCGGCGCCGGGCGAAGGACCGGGCGAAGCCGGGGAAGAGGCGCCGGCCGGCGGCGAGAGCGAGGAACTGCCGGTCGAGACTGAAAGCCTTCAGCAGGTCAGCCTGGGCGTGGACCGGCTGGACGCGCTGATCGAACTGGCCGGCGAGATCTCCCTGTTGGGGGGGCTGCTGGCGCAGGATTCGGAGCTAGCCGACAGTCCGCAAAGCGGCCGGCTCCAGGATCTGGCCCGCTCCTGCCGGCAGCTGGAGGACATGACCGCCGGCCTGCGCATGACGCCCGTGCGTGCTCTTTTTCAGCGGGTGCGGCGGGCGGCCTTCGACGCGGCCCGGACCAGCCATAAGCGTCTGGAGGTGCGGCTGGAAGGGGCCGACACGACCGTGGACCGCAGCCTGATGGAACCGCTCAGCGGAGCGCTGATCCATCTGGCCCGAAACGCCATCGACCACGGGCTGGAGGCCCCGGCTGAGCGCCGCGCCCAGGGCAAGCCGGAAAAGGGCACGGTCACCCTGCGGGCCGACCGGGCCGGAGCGGACGTAATCATCGAATTCGCCGATGACGGCAAGGGCATCGACCTGGAACGCCTGCGGCGCAAGGCCGAAAGCGTCGGGCTGGTCTCGCCCGAGGCGCAACTGAGCGAGAGCGAGACCGTCAACCTGATCTTCCGCTCCGGCCTGAGCACGGCGGAAAAGGTCACCGGGCTCTCCGGCCGCGGGGTGGGCATGGACGCGGTCCGCGAGAGCGTGAAGTCCCTGCGGGGAACCATCGAGGTGGACAACCAGCCGGGGGCCGGAGTCTGCTTCCGACTGCGTCTGCCCGTATCGCTGGCGGCGATGGACGGCCTGCTGGTTCAGGTCGGGGAGAATGTCCTGGTCCTGCCGGTGCAGTCGGTGCGCGAATCCTTCCGGGTGCGCCCCGAGCAGATCAGCACGGTCGAGGGTCAGGGCACGGTGGTCAATATCCGCGGGGTGATCCTGCCGGTGCAGAGCCTGGGCGTCGCGTTGGGCCTGACGATGGACTGTCAGCGGACTGAAGACGGTGTGCTGGTCATGATCGAAGAGGGCGACCAGTTGACGGCCGTGCTGGTCGACGCGGTGCTCGAAGCCCGGCCAATCGTCGCCCGGCCGCTCGAGGGCGATCTGGCCGCGGTGCGCTCGGTTACGGGCGCGGCGTTTCTGGCCGACCGGCGGGTGGCCCTGGTGGTCGATACGCGGGACCTGATCCGGAGGGCGTCGGTAAACGCCCGCGAAGCCTTCGCCCGGGCCAGCAACCGGCAGGTGCAGGCCGAACGGCAGGTCGACACGGTGCAGATCGGCTCCAACCAGGTGGGCATGGTCGATTTCAGCCTGGTCTGTCCGGGCCCGGCCGGGCCGAGCCGGCACGCCTTTGCCATCAATGCCTTCAAGACCCGCGAATTTGTGCCCTCCGCCCCGCTCACCCCCCTGCCCAACGCGCCGCGAGGATTCGCCGGCCTGCTGCTGCTGCGCGAAAAGACGATTCCGATCGTCTCGCTGGGCGAGCTTCTGGGCCTGTCGGCCAATGGCGCCGGAGCCGAGTGGGAAAAAATTATCGTGATCTGCGAGTTTTCGGGCCGGACGGTCGGCTTTCTGGCCACCCAGGTCAACCGGGTCAGCTACGTCTCATGGGGGGACATTCTGCCTCCCCCTGAGAGCGGCGGGCTCATTCCCATGGACTATGTGGTGGGTACGATTTTCGAATCGCGGCTGCGGCAAGGCAACGGCCAGGAAGCCTCGTCCGGCGAAGGCGCTGGCGGCGGCGCGGCCTCCAGGGACGGCGAGGTGGTCTTCGTGCTCGATTTCGAGCGCGTGGTCCAGAAGGTGCTGGCTCTGTACGGCGACATCGGGGCGGAGCTGCGCAACGTTCAACGCCGCAAAAGCAACAATCGGATCTTGCTGGTCGAAGACTCGTCGCTCATCCGCCGGGAGACGCGCGTGGCGCTGCAAAAGGCCGGCCTGGAGGTGCTCGAGGCTGAAAACGGCGAGGCGGCCCTGGCCATCGTCAACGATCTCTACGCCCGGGCGCAGAAAGATGAGGTTTCGATCTTCGCCTACCTGGACCTGGTCCTGTCGGATATCGAAATGCCGCGCATGGACGGCTATACCCTGACCGCTTCGCTCAAACAACATCCGCAGCTGCGGGTCCTGCCGGTGCTGCTGCACAGCTCGATCACCAACGACACCATGATCTCCCGCGCGCGCGAGGTCGAGGCCGACGGCTTTATCGCCAAGTGCGATCCCGGCGAGCTGGGCCGCCAACTGCGAAAATACCTCTAATATCAATCCTGGTTAATTGAGGCCGATTCCGGGGTACCTTTTTTGCAAAAAAGGTACCCCGGCCCCCTCCAAAAAACTCTCATCTGGCTTCGCCGTTTCGAACGTTCAGATGGACAAATTCGGCGCGGATGGATTTCGCGCCTATTCGATGGATATTGACTTGAATTGATATAAAAGCGTGGGTGAGAAGTCCGCCTTGGCGTTTGCCCAGGCAAATTGAAAGCGATCCGGGGAACCAAAAGGTTCCCCGGATCGATCGTCATCAACTGATTGAATTGAGCTTAGCGGTCGACGCGGGCGCTGGCGCCGGCTACGAGCTTCTCAACCTCCTTCATGGTCGCCATGCTCGTATCGCCCGGGGTGGTCATGGCCAGCGCGCCGTGGGCCGCGCCGTACTCGACGGCCGCCTGCGGCCCCTTGTCGGCCAAGAATCCGTAGATCAGGCCCGAGCAGAACGAGTCGCCGCCGCCCACCCGGTCGTAAATTTCCAGGTTGTCGCGCTGCTGGGCGCTGAAAAAGCCGCCGCCGGCGTAGCAGATGGCGCACCAGTCGTTGTAGGTCGCGCTGCGGACCGAGCGCAAGGTGGTGGCCACGACCTTGAAGTTCGGAAAACTCTTCACCGCCGTCTGGATCATCTTCTGGAAGCCGCTGGTGTCGAGATGGGTGCGGTTCTCGTCCAGACCTTCGACCTCGAAGCCCAGGGCCATGGTGAAATCTTCCTCATTGCCGATCATCACGTCCACGTACTTGGCGATCTCGCGGTTGACCTCCTTGGCTCGGGCCGTGCCGCCGTACTCCTTCCACAGCGAAGGCCGGAAGTTGAGGTCGTAGCTGATGACCGTGCCGTTCTCCTTGGCGCAGCGCATGGCCTCGATGGCCACGTCAGCGGTGTTCGGACCCAGGGCGGCGAAGATGCCGCCGCAATGGAACCAGCGGGCCCCCTCCTGCTTGAAGATGCGGTTCCAGTCGATGTCGCCGGGCTTGAGCTGGCTGGTGGCCGTGTGGCCGCGGTCGCTGCAACCCACCGCCCCGCGCACGCCAAAGCCCTTTTCGGTGAAATTGAGCCCGTTGCGGCAGGCGCGCCCCAGCCCGTCGAACGGCACCCACTTGACGTGCGACAGGTCTACCCCGCCTTGCAGGATCAGATCCTCCAACAGCCGGCCGACCGGATTGTCGACCACGGCCGTGACCACCGCCGTGCGCAGGCCGAAGCAGCGGCGCAGACCGCGGGCGACGTTGTACTCGCCGCCCCCCTCCCAGGCCTGGAAGGTGCGGGTGGTGTGGATGCGGCCGTCACCCGGATCGAGGCGGATCATGATTTCGCCCAGGGAGACCTGGTCCCAACGGCAGGACGCGGCAGGCTTGAGGTTCAGGATGGCCATGGTGGCTAGACTCCTTTCGAGGAATAAAACGGCACGCCGGATAATTTTGGCCCCATGATATTAACCAGGTAAACCGCCGTCAAGGGGCTTTCTGTTTTGCCCCTTTTACGTCATTGGCCGAAGGGATTCAAATCCCGGAAAGCCTGAATTCATTCGGCCGGAACCTCGACCAGGCGAAGCCGGCCGGGAATTGTGGCGGGCGGCTGGGAAATTTTTTTTTGGGGGGGCAAAAGTTCCCCGTGGGCGGTCGGAATAGAGTCTCGCCGATCTCATTCTTCGAGGCGCAGCATGGCCCGTACGGCTTGGGCGGCCACCCCGTGGTCGAGGTCGTCCATCTTGCGCTTCACCCGCTCCAGCCGGTGCAGGCAGCGGGTAATGCTCTCGTCGCGTTTTTCGGCCTCTTCGGGCGTGAACGTGCGAGTCCCGGGTTTGGTCGCCGGCTTGACCTCGCCACCGAACAGAACCAGGTAGGCCAACACCAAACCTCCGCCGGCGGCGGCCAGGAACACGACCAGATAGATGGCGTCCATGGGCGCTTAGTCCTCGCGAAATTCGCAGGGGATTTCAGTCAACTGGCGATCGTTGGGGTCGTTGTTGGGGCGGCGGGCCTCGCGCATCGAATCCGAGAGGCACCGCGCCTGATAACGGATGGGCGTCTGCGAGTGGTAGGCCTGCCAGCGCATTAATACTTTGGTTTCCCCGATCGGATCGGGCGTTTCTAATTCGGTCGGCGTTTCTTCAGCCGTTTGGGGTTCGGCCGGCTCCGCGGTCGGCGTTTCGTCCGAATCGTTGGTCAGAATCCGTTTGATGCGGCGGCTGGAGAGGAAGCGGCGGACGGAATGACGGCTTCCGGATTTTAACTCGGCGTAGACCTTCTTCTGTTTGACCAGCACCTCGTCGGCGATGCAGTAGACGGCATCGCGCTCCTTGCCCTGGAAATTGGTGATCAGCACGCACTGGCAGAAACGGAACAGATCCTGCAAGGCGTGCGGATTATACAGTCCGTGAGCGGTGAAATCCTTCTTGCTGGCGTAGACGCGGTGGCGCTCCCACTCTTCGGCCAGGGTGACGGCCGCGAGTTTGCGCCGCGAGGTCCAGGCGGAGACGAAGCCGTGAAGCACGCCCATATAGCTGGCGAAGGCGTGCAGGCTGGCCAGTTCATTTTCGCGGATGTCTTCGGCGGCCCGGCCCATCAGGCGGGGCGAATAGCGTACGATGTGGAGGAAGGCGCGCTTTTCATCCTCTTCCAGGGTGGATTTGGCCTCCAGCATGGCTTGAAGCTTGTCCGAGGAGAGCTGGGCCAGGCGGCCGGCCGCGTCGCGGTAGGCCTTGAGGAATTGCTTGCGGAGTTCGAATTGGCGGGCGTCGCCGACGTTGTATTCGATCTCGCGGCTGAGGACCGACCGGGTTTCGGGCGAGACTTGATTCACGCCGTAAAAGCGCAGGCAGATGCCGGTCAGGCAGAGCGGCAGGCTGTCGCGCATGCGCTTGGCCAGATCATTGGTCGGGTTGAACACCAAGGCCTGGAAAAGCGCGCACAAACCGTAAATGTTTTGGAGATAGCGGGTCAGCTTGTGGCGTTCCAGCGAGAGAAAAGACTCGTAGATGAGCGGCGAATCGAGCAGGACCTGAAAATTGTGGCTCACCACCTCCCAGGTGCGGGGATCGTTATGATGGCAGGCGCGCAAGATCTGTTCGCTGGTGCGCTTGGCCTGGCGCAGCAAGTGTTCGCGCTGGGCGAAGTTGTCTTTGGGCGGTTCGGCATAAAAAAAGGGGAACTGCCGAGGCAAGGAATTGGGCAGCGATTTGACCTTGCAGTCGACTACGCATTTATAAGGCCGGCCGCCGCCTTCGATTTTTTTGGCGCCGAACAAGTTTAGCAAATCCATGGTTCGGCCTTTCCGCAAATCCGCCAAGTCTAGCGCCCGTTACCCTACCTACAAAGTATATTATACATCGACTGATTCAAGTCCGGGGTTTAGCCATGCTGCCCAAGTGACTAATATATTCTCTATAGCTATAGGAATGTCAATAACTTCGCGGGATCGCAAAAATTGCTTTTTTAGTCACAACATGGTTTTGGGAAGCGGTAACGTTGGATTATTTAGCAGGTTATGTCGTCAAATGGAATTTAATCATCCTCGTGTGGCGGTTCGAGCAGCCGGGCGCGGCCAATGGCCTGATCCCCCAGTTTGTTTCGCACGGCATCGACCGCGCGTTCGGCTTTTTCGCTTTTGGCCGATTCCAGGCGCGGAGTTTCGAATAGCTGCTGCTGGCGGGTTTGCGGCTCGTTGTCAAAACCGGACATGCCCAGCCCGAGCAGGCGCACCAATCGCGCGCCGGCTTCGGTTCGTTCGCGCAGGAGCTTGCGGCCTACGGCATACAGGGCGTTGGCGGTACAGATGGCCTCGGGCAAGGTTTGGCGGCGGGTGATGGTCGAGAAGTCGGCGTAGCGCAGCTTTAACTGTACGGTGCGCCCGCGCCAGCCGCGGGCGCGGACCCGGCCGGCCACCTTGTCGGCCAGGGCCAAAAGCGTCTTCTCCAGTTCGCTCAACTCGGCCAGGTCGTGGGCGAAGGTGATCTCATTGGAAACGCTCTTCTCAGGATCGCCGGCGGATACGGGGCTGGCGTCGATCCCGCGGGCCAAATCGTAAAGTTGCTCGCCGCCTGAGCCGAAGTTCTCCTGCAACACCTCG
>CAYMGG010000288.1:0-5166 GCA_964389915.1 uncultured Planctomycetaceae bacterium
AGACTGGAACCGGTCGCGGCCTGGTTCCTTGTGCAGCAAGCTGCGGATGGCCGTGGGTTCGGCGAAATACATGAGCAGGGTGCCCAATGGGCCGGTCTGATAATCGAAGCACTGGACGTAGCCGAAGCGCGGCCGCATTTGCATGAAGGTGAAATAGCGATCCTCCACGCGGAGGAACTCCTCGCTGGTGGTGTGGCGGCTGTCGCGGGTGGCGGTGTGCTCGGGCTTGATGTAGCCGCCGCGATTGATGACCGTGTTGCCCGTGGCCCGGCCGCCGAGCTCCCAGGTCTGCCGGTCCAGTAGGTGGTGCACCTCGGTCCGGGGGGAGGCGAATTCGAACCGGTAGGAGAACCCGCTAAACTCTTCGCCGCCGATGGTCACGGCGTGGGGTCGGACGAACCATTTGAGCCGGGCTTCGATCGGTTCGTCGGGCTGCTCGATGGTGATGCAGTTGTTGTAGTGGTCGAAGGCTTCGCGGTAATACTCGACCCGGGCGACGTATTTGACGGTCAGCACATATTCCTCGCCCCGACACTCGGCCGCCTCCAGGCCGGCGGGCAGAAAGGTCAGGCCGCGCTCGGTGGAGACGATCGGCAGGTGGGGGTGGCGAGGATCACGCAGGGCCACGCCTCCGGCCGTGAGCGCGCCCAGCCCGCCGCGCTCCGGTGAGAAATCGAATTCCAGGCGGACCTCGCCCGGCAACTCCAGCGCCAAGTTCGGTTCCGGCTTACGCCAAATCAGCGACATGCTTTCTTCCTTTGCCCGCGATTTTGAAAGGGTCAGGATTTTTCATTCTACCCCGTGCCCAGGGCGGAAAAATGGCCCTGACTGCAAATCCCATGGCCATTTCCGCCGAATTACGGCTGTCCCGGCGTAAAAGGCAGATCCGGCCAAGCCGCCAGCCGCAGCCGGGGGGGAGTCTCCTTGAAAATGTTGCGATACGACGGTTCGCGCGGTGCCCAGCGCAAGACATTCTCCTCGCCCGCCGGCTTGAGCAGGCCGCTGACCAGCAGTTGACGCATGCCCGCCGGCGGCACGACCAGTTGGTCGTTGAGCATCAGCCAACCGAGCCGGTCTTCGGCCTCCAGGAACAGCTTTTCGCGAGGCCAGTCGGTCGGCACGGTGAATCGAGTTTCCAGGTAACGAAACTCGGTTTTCATGTCTGCCTTGACGGGCGTCGATTCGCCGTATTCGCTGGCGGCCGTCCACAGATTCAGCTCCTGGTCGGCCAGCGGCTGCGGATTGGCCAGCAGATAGAACAGGCCGATCACGCCGGAGGGGCGGCAGCGTTTCTCGCCCGGTTTGAGCCGGCCGTCCACCTCCAGGACTAGCTCTAACTTGCCGTCGGCCGGGATGGGCAGGTCAATGGCCTGGCTGTAATCGATTCGCCACTGCAACCCCAGGGCGGAAGGCTGGCCGTTCACCCAGAGCCGGCCGTTGGGAGTCACGCCCCAGAAATAGTCTTTGGGCGATTGAAAGACCAGGCTGACCCGGCGGCCGCGCCAGGTCTCGGGCAGGACCACCTCTTGGCGAAAATGCGCCACGGCTTCGGGCTCCAAGCCCAGGGTATCGAATGCGCCCAGGCGCACCCGCGGGCCGGCGGCCCAGTCGACGTCGGCCGGAAGCTGATCCGGCCAGCGCTCGTCGCCCGCCACCAAGGCCCAGTCTTCGGCCAGGGGCATGAACCAGGGCGAAGGTTTCTGGCGGGCCGGCGTCGCCTCGGCCGGCACGGGCTCCAGCGCGTTCCAGCGGCGCTCCAGGGATTGGAGCCACAGGCGCGGCGCGGAGGCCAGGTCGGCGCGCGGCGCGGCGAACACGCGCAGCTGCATGGGCGTCAGGCTAAGGCCCGGAATTGTGAAGCCGCCTTCGGGAGTCGGTTCAAATTTCGTTTCCGGGTGGCCGGCAGCCGAGATTTCGCGCAGCGCCGAGGGCGGCGGGACGTTGAAGGTGACGGAGAAGTCGAGCGGCTCGTCGCCTTGGTCGTTCACGCGGGCGACCAGATAGAGGTCGTAGAGCCCGTTCTTGCTCCGCCAGGCTTCGGCAAAGACCTGGCGGGATGCCGGCTCGCTGTCGACGCTCGAGACCCGCTTGATCCCCAGGCCGGCGAACAACTCGTCCAGATAAGGCAGCGTGCCGGCGGATTCGGTATAGCGGCCGCCCTCGTCCTTGGCCTGCCGCCAGAAAGTGCTCCCCAAAGTCAGGACCAGGCCCCGCCCCAGCTTGCGAGCGGCGATGGCGATCCGACCTTCGCCGGGCTGGCGGCCCACCCATTCGGCCACGACCTCGACGTCCGGGGCCGCCGCCTCCAGGCCCAGGGCCTCGCCGGTGGTGTCATTGCCCAGCCAGTCGTAGACCAGCCCCCAGCCGTTTAGTTCCTGGCCCCGCAGTTTGGGCCAGAAGTTCTGGGTTTCGGTGAATTTGATTCTGCCGCCGATGCCCCGGTTTTGATTGACCACTTTAAGCCCGGTCAGGCGGGAGATGGGCCAGGCATAGGCGGTCTCGGGCGAGTGCAGGCCCGTGTTGTGCAGGGCGACGAAAATGCCGCCCTCGCGGACATAGCGCTCCAGCCCCGCCACCTCGGCTTCGGTCATGAGTTCGGTGCCAGCGTCGAAGAGGACCTTGAACCACTCGCTCGCTCGACCGGAAACCACGTCGGACGGATCGATCAACTGCCCCCGCCGGCCGACGCTCTGTAGCGTGCCGCGGGTGATGTCGCAATTCCAGGGCGAGGCGAAGCGCAGCCGGCCGGCGTTGCGCACCGAGCGCAGGACGCCCAGATCGGTGGCCGGACGCTCCAGCTTGCCCAGGCACTTGAGCAACTCGCGGTTGGCCTCGACCCACTGACCGGTCCGCCCCTCGTCGTCGTCGCGGTAGCTGGATGGGTCAAAGAGGAAATTGACCGAGTCGTTGCCCAACAGCGCGTAGAGCGTAACCATCTTCTGCAGGCCGCGCACGGTGCGGGGCGGGCCGCCCGGCTCGCTGCTCAGGGGCAGGCCGTGCGGGGCGGCATAGCTGGTCACCCAGGGCGCCCAGCAGGCTCCGCTCTGGCCGGTGCAGTGGGGGAAGGCTCCATATTTGCGGCAGAGCGGGATGAGCAGGTCCTGGAAGTCGCGCGGGGCCATGATGAGCTGCGGATGGCCCTGGGGGTCGCCGGCGCGGTAGGCGCGCAGCGTGCCCTCGACCCACTGGGCGCGCCACCAGGCCGAAAACTCGACCGCATCGAAATACCGCCGGTTCAGGCCCGGATCGGCGGCGGGATAACGCCAGCGGCCGTTCGGGGAGAGGAAGACGTAATCGTGCAGCGGCTGGCCGTGGGTGTTGAGCACCAGTACGTTTTCGCCCGCCTGGGCGGCCGAGCCCAGTTCGAAGCAGAGGTCCTCGTCACCGCTCACGGGGTTCTGGTCGGTCAGTTTTTTCAGCGGCTGGCCGTTGAGATAGGCGTCGACCGCATAATCCCCCCGGGCCACATGCAGAAAACGCCACCGCGCCAGCTCGTCGGCCGTAGCCGCGTATGAACGGCGGAACCAGAAGAACGGCGCGTCTTTCTGGTTGTGCTTGCCCGCATACATGATGAGCAGCGGATCGTGGGCGGGCAGAGGACGCCAGCCGTCGCCGCCCGCGGACGCGAACCATTTCGCCTCTTCGCCCCGGCGTTCCACGTCCGGCCGACCGGCCCAGCCATCCGCCAGATCCAGGCCGGTCTGCGGATTCCAGCCGGCAAAATCGCGCATGGTCGGCACGGTCACTTGGTCCCAGCTTTGATAGGCCTGTTCATCGCCGCGATGCATTTTGCCAACCTGGGCCAGATCCCAGCCCAGCTGCGTGCGCAAGTATTCCCGCCAAGCGGCCTGAGTTGCCGGGCTGCCGGCGACAGTGGTCAGGAAGGGGGCGAAGTCGTGGCACAACTCGGCGGTGGCGAAATGAGCGCCGTAGTCGGGAGCGTCCGCCACGCGCGCGGCGAAGCCGTACTGGCAGGCCCGCAGATACGGGTCGACCTGCGGCAGAGGACTGAAGGTGGTGCTGGCGGCCCGCAGCTGGAGATAATAGAACGAGGTGTCGCTCACCGAGTTTCGGGCCGGCCGGGCATAGGGCAAAGGCGTGAGGTTCCACGCAAAGGCCGGCCGGCCGGGCGAACTGTGCATCTCCGATAGATACACGTCATTGGCCAGACCGTGCTTGCGGCTCAGGGCCTGCCACCAATCCAAAGCTGAAAAATCGAAGACGCCGGGGGCCAGATAGTTGGTTTCCTTGGGCAGATCGGTCAGCGCCCGCCGGAAGTGCTGCTGGACCCAATCAAAGTCGCGGTAAATATCTTTCGGCAGGATGCCCCAGCCGAAGAATCCCATGCTGACCGCGTCGTTGTCGAAGCGGTCGAACCAGCGCGGATAGGCCCCCGACCGCACGGGCGCCCAGGCGTCAGCGTGAACCTGCGCGGCCGTTTCGGCCAGGGCCGCCTCGTCGGCCGCGAAGAGAACCTGCACGCGCGGGCCGTCCAGCCCTAAACGCCAGCAGCCCGCGCCGGCCAGCTTAAGCACCGTGGGGGCGGCGGAAACCTGTTCCGCGTCACCAAAGCCCAACAGATCGGCCAGAAGCTTGGCCCCGCACCGCCGGGCATGTTCCTCGTCCGCGGCTGTGAGCGTCGTCCAACTGCCCGGGCCGGGCAATTGCCGGGCGGTGGCGTCAATCTTGCCGATTACCCGCAGATCGGCGGTGACCTCGGCCGGCGGCGTCGCGCCCCAGGCGTGAGCACCTAGCATGAGCGAACCTCCAATGAGCCAACCAAGGGACGGACGCGGCTTTTTCGGGGCGCAGGGCATGGGCCAACTCCTTCGGGAATGAGGGACAGGTAATGTCGGGTTAAGATTTAGCGGTGCGCGTAGGCATACCAGGCGCGGCCGTTTTTATAGCCGGAAGCGGTGAAAGTATTCGTGCCCAGGTAAGTCCCGCGCCCCTCCAGCCAGTAGCGCTTGCGGGCGACATGGCCGTCGGCGAATCCGACGTTCAGGGAGCGGTCGTGCGCATAGCGGACGTTGGGCAGGCCCAGGCCTTGCAGGTCGGCCGGGCAGACGCCGGCGCCGGTTTCGGCCGCGTCCGCGGCCTGGCGGTAATAGGCGCTTTCGATCGTCAGGTAAAGCTCGCTCGGGTAGGCCAGGCGCGAGAGCTGGG
>CAYMGG010000288.1:5176-7982 GCA_964389915.1 uncultured Planctomycetaceae bacterium
GGGGCCGCCCGCGAGGGTGCCCGGCTCCCACCAGCCGTTGATGGCGTAGCTGGTTTGCGTTTCACCGGCCCCGGTGCCCAGGCCGCGGGTTTGGATTTTGTTTTCCGGGCAGTTATAAACGCCCATCTTGGCCGGGCTGGAGATATTCCGGGGGTCGGGCATGTCCAGGTAGGTGGCCAGCATTTGGCCCCAGATGGAGGTCCAGCCGGAGTACTGGGCCGGCGGATAATAGCCTTCGCCGTCGCCGTACAGGTTGAGCATGGTGTCCAATTGCTTCACATTGTTGGCGCAGGCCAAGCCGCGGGCCGCGCCGAGCGCTCGGCCCAGCGCGGGTAGGAGCATGCCGGCCAGAATGCTGATGATGGCGATCACCACCAGGAGTTCGACCAGGGTGAAGCCGGCACGCCGGTTCCAGGCCGGCTCTTTGCCGCGAGGGGGAAACATTTTTCGTCCTCCGTCAAAGAAGTCGTCCAGGGCCGGCGCCGTCCCTTCGGCGGGGCTCTCCAATTGCCCGGGAGTGTCGTTCGGGGCGTACACTTGAGATTCAAGGCTTTGCGTCTGCACGGCCAGCGGAAAATCGGCTTGGCGCAGGTCGGCTAGAGTGCGGGCGACGGTGGTCACCGCCAGCAGGCCGTGATAGGCGAAATCGGCCCGGGGAAGCTTGGCCTTGACGATATTGATCTGGTCCGGCATTTCACGGCGGACGCCCGGCGGGAAGCAGAAGTCCAGCCGCTGCGGGGCGGCGGCCACCAGGCCGTGGAAATAGGCCGCGCTGGCGTGGCTGAGTACGGCCTGGACCCGGTCCTGTTTGTCTCGGGTCCAGAGCGACCACTTGACGCATTCGCTTTTAAAAGAGTCGGGGTAGCCGGGAAGACGAAACAAGCCGCGGCCGACCTTTTCCCATTTCCCGGTTGAACAATAATAGGAATGGTTGTTTTCCACGAAACCGGCATATTGCGCCTGCCGGCCGGTAAAATAGCCGTGCTGATTGGCCGCAGTTTTTTCCAGCAGCCGCGAACTGGGTTTTTGAAGACTTTTCGGCACGGCGACCCCGCTGCCTTGGCTTTGATTCGTGTGTTCCCCAGGGCTATATCCTTATTAGGGGTTTATCCCGAGGTGAAACCTAAATCAAATCCGGTTTGCAGCAGTAAAACATAAGATGCTTGCAACATCCTTACTGGTGAGAAATAAAAACAATTTAATATTTCCGGATAACATATGCGGAGGATTTTTCGCCTCAAAAGACGGCCGCTGGCACCTACCCGGGAAGGTTCTCCAGGGCTGAGCTGAATTTGAGGATTTTTTGAAAGGGGCCGGGGGAACTTTTTTGCAAAAAAGTTCCCCCGGGAGCGGTGTTCAATTAACGGCGGTTCTCTGTCGGCCGGAAAGCAAACTTCGGATTCTGGCCCAGGAAGCGGCAGGGATTGTTGTAAAAGACGTCTTCGACGTCGGCTTCCTGATGGCCGCGCTTGCGCATTTCGTAGATCGCCTGGTGCAGCGTGGCCGGGTCGGACGGTCCCCAGTCGCCCGAGGCGTCGACCAGCATCTGTTCCTTGCCGAATTTTTCCAGCGTGTCCACTACTCGCGGTGGCGAATTCTTGGTCTGCGGGTAGATGGTCATCGCCGCCCAATAGCCGGCGTCGAGCACGGGCCGGACGGTGTGCTCCTCCATGTGGTCGAACAGAACCCGGTGGTGGTCGAGGTCCGGCCGGTTGGCGAGCGCGGCGAGCATCATCTGCACGCCCTTGCGCTTGTCGTTAAGATGCGGGCTATGGATCCAGACCAACTGTTTCAGCTTGATCGCCAGGTCGACCTGCTCCTCGAAGATGGTCAGTTCGTTGCGGGTGTTCTTGTTCAGACCGATCTCGCCGATGCCCAGGGCGGTCGGCCGCTCCAAGAATTCGGGCACAAAGGAGATGACCTCGCGCGAGAGGGCCAGGTCGTCGGCCTCCTTGGGGTTCATGCAGATCCAGCAGTAGTGCTTGATCCCGTACTGCGCCGCGCGGGTGGGTTCGAAACTCGAGATGTGGGTGAAATAGTCGTGAAATGCCATGGCGCTGGTCCGGTCGTACCCGGCCCAGAAGGAGGGCTCGCAGCAGGCGACGCACTGCATCAGCGCCATGCGCTCGTAATCCTGGGTCGTGCGGGCGATCATGTGGATATGCGGTTCGATGATCTTCATCGGTGCGTCCTTTTATTCGCTGAACAGTTCGAGAAACCGTTCGGTCCGGCCGGGAGCGTGGGCGGCGAGAATGGCTAGCGCTGCTTCCAGCTTCTGGCGGCGCGGATCGGTCTTCGCGCGGTCGGCGGAATCGGCCCGGTCGATCCGGTCCAGGGTCGCGGCGGCCTCGAGCAGATGGCAACGCAGGTCGAGGTAATACATGTCCAGCAGTTGCGGCGCCGTCTTGGGGCTACCCAGCGGTTTTCGTTCCATGCTTTTCATCCTTGTCTTGACTGGCGGCGCCAAGCGCACCGGCCGCGACTATTTTGCCGGAAAATATGGCTGGACGCCAGCCCTGGCGCGGATTTCGGGAACCCCGGCAGAAGAATGTGGGTTTTGAGAGAACTTTTTTGGAAAAAAAGTTCTCTCAAGCTCTTTCAAAAAACTCTCGTCAGTTTTGCCTGTTCGGCTTGGGGTCAGTTGCAACCATTGTTTGTTGGGGAATACCGTTGAGCTCGGTTCAGGCGGAACAAGTTGTCAGCCGAATTCCGTATGCCTTGAATTAACCCACTGCCGCTCGAGCAGGCGAAGCCGGGTGAGAGTTTTTTGGCGGGGTCTGGGGGACCTTTTTTGCAAAAAAGGTCC
>CAYMGG010000289.1:0-1831 GCA_964389915.1 uncultured Planctomycetaceae bacterium
GGTGAGAATTTTTTGGAGGGGCCGGGAACCTTTTTTGTAAAAAAGGTTCCCGGAATCGGTCGCAATTGGCCTTCGGCCGCGCTGATTACCGGCTCAACCAGCCCCGTCCGTCGCGGCCAAGCAGTTCCGCCGCCGCCGCCGGTCCCCAGGAGCCGGGCGCGTAGTTGGGAAAATCTTTGGCCTTCACTGACGGGGTCAGGATGGGCGCGACCGCCCGCCACGCGGCTTCGATCGCGTCGTTGCGCCAGAACAGGGTCGAGCGACCGCGCAGCGCGTCGAGAATCACCCGTTCGTAGGCTTCGCCCGGCTGATTGGGCAAAGAAGCATAGCTGAAATTCAGATCCGCCGGCGTGATCGTATCCTGATGGCCGGGATTCTGCATGTTGAAATGCAGGGCAATGCCTTCATCGGGCTGGATGCGAATCTGCAAGCCATTGGGCCGCAGCAGCCGGCAGGCGGCCTCGTCGTCCAGAATGCAGAGCGGCACGGGCTTGAACTGGATGCGGACCTCGGTGCACTTGCGGGCCAGGGCCTTGCCCGAGCGCAGATAGAACGGCACCCCCTGCCAGCGCCAATTGTTCAGATAGATCCGGCCGGCCGCAAAAGTGGGCGTAACCGAATCGGCGGCCACGCCGCGCTCCCGCCGGTAGCCTTCGTATTGACCGAAAACCCAGTCGGCCGGCGCGGGCGGCACGATCGAGCGGAAGACCTCGGCCGTGCGGTCACGGACGGATTCGGCGTCGGCCGCCAGGGGGGGCTCCATCGCCACCAGGGCCATGACCTGCAAAACGTGGTTCTGGATCATGTCCCGGACCACGCCGGACTCTTCGTAATATCCGCCCCGCCCCTCCACCCCCAGGCTTTCGGCGGCGGTGATCTGAACATTGTCGATATGGTGCCGGTTCCAGAGGGGCTCGAAGATGGCGTTGGCAAAGCGAAAAACCAGCAGGTTGCGCACCGTATCCTTGGCCAGATAGTGATCGATGCGGTAAACCCGTTTCTCCGGGGCCAGGGCCGCGACCAGCTCGTTCAGTCGCCGCGCGCTCTCCAGATCTACGCCGAAAGGCTTTTCCAGCAGGAACCGCGCCTCGGTCCGCTCCAGGGCCGGACAGGCTCGCAGCGCCCCCAGCAGGCTCTCGGTCACGCTCGGCGGCAGAGCCAGATAGAGGATGGCCCGGTGATTGCAGCTGCAACCCGGGCAGCCCGGCAGGCCGTCGAGCAGCCGGCCGAGATCCTCGGCCGAATCATACGCCCCCCGGCAATAGCTGATCCGGGCGGACAAATCCCGCCAGGCGGCCTCGCCGCGTTCGGCGTCCTTAAAATTCTCCCGAATGCCTTGCCAGAGCCCGGCGCGGAAAGCTTCCGGGCTCAGATCCTGCCGGCCGTAGCCGTAGACGCGGAAATGCTCCGGCAACAGCCCGGCCAGTTGCAGGCGGAACAGCGCCGGCATCAGCTTGCGCCGGGTCAGATCTCCGGAGGCCCCGCAGATGACCAGATTGCACGGATAATCGCTGGGCAAGGCTGACATATCGAGCTCTCCTCGGCTTTATGCTTGAAGCCCCTTCACCTTGTTTCTATTATTGTAGTCAATCACGGGGCAATTAAAAGGCGTTTGCACCGCCCCCATCGACGAAACCCGGTTTTCCGCGCCGGACCTCCCGGCTGGAGAATGTTCATGCCCAGCATCCCCACGGTTTTGATCTGCGACGACAGCAAGGTTTACCGCCAGCTCATGTCCGACATCGTCTCCCAGCTGGGTTACCGCTGCATCGGGGAGGCGGCCACCGGGGCCGAAGCGCCGTCTGGTCGGGCGCCTGCGAACGCGGGGTCC
>CAYMGG010000289.1:1841-7978 GCA_964389915.1 uncultured Planctomycetaceae bacterium
GCTGCGCCCCGACCTGGTCCTGCTGGACATCAACATGCCGGTCAAGACCGGAGTCGAGGCCCTCTCCGAGATCCTGACCGAACAGCCCGCGGCCCTGGTGGTGATGCTGACCTCGGTCGTGGAGCTCAACACGGTCGAAAAATGCGTGGAGATCGGCGCGGTCAACTACGTGCTCAAGGATACCGCCCCGCCCGAGATCGTGGCCACGATCCGCGAAACCTGGGAGGCCGCGTCCGAGGAGTGACCGTGCGCCGCTACGATCTGACCGCCGCACGGGCCGAGGCCGCCACCGACGCCCTGGACCGGCGTCCGCCCCGGCCGGCCGCCGACCGGCAGACCATCGCCGGCCTCCTCAAGCGCCGCCGGCCCCCGGCCGAAGGCGCTAAATGACCGATTCCTTCTTGGCCGCCGCCCGCCATGCCGGCTGGCTCAGCGAAGCCGAAGCCGCCGCCTTGACCGCCGCCGGCCTGAACGGGCCGCAAGCTTTGTTGCGTTTCCTCCTGATTCAAGGGCGGGCCGAATTGGCCGCGCTCGGCCGAGCTTTCGGCGACACCCTCGACCTGGCCTATCTCGACCTCGAAACCACGCTGTTCAAACCTGAAGTCGTCCAGCTCCTGCCGCGGGAATTTTGCGAGTCCAATCGCCTGATTCCTGTGTTCGCCTTTGGCTCTCCGGTGACCGTGGCCCTGGCCGCACCGCAGGATGACGCCGTTTTGGCCGAAGCCGCGCGCCTCTGCGGCTGCGAATTGGTGCCCAACTTCGCGTTCAGCGGGCAGATTCTGCACGCGATCGCGAAGCAAGCTTCGCCCGCCCTTGCGCCTGGACTGACGTCGCTCTCGCTCAGCCGCGCCAACCGCCTGGCGCTCGAAAGCGCGCTGGCCGCCGGCCAAGGGCTGCTGTTGCTGGCCGGAGACGCGCCAGCGGCGGGGCAGAGCTCCCGCTGTCTGGCCGCGACTTATAGCCAGGAAGCCGGCCGGATCGAATCAGCGGCTGAATTGTCCGCCGCCGCGACCGCCGCCCATTCCGGCCAGCTGGTTTTCGCCGTTTTGGCCCAAGACACGGTAGCTGAGGCCTTAGCCTGGTTGCAAGCCAAGGCCGAGCCCTCGGCGCGGGCGGCCTGCCTGGGCCTGCTGGGCTGCGCCCGCCGGCCGCGCCTCTGTCCGCACTGCCGCCAACTCTACCCAGCCGGAACCGACGATCTGGCGCCCCATTTCTGCGGCGGCTTGACCCAATCGGTCGAATTGGGCCGGCCGGCCGGCTGCCCGCAATGCCGGTCGACGGGCATTGCAGGCGAGCTGCTGCTGCATGAATTCTGGTCCCCGCCGCCGGAGTGGTTCTGGACCAACGCCACATCCCCGATGCCGGACACCCGGCCTAGGCTGCGCAACGGCTCGCTGCGCTACGACGGACTCAAAAAAGCCCTGCTCCAAGAGCTAGCGCTGGCCGAAACGCTGAGCTTGCCGGAAAGCGATACCGACCAACCGGCCGTTTCTCCGCCGACCGCCGCCGAGCCTGCGACCGACACCGCTGCGGCGGCCCGCCGCGCCCGGCTCCAGGCGAAACTGGGGCTGGCCAAAAAACTCCAGACCGCCCGGGACGCGGGTGAAGCCCCGGTTCCGCCCCCAGGCGAAAAGCCGGCCGAAGTCGGCCCGTCCCAATATTCGCCGCAGATGTACGCCGAGGCCGGCGAGGAGTGCCGCGACCGACTCAACGAGATCGAGCCGGATCTGCTCGCCCTGGAGCGCGCCGGCGGCGCGGTCGAGCCGGAGCTGATCAACCGCGTCTTTCGCGCCATTCACAGCATCAAGGGCGCGGGAAAATTCCTGGGCTGCGATAACCTCAATCAGCTTAGCCATGTAATGGAAAGTCTGCTGGCCCAGTTCCGCGACCGCCAGCGCCAGCCCGCCCCCGCCTCCCTGGACCTGCTGCTGCGCGGGGTCGACCGGCTGCGCGAAATGACGGCCGATTTCGCCCGCGCCCAACAGGTCGATTGCCGCGCCGAGACCGCCGCCCTGACCAGCCTGCTGCAAAGCGCGGCGGCGGTAGCGCCAGCCGGCCCGACTCCGCCTCCCGCCCCGGCCGCCTCGGCCCAGCTTCCGGCGAACGAAACCCTGCGGGTGGACTTACAGGTGATTGAAAAACTCGTCAGCCTGGCGGGCGAACTGATCGTCGAGCGCACGCAGCTGCGTCGGGCGGTGGAGCCGCACGGCGCGCGCCACCCCGAGCTCCCCCCCCTGCTGCGCAACCTGGACCGCGTCGCCGGCGAACTGGAAGCCACGGCCATGCGGGCCCGCATGCGGCCCCTGACCGAAGTGTTCGCCCGTTTTCCGCGCCTGGTCCGCGACCTGGCCCGCAAACTGGACAAGGAGGCGGAGTTCCTGGTCGAGGTGGGCGACGTGGTGCTGGACAAAAACATCGCCGAGGCCCTGACCGAACCGCTGACGCACATTCTGCGCAACAGCCTGGACCATGGCCTGGAGTCTCCCGCCGACCGGCGCCGGGCGGGCAAGCCCGGCGCCGGAACGATCCGGGTTCGGGCCCGGTCCGAAGGCGGACAGGCGCTGATCGAGATCAGCGACGACGGCCGCGGCATCGACCCCGCCCGGGTGGCGGCCGCCGCGGTGGCCAAGGGCCTGCTCGACCAGGCCTCCGCCGCCCGCCTCTCCGCCCGCGAACAGCAGGCCCTGATCTTCTCGCCCGGCTTCTCCACCGCGGCGGTCGTGACCGACCTCTCCGGCCGGGGCGTGGGCCTGGACGTCGTCAAAAACGAGATCGAGCGCCACGGCGGCCAGATCGAACTGACCAGCCAGCCCGGCAGTGGGACCACGGTTCGCCTCCGCCTGCCCCTGACCCGCGCCATACTCCCGGCCCTGCTCCTGCGCGTCGCCGACCGCTATTTTGCCCTGCCCCGGTCGGAAGTTATGGAGTTGGTCCGCGTCCGCCCGCGCGAAATTTCCGAAGCGCTCGACCGCCTCGGCTCGACTCCGGTGCTGCGCCGCCGCAACCGGCTGATACCGCGGGCCGACCTGCGTGAGATCCTGGGCCTGCCGCCGGGCGCGCCCGGCGACCTGCACCTGGCGGTCCTTCGCCACGGAACGGAACGTTTCGCCCTGGCGGTGGACGAGGTTCTGGGGCACGAGCTGCTGGCCATCCAGTCCCTGCCGCCGCCCGCCGCAGCCGGCCGCCTGTTTCACGGCGCGGCCGTCCTGGCCGACGGCGCGCTGGCCCTGCTGCTGGAAGCCTCCGGACTGGCCGCCGCCGCCCGGCTCGATTTCGACGCGATCGACAAAGCCCAGCAAAGCCGCGAACGCGAGACTCTGCGTCTGCGTCGGAAAGACGAGGCCGCGGGCGATCCGGCCCTGCTCTTTGCCTACGGTCCGGGGGATCAGCTGGCCGTCCCGATCGCCCAGATTTCGCGCCTGGAACGGCGCAAGGGCGCCGCCCAGACCGCAGACGCGGCCGAGGCAGCCTTCCTCCGGCTGGAGCGACATCTGCCGCTGGCCCCGTTGCCGTCCGATCTGGAGGAGTTGTACCTGATCCATCCCCGGCGCGAAGCGGCGCCGATCCTCGGCGCCTCGGCGGTGCTGGACATTGTCCGCTGCCCCCCGCCCCCCGTTTCGGCGGACACTCCGGGCCTGAGCGGCAAGGTCATGATCGCCGGCCGGCCGGTCCGCCTGCTGGATCTGAACCAATTGCCGCCCGCCTCGCCCGGTGCGGCTCCGGCCGGAGCGGAGGGCGGCGCATGATTCCCGCCACCGCCCTCACCTTTCGCCTGGCCGGCCGCCTTTACGGTCTGGACGTCGCCGCCACGCGGGGCGTGGAGCGCAAATTCCGTCTGACGCCGCTGGATCAGAGCATTCCGTGGTTGCGGGGCGTGTTCAATCTGCGCGGGCGGATTCATTGCGCCATCGATCTGGCCGCCCGCGTGGGCCTGGCCGGGCCGGCGCCGGCCGAACCGCAGCTGATCATCCTCAAGAAGCGCCCCTGGGGCCTGCTGGTCGAAGCGGTGGAGGATGTCCTGCCTCTGGACGAGACTTCGCCCGCGACCGGCCCGCTGCCGGTCGGCCTGGACTCTAAATTCGTGGCCGGGGCGGCCGAATTGGCCGGCGAGACGCTTGTCCTTTTCAAAACTTCGGCGATAATCGCGGTCGATCAACCCTAAAGGGAGAGGGGAATGCGCGGAAGCTTTTTCAGCCGGTTGAGCGTGCGCGGCAAGACCATGTGCATCGCCACCATGGCGGTGCTGGTTTCGACCACCGTGATCGGCGGCTACAGCATTTACGACACCATTCAGCGGGCCAGCCGCGACATGGCCGACCTGGAGAAGATCCAGCGGGCTCAGATCGAGAGCCAGATCAAGGCGGTCACCGACTCGGCCTACGCCATGCTCGAACGCATCTACAACGAAACCGCCAGCGCCGAAGCGATCCAGCGCCACCATGGCGAGCGCTTGCGGGAACTGGTGACCGTGGCCCACGCCCTGCTGGCCGAGGAGTACGCCCGGTGGCGGGCCAATCCCGGCGCCCTGACCGAAACCCAGGCCAAGGCCAAGGCGGCCGAACTGGTCGGCGGCCTGCGCTTCGGCCAGAAGGGCTACTTCTGGATCAACGACACCTCCCCCCGCATGATCCGTCACCCGATGCTGCCGCAATACAACGGCCGCGACCTGGCGAATTTCGCCACCGACGAGCAGCCGAACTCCGTCCTTGTGACCGAGGACGACAAGCGGCCGATCTTCGTGGCCATGAGCGAACGGGCGCAAAGTTCCGCCGCGGGCGAGGCCTTTGTCAGCTACCGCTGGCCCGATCCGCAGAACCCGGCGCTGATGCAGCGCAAGCTCAGCTGCGTCAAACTGTTCAAGCCCTGGAACTGGCTGATCGGCACCGGCGTCTATGTCGACGAGGTCGAACGCGACGCCCAGGAGACGGCCAAAACCGTGCTCGACGGCATCCGCTACGGCCCCAACAGTCAGGAGTACGTCTTCGTTCTCGACTCCGAGTACCGGGAAATCGTCAATATCAACAAGAATATCATCGGCAAGCGCATGTGGGACGCCCAGGATCCCGACGGGTTGTACATCATCCGCGCCATGGACGAGGTCACCAAGGCCAGTCCGGCCGGCGGGTTCGTAACCTTCAAATGGTCCCCGCACGGCGACGCCCCCCCCACGCCCAAGCTCGCGTACAACCGCCGTTTCGCGCCCTGGGGCTGGCTCCTGGGCAGCGGCATGCAGCTTGACGCCATGCTCCAGGTGATCGCCGAGCGGCGCCAGGCCATGACCGACGACGTCGTCCACGAGATCAAGTTCCTCCTGCTGTGCCTGGTCGGCATTGCGCTCATCGCCCTCTTCCTGACCAACCGCCTGGTCCGGCATTTTGTGGAGGCGCCCCTGGATGCGGCCCGCACCGCCCTGGACGCGGTCGCCGCCGGCGACCTGACCCGCCAGGTCGAATCCCCCGGCAGCGACGACCTCGGCCGGCTGGCCGCCGCCCTCAACCAAACCGTGCGCAACATCCGCGAGGCGGTGGGCGAGATCGCCCGCACCGGCGAGACGCTCCTGCAATCCTCGCAGGCCATCGGGCTGGCCGCCGACGCCAACGCCGACCGGGCCACCGGCCTCCAGCGGCTGGGCGCCAAGGGCGTGCGCGCCGCCGGCGAGGCCTCCAAGAGCATTCAAAACATGTCCGTCGCGGCCGAGGAGGTCAGCGCCCAGGTCAACCAGCTGGCCGCCTTCTCCGCCCAGGTCGGGGCCAACATGGCCACCGTCACTCAGGCCAGCGAAAGCAGCTCCGCCAACCTCGGCGCGGTGGCCGCCGCCGCTGAGCAGATGTCCCGCTCGGTCACCGCCGTGGCCGCCGCTATCGAGGAGATGTACGCCTCGCTCAACGAGGTGGCCGGCGGGGCCGGCCGGGGCGCGGAGGCCACGCGAGAGGCCGCCCGCCGGGCCGAGGAGACCTCCGGCATCGTCGCCGCCCTGGGGACCTCCGCGGCCGAGATCGGCGAGGTCATCGAGGTCATCAAGGACATTGCCGCCCAGACCAATCTGCTGGCCCTGAACGCCGCCATCGAAGCCGCCAGCGCCGGCGAGGCCGGCAAGGGCTTTGCCGTCGTGGCCGGCGAGGTCAAGGAGCTGGCCC
>CAYMGG010000290.1:0-7962 GCA_964389915.1 uncultured Planctomycetaceae bacterium
GCGGGTGAAGCTGAAACGCCTTTATCCGGTAATTAAGAGCTGACGGAGTACTAGAAACGGAGAGGAGAAAATGTTTGAAAGCGCTAAGCTGGTAGATGGAGGCAAAATAATCGAGGTTAGCATTCCCATGCAGTTCAAGCGCCGCGGCGGGCGCAAGGAAATCATCCTGCCGCCCGGCGTGCAGCAGGAAAAGCCACCTACGGCCTTACAACTCGCCCTAGCTCGGGCGTTCCGCTGGCAGAAGATGCTGGACGCCGGCGAGGCCGATTCCACCAAGGATCTTGCCAAGCGTCTCGGCCTGGATGCCTCCTTGGTGGGGCGTACTGTTCGGTTGACGCTCCTGGCTCCCGATATCGTCGAGGCGATTCTGGATGGCCAGGAGCCGGAAGGTTTGTCGATTAACGACTTATATGGAAAGTTGCCGCTGTTGTGGGAAGAACAAAGGCAGGAAATCTGGGGCGGCGTGGCAAATTGAAGCGAAACGCTACATTAGAATGAAGACGATTCAGTCCGAAAAGCCACACTCAACATGCTGATTTCCATTGCCCCTGAGCCGCAACGGCTAACTGCGGACTAGCATTTGGCTTTTTCGAATCGGCTTCGCTCACGGGATCTACCTGTCCTGTATTATGAATCATCACAAATCAGCGCAACATATTTAAATAAAAAAGATTATGTGTGTTTTTCCAAGGTCTAGCGGTAGGCAGAATCGATGAATTGAGTGGCGAAATCTATAAGCTCCTCCTATGGTTATAACTGGTTACTTTCGCTAGGCTAAGGACCCTCAATGCTGGCTAATCAGCGGAAAATCAAAGAGCTGGCCATTGTTCAGCACGGATACTTTACTGCCTGCCAAGCCAAGCAGTGCGGTTTCAATTACGACCTGCACACATATCACTGCCACGCGGGGAATTGGCTGAAAGTAGACCGGGGCTTGTTCCGATTTCCGGGATTTGCCGACACCCTCGAGTCTCGATTCACCTTTTGGATGCTTTGGAGTCGGAATAAGAGCGAACAACCCCAAGGCATCATCAGCCATGAGAGCGCGTTGGCTTTACGAGGCTTAGGCGATCACGACCCGGAAAATGTCCACCTTACGGTGCCGACCACTTTCACTAAAAAACCGCAGGCGGGTTGCCGACTGCACAAAGCCACGCTCAACCTTTCCGCCATCGAGTCGCGAACCGGTTTTTTGGTCACCCGGCTGCCCCGGACTCTGGCCGACCTGCGGTCTTTTCTGGAAGCCCGGAACCTCTGGCGTCCGACCGTTGAGCAGGCCCTCGCCAGCGGGCTGCTCGACCGGGAAGAACTGCCCGAACTCGGCTTCGACCTTCCGTTGGTTTCGCCTGGAATCGAGCCGGCGCTCGCCGGGGCCAAAGCCGACCGCGAACCCCGATCAGTTGACGGTGGGCTGGGCATAAGCCCGGAGGCCGGCCCCGAGCCCCCCCATCTGTTTTCCCCGCCTGTTCCGACCAATCCGGCCCCCAACCCCGAGGCCGATTCGACCCTGAGGAGAGAAAGGATTTACCAAATGATTTTCCAGCGAACCCCCGCCAAACCGCTCTCCCGCCGCCAGGCCCAGGCCGGCTTCACTTTGGTGGAGTTGCTGGTGGTCATGGCGATCATTTCGCTGCTGGCGTCCCTGCTGCTGACGGCGCTGGGGCGTTCCCTCGACTTGGCGCAAGAGACCTGGTGCATGAACAATCTGCGCCAAACCGGCGTATATCTGACGATCTATGCCGACGACACCCGCGGCTACTTCCCTAAGGCTTTTGCGAGCAGCTTTGACAAGTGGATCGAGTACACGGTCACCTGCTTCAAGTCGGACGGTCTGAACTACAAGCTTTTCGCCTGCCCCGCCGACAAAAAGGAGCGTACCCTGGCCGGCGAGAAGCGCACCTACGCGGCCAATTATTATTCGACCGAGGCCAGCACGCCGAAAAGAATCCAGCCGGCGACCCCAGCCAATTTCTTCCTTGTGGGCGAAAGAGTTTACAGCGCTGGCGTAATCGGCCACAGCGGCTGCTATGACATGTACTGGTCGGCCGACACCACCCCCCTCCACCAGCAGCAGACCCACGGCCTGTTTTTGTGTGAAGACAACCGGGTATACCGCGACATCCTAAACACCACGATCCAGTTTTGGGGGAGTGATTATTGGCAGACCCATTTTCGAGGGACAAAATAGCCCGCCCTTTGCCCAGGAGAACCAACATGCCGCTCTCGTCCCGTTCCCGCCGGTGGCTGCTGCCGGTCTTGCTGAGTCAAGCGTTCGGCCTGAACCTGAACGCGGCCGACGAATGGCGGATCAAGCCTTTGCCGCCGTGCGAAATCGTCGGCCCGAATTCCTCCGTCGCCCCGGAGAAACTGCAGAAAATCGCGGACGGGGTATTTAAAGACAACCCCTCCCTAGCGGATTTGGGCCAGGTGGAACTGGTGTTCACCTTCCCCCGACCGGTCGCCTTGAAACGGCTGGCCGTCATCCGGGTGGGTTGGGACGACTGGGCCAAATGCGAACAGGTAGCGCTGGCCGTAAACGGCCAGTCTGCCCGGATCATCGACCTAAAAGGCGAAAGCTTGGCCCCCAACACGAAATCCGTCTGGCCCCGCGACCTGGACATCATCGCCCTAGACGCCGACGCCGCCGTCACCAAGCTCGAACTCAAGGTCACCCGGGTCTCCGGCCGCAACGCCCACGGCTCACTGGAGGTCGTCGCGGTCGAGCCCGCCCCGCCAGGAGTGGCTTTCAGCCCCCTGGGCGGAGTTCCCCGCAACTGCTCGGGAATGACGCTCCGGCTGCAAACCTCGCCCGAATGCCGCCGCGTGGACATCCTGGCGCGAGCCAGGATCTTTCGCAGCGAAGCGACTTGGCGGGCAAGCAAAAGCCTGACCGGGACCGGTGAGTGCCAGCTGCAATTCGCCTGGAACGAACTGCTCTGTTCCGAGGAGCCGGAAACCGTCCTGAATCCGACCCATCTGTTCGCCCTGGAACTGATCGGCCCTACCCCCGAGGCCGTCAAGCTCCGCTCCTGGGAATTCAGCTACGACGGCCGGACCGACTACCTGCCCGCCTGGGAGAGCCTGCCGCCGCTCGATCTTTTGCCCACGGCCGACGGTTGGCGGCCGGGCATCCCCACCAGCGGCTTCGGCCGCTACGGCTGGCTGACCAGCGACGGCCTGCTGGTGGGCAGCGTCAGCCCGAGAAAATTCGTCTACGAGGCGATGGACCGCCAGGGGCGGGCCGAATCCGCCAGTTTTGCCTTCGGCCTGGGGCCGACCGAACGGCTGAGCTGGCTGCGCCGGACCGTCGACTGGACCGGCGCCGACAATCTCGCCCTGTACCGGGCCGACGAGGAGGCCAAGGCACTCTTCGACAACAAGGCCTTCGGCGAGTACGACAAGACCCGCCTGCCCGAACGTTTCATTTACAGCACGCTGGCCCCCGGGTTCCTCATCCAATCGCAGGACAAATGGCTGACCATCAATCTGGGCCCGTGCCCGCAGGCGCCCCAGTTGCTGTTCGCCGCGCCGGCCGCGCTCCGCTGGCACGACCTGGCCCAGCCGCTAAACGGCGAGGAGCTGACCGAAGGCTGGGTGGTGATTTGTCCGCCCGAACACCCTCAATTGCCCCTGCTGGTGGCCCTGCAAAAGCGGCCGGAAGCCATCCTGGTTCAGAACGATCTGCTCTGCCTGAAATTCAAAACGCCCCTCGGCTACGTGGGGTTCGGCACTCCGGCCGGATATCGCGGCTGGGCCGGACAGGTCGGCCAGACCAACGCCGAGACCGAGTCGCTGGCCGAGCACAGCCGGCTTCTGGCCAAGCTCCTGCGGGCCTATCCCCGCACTTGCCACCAGCAATTCCGGGAAGAGGCCGGCGGCGTGCGGATTCGGGAAACCTTCACCCACCTCGAGTGGGAGAACGAATGGGACGAGCCAGCCACTCGGGTTTCGCCGCTGAATCCGCTCCTGGCCTTTGCCCGAAGCCAGCATTATCCGGTCAAATACGAAGCTGCGCAATTAACCGACTCGGGCATCGCCACCAAGTACGGCCCTTATCTTTTCACCCCCGCGGAAAGCCTTGAATATCTTCTGCCGACACCCCCGACCGATCCCACGATCTACCTCAAGCCGCAGCACGGAATGCCGGAGCTGACCGCGCGGATCAGCGCAGGCTTGAACGACTTTGCCGTCGAGACGGACGACTGGCTGAAGCGGGACTGCCTGGGGGCCTGGTGGCTTCTGGCGCCCACCGGGGTTTCCGTGCCTTTATTAACCGAAAAGGATCGCGCGGAAGTTCTGGTCAAATGGCGGGAACTGCTGGTCGTCTCGGCCAAACCCAATCTCTGGCACCTGCGCACCGAACCGTACAGCCAATCCCGCTACCTAGTTTCGTTCGGCTGGAAAGAGAAGAATACGGACACCCTGGGGGATGTCAATTCGGGCAATTGCGCCTTTCTTCATGGACTATACACCTATGCCCAGGCCAGCGGTGACTGGGACTTTGTCCGCGAAAACTGGCCCGTCATCGAAGGCGCGTTCCGCTACGTCCTGGTTCAGCACGACTGGGTCCAGATGCAGACCTGCGCCCGCGAGCATTCCGGCTCCTCGGCCATCGACATGGACGTCATCGGCTTCCTGGGCGCGCTCTCCTTCCAAAAAATTGCGGAAAAATTGGGGCAGGACGATCAGGCCGCGCTCGCCCGGTTGTGCGTCGCCCGGCTGGCGCTGTCGACTGGGATGCGCTGGCTGGGCCGCTCTTGGATCCAGCCCGACCTGCCCCGCGAGCAGTGGCCCACCCCCACCCTGGGCTTCGGGGAATCCCGCGGCTTCGACGTCCCCTGGTTCAATCCTCAGCAATACCCTGATTTCGCCAACAGCGAGATCGCACTCAGCCTCTCCTGGGTCGGACAGTATCCCGAGCTCTACAACCTGCACTTGTGGGCCCTGGGAAAGGATTTCTGGCAATGGTTCGAATACGATTACGTGGAAAACAAGCTGAAGGAGTGGCGCAAGGATCATCCGGGCAACCGCAACAACCATCCGGCGAACGTGGCAGCCCACCTCTACATGCGCGGGCTGCTGGGCTGTCCCCTGGCAGAACTGACTAAGGAATTGACCGAAAACAGCCCAGGCTTGACTCCTAGCGGGATCGTTCTACGCGAAAACGCCGACCTTTACGCACTTTATCTGGGCCGCGACTTCCCCGTGAACATCAAAGATTGTGGGCTGGCCGGCATAAAAAGCGCGGTTTTCGATGAAACGCAAAAGCGAGCCGAAATCACGTTCTCTGCCGCAGTTCCGACCATCGTGAAATTGTTCGTCGCCCGCAATCCTCAGGCGGCGGCGATCAATGGTCGCCCCTTGGACATTGCGGACAAAATCACCGGTTCGGTTGTGGAGGTCAAACTAGATAAAGGTGAGTCAAAAATCGAACTCCGGTTTTAGCGCGTTTATATTCTGAGTGAATATTGATCGGCTATTTTGCAGCGGCGAAGTGAATCAAGCGGGGAGGGAACGAACTCCGTTTTCTCCCCGCGATCTCTTATCAGGTAGTAGCGAGACCATTGCGGTCGAAATGAAGTTCGCCTCGCCCAATACCAAAGGCCACCAGACGGAGTCGCACGCGAAATCAAAATGCCATGACCTGCCCGGAATCCCGCCAGCAATATGCTGATTTCCGTTCCCACCTGAGCCGCAACGGTTCATCGCGGGCCAGCATTTGGCTTTTTCGACTCGGCTTCGCTCCCGGTTTCATCCTGCCCGACATTTTGAACCACCCCAGGCCAAACTAGGCGGATTAACGTTTGCCTGATTGAAGCTTCAATCGACAATAGCTATCGAGTTGAGATATGTATGAGCTGCAACTTCTATAGCTTTTGCCTCGAGACGGGCGATATCAGCCAAAGCCATCTGTCGAGAAAGATGCTGCACGAATCTGCAGCCGAGAAAGTATCCGGTTTGTCGCCAACCATCTATCTCCAGCCAAGATCCGAAGAATTTGCACCATTTTTCCCTGTCATGAAGTGCTTGGAGGTATTTTGCTGCCAAAAGACCCTCATTGGCAAGACACCAGTCGAGCCAGCCAGGTTGAGAAGCACACCCCCAAGTTTCATGGCCCAAAGTGACATGTTCACTGTGTTGCGCGAATCCTTCTTCATAAAGGACTGATAGTGGCTCGTTGGAAAGTGCGACACAGTTGGCACGAATGGACCTCATAAACAAGTGACCTAGTTCATGAGCAAGGAGCTTCTGAATGGAATCAGGTTGTTCCCAGCCAAGCTCGGCAATGTTTTCTAACCCCAAAAGCACAGCAGGTTTTTTTTCCCAACTCGTTGCCCAGCCGGCACCGTTTCCGATGCCCACATAAGAGAGAATTGTAACTGCTTCTTCAAAACCAAGTGTGTCGTATGCACTTCTGCAAGTGGCATCGTAGACTTGCCGGATACTTCTGTTGGCGTACAACATTTTATCCATTCGTTGACTCAGACTCGGCCATATCCTGTCGCGGGCGATAGAACGCCAGCCGCCCTCTACCTTAGTATAGTCCTGATAGAGCATGCTGAGTAACTCAGGATAGCTTGGTTCATAGAAGGCTTGCCATGCAGAGATCTGTGCATCGATGGGATCAGATAAATGCCCTTGGATGACCAAGAGCACATCCGAGGCTAAATCAAGAAAGCTATGCATGTATTTGACTGTTTTTTGTGGCATTTGTTTGATTATACACCCCGACTTCCATAAGTAAAGTTTTCCTCCCTATCGCGGAAATCATGGAGGGCACGAATGGCCATCGAAGTAATCGAAAAACCGGATTCACGCGAATCCTCTACCGGCAAAAGCGCTTCCGTGGATTTGAAATACCTGATCATCGGCACGGACGACGATCTGGCCGCCAAGGCTGCCTTGGCCGATACGGCACCGGACTATTACGACGGTCTGGTCCGCCAGTCCCGGCATATCGTCCCCATCGGCGATCCGACCGTGACCCAAAGCTGGGAAGGGACCGTGCGCTACGGACTCAACGACTACACCCCACCCGCCACTGGCGAATCCACGTTTTCATTCGATACCGGCGGCGGCACCCAGCATATCACCCAATCCTTGACCACCATTGCCAGCTATGTGCCGTCAGGCATGACCGCGCCTAATTTCCAGGGCGCTATCGGGGTCACCGCCAACAGCTGGGAGCAGGTCCAGGCCATTTTCCAAGAAAACAATCGCATTCGGGGCAATTCGGCCCGTTGCCGGACTCCAGCCATTTTGAAGGGGCTGCTTCGCTGCGGGCATTGCGACGGAGCCTTCGGTATCACCTATTCAAACAAGAACGGCCGCAACTACCGGTATTACCATTGTGTGAAGAGTACCAACAGCGGAGATGCATCCTGCCCGATCCCGAACGTCCCAGCCGCAGAGATAGAAGCCGCTGTGGTCAGCCAACTACGGGAATTACTCCGGGCGCCAGAGACCTTGGCCGCAGCCCATCAGGCTTGGGCAGAGCAGGGCACGCCAACCCAAGAGGGCGGGGCGGACGTAATCGTCGATACGCCTGTGGCGGATAGGGCGGTACCGGACCAGAAGGCTTTTGCCCGGGCCTTGGCCGACATTGACGCGGTATGGGATCACCTCTATCCGGCCGAGCAGGTCCGTATCTGCCGGCTGCTGATCGACAAGGCCACGCTCTACCCGGACCGGATCCCCGCGTGGGCGGGGGTGACTTACACTGTAAGGATTTGCCTGATTTCGTGTAAGGCCGATCCCCGCGTGGGCGGGGGTGACGAGTTGGGCGACAAGGCCGCCCTGGCCGATCAGGGCCGATCCCCGCGTGGGCGGGGGTGACTTGACTCTCCCGCCATGTTCAATCAACGGCGCAGGCCGATCCCCGCGTGGGCGGGGGTGACAGGCCGCGCGCGCCCTGGGCAAGGTTCAAGCGAGGCCGCTCCCCGCGCGGGCGGGGGTGCCGGT
>CAYMGG010000291.1:0-7945 GCA_964389915.1 uncultured Planctomycetaceae bacterium
CCTATCGTCTGGTCGGCGAGCGCCGGCCGTTGCCGACCGGTCCGGAGCAATATCGGCGCTATTGGGCCGAACTGGCCGGCCAGGCCCTGGCCGCCACGCTCTATTCCCGGCGGGATCCGGCCGAGGCCCTGGCCGGACTCAATCTTTCCTATCGCCAGTTGGCCCGACACATCCGCCAGGAAACCGGCCTCTCGCCCAAACAATACCAGGAGCGGCTCCGCCTGGAGGAAGCCCGCCGGCTGCTGACCCAGACCGAACTATCCGTGACCAGCATTGCCTATGAACTGGGCTTCTCGTCCTCCCAGCATTTTGCCGGCCGGTTTCGCGCTTTGGCCGGAAAAACACCGCGCGCCTTCCGCCAGGAGGCGAAAAGCGCGCGCGAATAACCGCTATTTTCGGCGGAATAAACCGAAAAAAAACGCCTCAGTTTTGAGAGAACTTTTTTGAAAAAAAGTTCTCTCAAACTCTTTCAAAAAACTTCATCCCGGCTTCGCTAATTGCAGCGTGCAACTTCTATTCAGCCCCTTGAACGTACGAATAGGCGAAGTTGGATGAAAGTTTTGAAAAGCGTCCGGGGAACCTTTTATGCAAAAAGGTTCCCCGGAATGGCTAATTACTGAAAATTCTGGTTCCGCTGTGGCAGTTATGCCCCCACAGCCACGTCACTACAGATCTCGAAGGCCCGGCGCAGCGCGGCGAGCGGTTCGCCCTTGGGCCGGAATTCGTGCCCCACGAACAGATTGTATTCCGTGGCCGCAATCGCCCGGCAGATGCCGGTGTAATTCAGCTCCTGGGTGTCATCGAAGTCCTCGCGGCCCGGATTGCCGGCGGTGTGGAAGTGACCGATCAGACCGATGTTGTCCCGGATGGTCTGGATCACGTCGCCTTCCATGATCGCCATGTGATAGATGTCGTACAGCAGCTTGACCCGCGGGCTGTTCACCTTCTGGCAGACCGCCACGCCCCAGGCGGTATGATCGCACTCATAGCCCGGATGGTTGCGCTTGGAGTTGAGCAGTTCCAGGTTTAGGTTGATGCCTGCCTTCTCGGCATAGGGGGCGACCTCGGCGTGTACGGCCGCGCAGTTGGCCAGCGAAGTCTCGCTGTCCTGCCCGTCGAACTTGTTCCCGCTCAGGGTGATCAGGCCCGGAATTTCGTGCTTCTTGGCCAGATCGATCGACTCGCGCAGCTGCTTTACGATTTCGGCGCGGTTTTCATTGTTGTTCATCCCGCCCTTGGTAAAATTGCCCTGGTGGCCGCACATGCTGGCCATAATCAGGCCGCGATCCTTGACCAACCGCATGAGATCGGCGAAATCCGGCTCGCGCCCCCAGATCTCCACCGCTTCGTAACCCATGTCGGCGATGGCGCTGAGCAGGGCCGGCATCTCCACGCCCTTGTTGCGGAACATCGGCAGGCAGACCGATTGACGAATTTTCATATCCTTCTCTTCCTTCGGATTGGGTTTATGTGGCCCGTCAGACCGCCACGCCGGCGGTCAATTCGACGGCCTCGCCGGTCCGCATCGACTGGTCCGCCGCGATGCAGATGGCCGTGGCCTTGAGCCCGTCTTCGTAAGTGGCCAGAATCCCCTGGTTGGAGCCGGCCTTGATCGAGTCGATGAAGGCCCGGTCCTCGAGCGCGAAGATGTTGGCTTCGCCCGCGATCTTGAGCGGTTCCTGGTTGGGCTGGGTGATGACCACGTCGTGCCCCCAGCCGGTGAAGGCCGCGTGCATGTCCGTGCCCCAGACCGTCATCGAGACGCCGCCGCCCACCGACATGCAGCAGCCGGCGTAAATCGTGCCGACCGAGCCATTGGCGAAGGTGAGCTGCACCTGCGAGGCTTCTTCAATGTCGAAGATTTCGGGCCGGGGCCGGCGGCCGCGCACCGGCGTGGCGTAGACGCGCACCACCTCGCCGAACAGATCGCGGGCCAGGTCTACGGTGTGGGTGGCCTGCTCGATCATCTGCCCGCCGGACTTGCTCTTGCGCACCCACCAGTCGTAGATGCGGCTGTCGGGCTGCGGGCCGGCGCCCAGCCAGCCGCCGTGGAGCATGACCGGTTTCTGCTGGTCGAGCAGCTTCTTCACGGTCTTGACCGATTCGCGGTAACGGGTCATGTAACCCACGCTGGTGATGAGCCCGTACTTGTCCACGCCTTCGGCCACGCGGGTGGCCGTCGGCAGATCGATGGCCACCGGCTTCTCCACGAAAAACGGCAGCTTGCGCTCGATCACTAAGCGCTCGGCCTCGCCATGGGCGAAGGGCGGGAGCATGATGAAGACGGCGTCGGGCTTGGCCTTGTCCAGCATCTGTTTGGCGTCGGTGAAGATCTCACCCTGACCGCCAACCTGAACCTGGCGCTCGGCGGCCGTCGCGGTGTTGGGGTCGCACCACCCCACGAACTCCACGTCAGGAAACGTCTTCAAACCTTGATCGAGATGTCCCTTGACGATTCCGCCCGAGCCGATGAATCCCAGGCGCACCTTCCCGGCCATGATCCCTCTCCTTTTAACAGTTTTTTGGGCGCAGCATTTGCGCCGATGCCTTCTAATTATCCCAAATAAAACCGACAACAATGGCAGGAATGGTTTTTGACATGTCATAATTGGGCAGATATCATACCCGACTGGCAATAATCTGGAGTCCCGCATGGCTGAAATCAACCTGCCGCCGCGCTATTTCGAGCGCCGCAGCCACTACCGCCGCACCTGGCCCCGCTCGCCGGCCCTGGTTTCGAGTGTGGGTTTTCTGCAAAAACCCACCCGTCAGGGCGAGATCGTCGACCAAGTGCCCGACCGCTACGTTGCCGTATACCTGCTGCGTGGCCGGGGCGAATACGTCGACCACGACGGCTCGCGCCAGCCGCTCGTGCCCGGCGACGTGGCCCAGCGCCTGCCCGGCCGGCGACACTCGACCTTGCTTGAGCCGGACGGCGAATGGGCCGAATGCTACCTGGAACTCTCCACCCAGGCGTTTATGGCCATGGCGGCCCTGGGCGCGGCCGCTCCCGACCGGCCGGTGCTCCATCCCGGCCTGCACCCGGACCTGGTCGAATCATTTGAAAATATTCTGCTGGGCTTGGAGGAGTTGCCGGACGAAGCGCTCTTTCGCACCTGCCACTTGGCGCACCGCCTGATGTTCGAGCTGCTCGAGCGCGAACGCGCCGGGCGGCCGCAAGACCCGCACGGCGAACTGATCGAACGCGCCCGGCTGACCCTGGGGGCGGACCTGAGCGCGCGCCTCTCGCTGCCGGAACTGGCCACCGGCTGCGGCCTGAGCTACGAGCGCTTCCGCAAGGTCTTTCGCGATCGCACCGGCCTCTCGCCCGGCGATTACCGCATTCGCCGCCGGATCGAGCACGCCTGCGGCCTGCTGGTGCAGGAAGGCCTGGCCGTCAAAGAAGCCGCCTACCGCCTGGGCTATCCCGACGCCTACAGCTTCTCCAAGCAGTTTAAACAGGTCATGGGCGAATCGCCCGACTCGTTCCGCCGCAGCCGGCGATAAGAAAACCGGGGCTCTGCCCTCGGCAGAACCCCGGTTTTTGGTCAAACCATCAAACCCGCAACCGACCTCCGGGGGAACTTTTTTGCAAAAAAGTTCCCCCGGCCCCCTCAAAAACTCTCCTCCTTTCACCCCAAAGACGGTGAGAATTTTTTGGAATGGGTTTGGGAAAACCTTTTTTGTAAAAAAGGTTTTCCCAAGGCCGTTACTTCCGCCACAGCGCGAACGGATTTTCGCCCGGATAGAGCATGGTGTCGGGCAGCGGCACGCCGATCTCGTCGACGCCCATCAGCTTGATCGCCTCGTACAGCGTGTGCCCCGCGTGCGCGAAGCCGACCGCACCGTGGTGCGGATAGCGCTGGCCGATCAGAATATGGCGATAGAAGCGGGCGAAGCCCGGAATGGCGAAGATGCCGGTGCCGCCGAAGGTCTGCGGATCGACGTCCAGCACCCGGCCTTCGGCGATGTAGCTCTTGAGCTCCCCTTCGGCATTGCTCTGCAACCGGAAGAAGGTGATGGGGCCGGGCATGATCTGGCCCTCGAGCGTGCCGCGGGTGATGTCAGCCTTGCCGCCGTTCTCCATCAGCCGGTTCATGATCAGCTGGAACTTGATCTGGCACTTCTTCATGCAGCAGCTGGCGGTGTTGCCGCAGTGGAAGCCCATGAACAGGTCGCCGACCGAGGCGCCGTAGAGGTTGGGCTTCTTGGGCAGGACATCGCGAGGCACGGAGTTGTTGATGTCCAGCAGCGTGGCCGGGCCGCCGGTGGCCAGCTGAGCCAGATATTCGGAGAGCGCGCCGTAGATGTCGACCTCGCAGGCCACGGGAATGCCCTTGGCGGCCATGCGGGAGTTGACGTAGCAGGGCACGAAACCGAACTCGGGCTCGAACGAAGGCCAGCACTTGTCGGCGAAGACGGCGTACTCGGCCACGCCCAGGTTCTTCTCCATGAAGTCCAGAAGCGCCACCTCGAGCTGCGCCATCTTGGGCAGCAGGTCCGGGTAGGTCGCGTTCTTGCCCAGTTCCTTCTTCATGTCGGCGACGACCGCCTCAATCTCCTTCTTCTTGGAGCCGGCGGCCTTGTAGATGCGCAGCAGATCGAGCTCGCTGTTCTCCATGACCTCGATACCCAGATCGTAGAGCGGTTGGATCGGGGCGTTGCAGGCCAGGAAGTCCTGCGGCCGGGGGCCGAAGGTGAAGATTTTGAGGCTCTGGGCGCCCAGCACCACCCGGGCGATGGGCACGAACTCGGCGATCTTGGCCGCCAGCTCGTCGGGCAGGCCGACCGGCATCTGCGGAATGTAGGCCGCCACCTTGCGCAGGCCGAGGTTGTAGGAGCAGTTGAGCATGCCGCAGAGGGCGTCGCCGCGGGATTTCTGCAAAATGCCCACGTCCTCTTCGGCCGCCGCGCAGACCATGACCGGCCCGTCGAACTGCTCGGCGAAGATAGAGGTCGGGCCTTCGGGGCCAAAGTTGCCCAGATAGATGACGACGGCGTTCACGTCGTTCTGGTACATCTCTTCCAGAGCGGCCAGAGCGTCGCGTTCCGACTCGATCACCACCGAGCAGGCCACGGCGTCGAGTTTGTGTTTCTTAAGCGCTTTCATCAGTACGGCCAGCCGGTCCTTGGTGACGCTGGCTTCGAAGCAGTCACGCGAAACGCCGACCACGCCCAGCCGGACTTCCGGCACATTGGTCAATTCCGCCAACTTCGCCATGGTTTTACTCCTCCGTCTTTCGGGTCAAAGGTGAATGGAGCATAAAGGACTTATCTTTTATAACATATATAGCGTATATTTTCGTCCGCATCGCAAGTCTTTTTTTGCTGCTCAGCCCTGGCCGTAGGTGGCGCCCGGACCGTGCTTGCGGTAGTAATGCTTGTTCATAACGTGGAAGGGCAGCGGGAAGATCTGCGGCGCCAATGTAAACGTTCCCAGCGCCATGCGGGCCACTTCCTCCAAGGCCACCGCGTTCTTGACCGAGTCGGCCGCCGACTTGCCCCAGCTAAACGGGCCATGCCCCACGGCCAGCACGGCCGGCACGGCCTCGGGATCGAGCCCCTTGAACCGCTCCACGATCACCCGGCCCGTGTTGCCCTCGTAGTCGGCCTCGACCTCGGCCGGCGTGAGCGGTCGCGTGATCGGCACCTCGCCGTGGAAATGGTCGGCGTGGGTCGTACCCAGGCAGGCAATGGCCCGGCCGGCCTGGGCGAACATGGTGGCGTGGGCGCTGTGGGTATGAGTGACGCCGCCCAGCTTGGGGAAGGCCCGATACAATTCGACGTGAGTCGGGGTGTCGGAAGAGGGCTTGAGCTGCCCCTCCACCACTTTTCCGTTCAAATCGACCAGCACGATCTGTTCGGACCGCAGATCGTCGTAGGCGACGCCGCTGGGCTTGATGGCGACCAAGCCGGACTGGCGGTCAATGCCCGAAACATTGCCCCAGGTCATCACCACCAGACCGTGCTTGACTAGATCCAGATTGGCCTGCCAGACGGATTGTTTCAATTCTTCGAGCATGATGGTTCCTCAATCTAGCGGCGCGCGCGTTCCCGAATCGCCAGCAGCGCTTTCATCACGCCGGACAGGTCGGCCGAGCCGGAGGTGCCGAAGGCGTCGTGCGTCTGGCGGTATAGCTTGTACAATTCGGCGTAGACCTTGGCGTTGCCGGCGATCGGCCGGTAGACCTTGGCCTTGACCCCGGTCATCTTCTTCTGCGCGGCTTCGGTGGAGCGGTACGCCCCGCCGACCACGGCCCCGAAGACGGACGCGCCCAGGGCGCAGGTCTGGGCCGAGCGGCTGATCTTCATCGGCCGGCCCAGCACGTCGGCGTAGATCTGCATGACCAGGGCGCTCTTCTCGGCGATGCCGCCGCAGTTGACCACCTCCCTGACCTTGACTCCGTACTCCTCGAAACGCTTGACGATGGTCAGCGCGCCGAAGGCCGTGGCCTCGACCAGCGCCCGGTAGACCTCGGGCGCGGTGGTGTGGAGGGTGGTGCCCAACAGCAGCCCGGTCAGGCGCGGATCGACCAGGATGGTGCGGTTGCCGTTGTTCCAGTCCAGGGCCAAGAGGCCGCTCTCGCCGGGCTTGAGCTTGAGGGCCGCCTGGGTCAGCTTCACGTGTGCGTCAGCGCCGGCGTACTCCGGCGGGCAGAGGTGGGAGACGTACCAGTTGAAGATATCGCCCACCGCCGACTGGCCGGCCTCCAGGCCGTACATGCCGGGCACGACCGAGCCGGGCACGATGCCGCAGATGCCGGGGATGTCGGCCAGCTTTTTGGCCAAGGGCGAGACCAGGATATCGCAGGTGCTGGTGCCCAGAATCTTGACCAGCGTCCCGGGGCCGACGCCGCTGCCCACCGCGCCATGATGGGCGTCGAACGCGCCCACGGCCACGGGCAGCCCGGCCGGCAGGCCGCATTTCTTGGCCACTTCCGCGGTCAGATAGCCGGCGATCTGATCGGAAGGCACGGCTTCGGCATAAAGCCGGTCCCGCAGGGCCGCCAGGTCCGGATGCAGCTTGGCCAGAAACTTTTTGCTCGGCAGCCCGCCCCACTCGGCGGCGTACATGGCCTTGTGACCGGCGGCGCAGACGCCGCGCTTGAGCTTGAGCGGATCGAGGTTGCCGGTGATGTAGGCGGGAATGAAGTCGCAGCACTCGACCCAGGAGTAGGCGGCCTTGAAGACCTTGGGCGCGACCTGGCGGCAGTGCCAGATCTTGGACCAGAACCATTCGCTGGAATAGGTGCCGCCGCACTTGGCCAGGTAGGGCACGCCGGATTTCTTGGCGGCCTCGGTTATGGCGGCGGCCTCGGCATAGGAGGTGTGGTCTTTCCACAACCAGGCCTGGGCGGCCAGTTCCTTGCGGAATTCTTTCTTGAAGGCCAGCGGCTGACCGCTCTGGTCCACCGGAATCGGGGTGGAGCCGGTCGTATCCACGCCGAGGCCGATCACGTTCGCCGGCGAAAAGCCCTTAACCTTGCCGGCGGCCTTGACCGCGGCGCTGACGGCGGTAAGAAAGCCGTTCACATAATCGGCGGGGTTCTGCCGGGCGAGATTGGGATCCTTGGGATCAAGCAGGATGCCGGCCTTGCCGCTGGGATAATTATAGACATGGGCGGCCAATTCATCGCCCGTATCCACATCGACCACCAGAGCCCGCACGCTGTTGGTACCATAGTCCACGCCCAGGGCGTAGCGCTTCGCCTTGCTCATCGGCACTCCTCCTCTCACCGTTTTTTATCGTTCTTTGCTGCCAGAATAAGTCGCTAAATCCGTCAGAACCCGCTTGCGAAAACCGTTCCACAGAAATTCTGCCCTGTGGAACGCCAAACGAAGAAGCCTGGATAAAGTTTTTTGAGAAAATTTGCGAAAACTTTTTTGTAAAAACGTTTTCATCAGCCCCGACGAATTCTCCGGCGCTCCGGGTTTACATCGCGCC
>CAYMGG010000292.1:0-3260 GCA_964389915.1 uncultured Planctomycetaceae bacterium
GCTTCTGTGTTGTTTCGCTCTGTGCCCCTCGCCCCCCCCCCCCCCCCACCCCCCCCCCCCCCCCCCCCCCCCCAAACCGCGGCTATTCGCAGGAGTCGATTGCCCTATGGCTAAAAAGAAAAGCGCCCCACCCCACCCCGCCGACCGGCCCGCCAGTTGGGTGGAAGAAACCCTCGCGACAGCCGAGCGGCGGCTGGCGGTGCGTCTGACCCTTTACGACATGACCGGGCTTTTCCACGACGAGGCGGGCTATTCGCTGCTGGGGCCGATGCGCGCCTCGCACCGACGCTGGGTGGTGTGCGGCGTGGGCCGGCTGGCGACCCGTTGCGAGGCTCATTGCCGGGGCCGGGTCAATGCCCAGGCCGGCAGGCAGGAGGAGCCCTTTGTTCATGTCTGCTGGAAAGGCTTGGCGGAGATCGTGGTCCCGCTCTGGTGGCGGGGCCGGCGCCAGGCCACGCTTTTTGCCGGCAGCTGGCGGCCGGCGCAGGTCCGGCGCGGCGCGCCGCCGCGGGGACAGCCCGACCGCTTTTCAAAAGCCTATGCCGAACTGCCGATTCTGGACGAAACCACGGCGGCCGAGTTGGGCGGATTGCTCTCGCTCCTCGGCCAGGGCATCCTGGCCCGGCTGGACGAGGAGCGGTTGGGGCGCGCCGCCAGCCGGCCGCTTTCGCGTGAAGAGATAATCCAGCGCTTTCTGCGCTATCGGGCCGGCGAAACCGTGCATCTGGAGGATCTGGCCGAAGAGCTCCACCTCACGACCTCGCGGACCAGCCATCTGGTAAAGGAATTATGCGGCGAGTCGTTTCAGGAACTGCTCAAGAACGAACGCCTGCGGCGGGCCAAGGCGCTGCTGCTCTCCACCGACCTGACCGGCCGGGAGATCGCCGCCCGGGTCGGCTTGCCCAACGAGTATCACTTCAACCGCCTCTTCCGCGCTAGCTTCGGCCTGCCCCCGGGGCAGTTCCGCCGACGGGCGACGAGCGGCCGGACAGGTGGTGCGGAGTAAAGCCACCGCTACTGGGGGAACTTTTTTGCAAAAAAGTTCCCCCAGACCCCCTCAAAAAACTCTCATCAAGCTTTGCGGTTCAAGCGGGTAGGCAAAATCATTCGGGACCATTCCCGTTTGAAAACCGAAAGGCGCCGAATTTGCCCATCTGAACGCTCGAAACGGCGAAGCCGGGTGAAAGTTTTTTTGAAGGGGTCCGGGGGGACTTTTTTTTCAAAAAAAGTCCCCCCGGAAAACGGAGTTCGATCTCAACGGGTGTTTAAAACAGCGTCTTAGCTTATTTCAGATCGGCGAAGACCGGTTCGCAGAGTTCCAGCAGCCGGTCGCGGATCTGGGCGGCCAGGGTGATGATCTGGGGGTGGGCGCCGGGGGCGGTCCGCAGCTTGAGGAAGTGCCGCCACTCGCGGAAATTGGCGGTCATGACCAGTTCGGTCTTCAGACAGGTCGGCAGGACCGAGCGGGCGATCTGGGGCGCGGCCCCGGCCGCCAGCAGGGCGAAGTAGGCCCGTTCGGCGGCCAGGCCGGCCTCGCGCCAGGCGGCTTCCTGCTCGGGGGTGAGTTCGGGCGGCCGGATCACGGCGATCTCGGCGCCGAACTTTTCGCGGCCATAATTGCAATAGCGGGTCGATTCCTGCGCATAGCTGGCCAGACGGTGGCGGACGATCTCGTGGCTGATGCCCCGGTCGGTGACCAGCCGGAAGCTGGCCACGGCGTGCTCGATGACCGCCTCATGCCCGCTGCGGATCAGCCGGCGGACGAACTCGGCGGCCGAGTCGGCCGTGATCTTGTCTTCCGATTTATAGCAGACCCGGCCGGCGGATTCGATCATCCGCAGCGCCTCGGGCGTCGCCCACAGCAGTTCCACGCTCGGTTCGACCACGCGCATGCCAATCTCTCCGCTAAAATCGCAAATCTGAGAACCAAGCCCTGCCGGCCGCGTTTTTATCTTGGCTGAGGCTGAAAACGAACGTTCGACTCGCGCCTCGTTTTCAGGCCAAACTCCAACCCCGACGCGGGCATCGAACCCTCAGTTTACCGGTTCCCGGGCCGGAACTCCAGCCTGGTTTTCTCCCCGCCTGGGAACGGACCGGGCCACCGCCGGCGCTCCGGCTACCCGATTGGCGCTCCGCCGTGCCCCGCCTTTTTCGGACTGGCGCTTGTTTTCCGGCGGGGTTTCACTATGCTTTACCATTCCGTTATTTGCGGCCCAGATCAAGGAACCGGCTTTGCGGCAGAATTGGCTTATCGCATCCTCCCCTGGCCCGGCCAGCGAAACCCTGGCCCGGGAACTCGGGCTCTCGCCGATCACGGCCGCCATCCTGGCTTCGCGCCTGACCGAGCCCACGCCGGAGAAGGCCGAGGCCTTCCTCCGCCCCAGCCTGGCGCAGCTGCTCGCCCCCTGGGATCTGCCGCCGATGGATCGGGCCGCCGGCCGGCTGGCCCGGGCCATCGCCGAGCGTGAAAAAACCGTCATCTACGGCGACTACGACGCCGACGGCGTGACCGCCTGCACCATCATGCTGCGCATCCTGCAGGCCCTGGGCCATCCGACCGACCACTATCTGCCCGCCCGCATCACGGAAGGCTACGGCATCTCCGACGACTTCGTGACCAAAGCCCTGGCCGAAGGCGTGAAACTGGTGGTCACGGTCGACTGCGGCATGCACGACCACGCCCAGATCGCCGCCCTCCAGCAGGGCGGGGTGGACGTGGTGGTCACCGATCACCACGAACCCGGCGAATCGGCCCCGCCCCCGGCCCTGGCCGTGGTCAACCCCAAGGCCGACGGCTCGCCCTATCCCTTCCGCGAACTGACCGGCGCGGGCCTGGCCTTCAAGCTGGCCTGGGCGGTCTGCGAAAAGTGCGTCGGCTCCACCAAAGTCGGCCCCCGCTTGCAGGCGGAGCTCCTCTCCCTGCTGCCCGTGGCGGCCATCGGCACCATCGCCGACGTGGCCCCGCTGGTCGAGGAAAACCGCGTCTACGCCGTCCACGGCCTGCGCGGCCTGGCCGACCCGCTGCCGGGGCTGAAGGCCCTTTTGGAGATCGGCGGCATCCAGTCGGAAAATGTCACGCCCTGGAACGTGGCCATCTCGCTGGCGCCGCGGCTGAACGCCGCCGGCCGGATGGGCAACGCCGAGCTTGCCCTGCGGCTGCTGCTGGCCGACGATCCGACCGAGGCCCTGGCCATCGGCCGGCAGCTGGACGCCGAGAACCAGGCCCGCCAGCAGCTCTGCCAAGCCATCGGAGCCGAAGC
>CAYMGG010000292.1:3270-7925 GCA_964389915.1 uncultured Planctomycetaceae bacterium
GGTGCTGGCTATTCACGACCCCACCCGCGACGCGGCCCTGGTGGTGGCCCGGCCCGGCTGGCACGAGGGCGTGATCGGCATCGTCGCCAGCCGGCTGGTCGAGGAATTCGGCCGGCCCGCGGCGGTCATCGCCGCCGGCGACGGCCCCGAAGGCAAGGGCTCGGCCCGCAGCATCGAGGGCGTGGATCTCGATGCGGCCATGGCCGAGTGCCGCCACCTGCTTAGCTCCTTCGGCGGCCACACCGGAGCCACGGGCTTCCGCCTGCCCAAGGAGAACATCGCCCCCTTGCGCGCGGCCCTGGATGCGGCCTGCCGTCGACAGATCGACTCTAAGCGTATTCAGCCCACCCTGGCCATCGACGCCCAGCTGGGCCTGGGCGACATCACCGACGCACTCCTGCGCGAGCTGGAGCTGTTGGCCCCCTTCGGTTCGGGCAACCCCCGGCCGCGCTTCCTGGTGCGGGACGTCAAAGTGGTCGGCAAGCCGCAACTGTTGGGGCGCAGCGGCAAACACTTCTCCTTCAACGCCGCCCAGAACGGCCGGGCTTACCGGGCCGTGGTCTTCAACAACGTGGCCTGGATGTACGACATCGACCGCGGTCAGCGGCGTTGGGACATCGTCTTCTCCCTCAACCTGAACGATTTCTACACCCCCCCGCGCCTGGAATTCCACGTCGAAGACATGCGCCCCTGCTCCGGGGACGGGGAATAAGCGGCGGCAGAAACGCCGCTGAAAACCGGGAGGAAGCCGCTAAAAAATTGGCCGTATTATCGACTCTGAAGAACAACTACCGATTCTGGGGAGCTTTTTTACCAAAACAAGTCCCCTAACCCCGCCAAAAAACACTCCCTAAGCCCCGTCTTCTCGGACATTGGCCAGCTGAATTCAAAGGTAGTGGAGTTCGAGCCCATTCGGTCTATAATAATCGAGTCGATATTATTCATTTGAACGTTGTGGGTCGCGGAGTTGACGGAAACTTTCAAAAGCTCGTGAGAACCTTATTTGAAAAAGGGTTCTCGCATCCAAAGTTGATGGTCGGAATTTCTCAGGAGAAAACATGATTACGAATGCGAAACGCGGGATGTTCTGGGCCGGACTGCTGGCCGCGACGATCGCCCTGACCGGCTGGACGCGGGCCGGCGACGGACTGCTCAAATCAGGCGCCAAGCTGGCCGTGGTCGGCGATTCGATCACCGAACAGAAGCAGTACAGCAAGTTCATCGAGCTTTACCTGACGGTCTGCGAGCCCGAGCTCAAGGTCAAGGTGGCCCAGTTCGGCTGGGGCGGTGAGACCGCCGCGGGATTCAGCCGCCGGATGGACAATGACCTGGCCTGGTTCAAGCCCGACGTGGTCACGCTCTGCTACGGCATGAACGACGGCCGCTACACCGCCTTCACCAAGCAGATCGGCGAAGGCTATGAAAAGCCGCTGGCCGACATCGTGGCCCGGCTCAAAAAAGCCGGAGCCAAGGTCGTGGTCGGCTCACCCGGCGCGGTGGACACCAAGTATTACCGCAAGAATCCGCCCGCGGAATACAACGACAACCTGGCCCACCTGCGCGACATCGCTAAGCAGGTCGCCGAAGCCAACGGCGAAACCTTCGCCAACGTCCACGATCCCCTGATCGAGGCCATGGCCAAGGCCAAGGCCGCCCTGGGCGACGATTACGACGTCTGCGGCCGCGACGGCGTGCATCCCCAGGCCAACGGCCACCTGGTCATGGCTCAGGCCTTCTTGAAGGCCCTGGGCTGCAAGGGCGAAATCGGCACCATCACCGTCAAGGGCGACGAGGCCACCGTCACCGCCGGCCACCGGGTTATCTCTTCCAAGGGCGGAGTGATTGAACTTGAGAGCACCCGCTACCCGTTCTGCTTCGGCGACGCCAAGTCGCCCCTGCGCTCGATCCTGCCCTATTCCACCTTCAACCAGGATCTGAACCGCTTCATCCTGAAGGTCGAGGCCTACCCCGCGCCCAAGGCCAAGGTCACCTGGGGCAACGTCAGCCAGGTCTTCACCAGCGCCCAGCTGGCCGAAGGCGTCAACCTAGCCGCTGAGTTCGCCCCCACGCCCTTCGATCCGGCCTGCGCGGCCGTGGAACGGCAGGTGGCCGGCAAGCAGAACTTCGAAACCATGATGGTCAAGCAGATCGTCACCTCCATGCCGTCTGTCACCGGCCAGCTGAAGGACGATCTGGAGGCGACGGAGTTGATGCAGAAGCTGGTGGCCAAATTGGTGGCCAAGCAGGAGAAGCTGACCGAGGCGGCCGCCGCGGAAGTCAAGCCCGTCAAACACACTCTAAAGATTGAAAAAGAGTAGCGCCAGAACTTCTAGCCTTTCGGCAAGAAACCTCGGGCGGAGAGCTCCGCCCGAGGTTTTTGCTTCGCTTCCGGCCAGGGTCGGCCAGAAGCGGACCGCCGCGAAAGTCGAATTTTGCGGTGGGCCGCTTTTCCTAACCGGTTTCGTCCGCCCCAGGGCAGGTCGCCAAGAGTGTGTGTGAAAAGTCCGGCTCGGCGTTTGGTCCGGCGTCGCCGCCGCCCGAACGCGTCAAAAATTCCGAAACTTCCGGGATTGTTTGACGCTGTCTCGGGCGCAACTCCGAGGCTGAAATGCCGATCCGAACTTCTCGCATAAACAGAAACCCGGCTTCAAGGCCGGCCCATCCAGCTTAAGGAAATAGGCATGGCGAACCCAGAGACCGAACCAGTCCAGAAACATACGGAGCGTGCGTCCGCCTTCTGGCTGATTCTGGCGGGCTATGCCGTCTATTTCGCTTTCATGATTCCGGCTTTGGATCGCCATTCGCTCGAAAACGACGATATCTGTTACAGCCTGTCGGCGTACAGCCTGTTCCAGCACGGGGTCTTTTCCTGGAGCGCCGTCCACCTCACCGGCTTTGACACGTCCAAGCCCATGATCGACACCTGCGTGTTGACCGACATCCTGGCCGTCCCGGCGGTGGCCCTGGGCGGCTATTCCTTTTACTCGCTGAAGGCGACCGCGATCCTGGCCGGCGTTCTGGCGCTGCTCGGGGTGGCGGTGGTCGGGCAGCGGCTCAGCGGCCGCTTGCACTATGCCGCCTTGAGTGTTTTGCTTCTCGCGGGCAGCTTTCTGTTCCAGACGAGCTGCCGCTTCATCCGCCCGCACCTGATGATCGGTCTCCTGTTGCCCTGGGGTCTGCTGCTGCTCATCCGGGGGCTGGAGCAAAATAGCCGCCGGCACCTGTTTGGCGCCGGCATGATCGGCGCGGGCTTGGGCCTGGCCTATGCGCCCGTCGGCCTGCTGCCTTTTCTGCTCACGCTCTCGTTCCTGCCCTTGCGCTCGGGAGGCGCAAGCCGGTGGCGATTCATCCTCACCCAGATCGGGCCTCTGCTTCTTGGCTATGGTTTGGTGGGGATCCTGTACGGCCTGGCGATATTCGAGGTGATGGGCTGGGAGCGTTACCTCGGCTGGCTCCATGTCCGCGTCGTAGGCGTAGGCTTGACCTACAAGCCCGGCGATATGGCCCGGTACTTTTCCGCCTTCTTCAACGCCCTGCCGCCGCGTGAGCTGCTGCTTCTGTCCCCCTTGGTGTTCGTCCTGGTCTGGCTCTGGCGGTCTGCGCCGTCGCCCAAGCCGAAGGCGGCCCAAATCCTCGCGCGCACGCTGCTCATCGCCTTCCTCCTGCTGATGGTTGTCTGGCCGCGTAAAGGCTTCCATGAAGTGGCGATCGTGCACCTGATTCCGGCCGTTCTGCTGTTCGCTTCGCTGGCGAAATCTCTCCCTTTGGGCGCATTTCGCCTCCGCTTCTCCCCCACCGGGCGGGTTTGGATCGGCGTGAGCGTTTTTCTGGCGATGAATGTCGGCGCTTCCGCATACAAGCTCAGCGTCAAATTACCGCAAGCCGGTTTCGGCCAGATGATCCAGACTCCCTTGCGGAAATTGCTCGCTTCCGCTTCGCTGCCGCCTGGGCGCGCCTACCCCATTTACGGGCCCAACCTGCTGTTGCCCGTCTTTGCCGACCGGGATTTCCGGCTGCAATACGGGTTTTGGATGGATCAAGCCCTGACCGGCACCCCACAGCTCGAGCTCTTCAACCGCGAAACGCCGCTGGTCTGGATCGACTCCTTGTCGAGAAGAAACGCGGCGGCGCCGCTGATCGACGCCAGCGGCTGTTTGCAGGACGCGGTCTATACCGATCCGATGCTGACCGACATCTGCACGTACTGCCAGACGCACGGCCGCTTCCTCGGCGCGATTCCCTATCGGCAGCACAACCAGGACCATCTGCTGCGGGTTTTCTGGGTGGGAGCGACACAAGCCGAAAGCCATCCCTGAGGACCGCTTTCAGCGCTTTGTCGAGACTTCGACCGCGACTGGTGTGATATCAATTCAAGTTAATATTAACCCATGTTGGGGTACCTTTTTTGCAAAAAAAGCGCCCCAAACCCCGCCAAAAAAGTCTCACCATACTCACCCGGTTCGAAACGTTCATCGGCCATCAATAACTGGAGTTGATATGATATATGGTTCGGTCCAGAAACTTTCCCGGATCGTTTTTTGGGTTGGGATTTAGCATCCTGTTTTTTCCATGACCATAAAATAAAGCTGGCCGGAACGTGTTAGGCTGTGTCCCGTAAATCTAACGCTTTGAAATATCGCTGGATAAAAGCGATT
>CAYMGG010000293.1:0-7840 GCA_964389915.1 uncultured Planctomycetaceae bacterium
TTTTTTGGCGGGGTTTGGGGTACCTTTTTTGCAAAAAAGGTACCCCAAAATCGGTCGCGATTAACTGGAGTTGATATTATTTAAGCGGAACTGTACTCAGGCCTCGCTTCGCGCCGCCCAGAGCGCGGCCGCAGCCAGGCCGGCCGTCTCGATCCGCAGGATGTGCGCGCCCAGGCAGACGGGTTTGAAGCCGGCGGTCTCGCAGGCGGCGGTCTCCTCGGGCGTAAGGCCCGCCTCGGGGCCGACGATCACTGCCCAGCCGCCGGTCGCCGCAGCGGCCGCGGCCAGGCCCGGCCGGCCGTCGCCGGCCGCCAGCCAGCGGGTTTCGGCCTTGGTCTCGGCCAGAAACTGTTCCAGCGACACCGGCGTCGGCAGGTCCGGCAGCCGGTTGCGCCGGCACTGCTTGGCCGCCTCGATCGCCCAGCGGAGCCACTTGTCGGGATCGCCCTCGGCCTTGGCCACGCTGTGGCGAAAGTGCAAGGGCTGTAGCTCCGTCACGCCCAATTCCGTCGCCTTCTCCACCAGCCAGGGCCAGCGCTTGCCTTTGGGCACCGCCGTGGCCAGGACCAGCCGGCCGGCCGGCCAAGGGACGGTTTCCACCGTCTCCACCCCGGCCAGCACCGCCCCCCGGGCCACGCGGAGAATCGCCCCGGTCCCCACCCGCCCCGCCCCGTCGAACAGCTCGACAGGGTCGCCCTCGCGCAGCCGGAACGAGCCGGCGGCGTGCTGGGCCTCGGTCGGGGGCAGTTGCAGCTCGCCGGGGCGCAACTCCTCGGGTTCAACGAAAAAACGAGGAATGGGCATGGTCAGCCCTCCGCCAGGGCCGCGGCGATGGCCGCGCTCAGGTTTTCGAATTTGAAGGGTTTGCTCATGAAGACGCGGCCGCCCGCGTCCAGGCCGGCCTGCGGCGCGCCATCGACGCTGTAGCCGGAGGAGAAGATGACCCGCAGCTGCGGATTGATCTGGAGCAGGGCGCAGAAGAGCTCCTGACCGCCCAGATCCGGCATGACCATATCCAGGATCGCCAGGTCGATCTGCGCCGATTCGTCCCGATAGCGATCGATCGCCTGCCGCCCGCCGGAGCAGACCACGGCCTGGTGCCCCAGCTCGCGCAGCATGTCGGAGAGCATCTCGCCGATAATGGCCTCGTCGTCGACCACCAGCACCCGCAGGCTCCGGCCGGCCTGGGGCGGAACACTGACCTTCGCCGCCGCCGCGGGCCCGGCCGGGCTGGCGGGCGCCGATTCCAGCCGCGGCAAGAGGATGACGACCGCGGCCCCTCGGCCGACTTCGCTCTCCACCTCGACCAGGCCCCGGTGGTTGCGGATTGCGCCGTAGACGCTGGCCAGGCCCAGGCCCGTGCCCTGCCCCTCCTTCTTGGTGGTGAAGAAAGGCTCGAAGATGTGCTGCTTGACCTCGGGACTCATGCCCACTCCGGTGTCGGAGACCGTGATCCGCAGGTAGGCGCCGGGCGCGATCTCCTGGATCCGGGCGGCGCAGAAGTCCTCGTCCAACCGGACCTCGGCGGTGGCGAAGGTCAGCGTCCCGCCCCGGGGCATCGCGTCGCGGGCGTTCAGGGCCAGGTTGAGCAGGGCGTTCTGCAACTGGGTGGGGTCGCCTAGAACGGCGGGCGTCTGGGCCCGCAGATCCTGCTCGATGCGGATGCGCTTGTCCAGGCTGTGGCCCAGCAGGCCGGCGACCTCGGCGATGGTGGCGTGCAGATCGACCGGGACGGAGAGGTATTTGCCCTTGCGGCCGAAGGCCAACAGCTGCTTGGTCAGGTCGGCCGACCGCTCGGCGGCGGCGTGGATGAGCCGGACCTGGCGCCTCAACCGCTCGTCGGTCAGATTCTGGGCAAGGATCTCGGCATAGCCCAGGATGGCCGCCAGTTGGTTGTTGAAATCGTGGGCGATACCGCCGGCCAGCTGGCCGATGGCCTGCATCTTGTCGGCCTGGTGCAGCCGCTCCTCGCTCTGTTTCTGCTCGGTGCGGTCGTCGTAGAGCGCGGCCACCTGGCCCGAGGGGAGGCGGAAGACCCGGTTCTCCACCCAGAGGGTGACCCGCTCATCCTGATATCGGCTCATCGGCAGATATTCGGCCTGGCCGGTAAGCCAGACCCGCCGCAGGACCGCCAGCAGCCCCATCTCCTCGACGCCCGGAAAGACCTCGGTCAACCGCCGGCCGCGCAACTCGGCGATCCGCACCCGGCTGATGCGCTCGCCGGCAGGATTGAGGTCGGCGAAGGTGAAATCCGCGCCCTCGTCGACCGCTTCGTATATGGCCATGCCCGCGGTCATATGGAAGAAGAAGTCGCGGAAACGCTCCTCGCTTTCGCGCAGGGCGGTCTCGGCCTGGCGCTGGGCCAGGGCCACGGCCAGGTTGTCGGCCATCCGCTCCAGTAGGCGGATGAACTGGGGGGTGAAACGGTTGGGATGATGGTCGTTGAGCTGGAGCAGACCCAGGGTCTCGCCGCCGTAGCGCAAGGCCACCAGGGCCACCGATTCGTAGCCTTCGCCGTTGCACCGGTTGCGGGTGCGGGCCTGCCGGTCGGCTTCGGTGGTGGTGGCCAGCAACTCGGTAGTGCAATTGCTCCAGAAGCTGCCGTTCATGGTGAAGAACGATTTGGCCGGATCGAATCGTCCGCGCAGGATGTTGCCGCACATGCAGTCCAGGGCCGGCCGGCCCTGCTCGTCGCGCACGCACTGGCCTTTTTCGTCGTGCTCGCAGAGGTGGTTCTCCAGCTTGACGAAATCGGCGGGAAAGCCGCGGGTCTCGTAATAAGGATAGTCGTCGCCCGCCTTGAGCCGCACCCCCACCGCCTCGCAGCCCGACCACTCCTGCAAATAGCGGGTGAACTCCTGGATCAGCTCGCGGGTCTGGGAATATTTGTTGATCAGGCGCAGGATTTCGGTGGCGGCCTCTCGCTCCCGGTCGACCCGCCGCCGGTCGGTGATGTCCATGAAGATCACAATGCCGGCGACGATCTGGCCCGCCGCGTCGCGGATGGGCGCGGCCTTGGCCCAGACGGCCCGCTCCTCGCCGTTGTCCCGCCGGATCAGAAACTCCCGGCTGCTATTCTCGCCATAGCGGATCGCCCGGGTCAGGGGCACGTCTTCGCTCGTGAGCGGCCGGCCGTTGAAATCGAAAATCCTCCATGTAACGACATACTCGTCGCTCGTGATGTTATCCTGCAACTTCGCCCGGTCGCCGCCCCGGATCAACAAGCCGGCGTCATTGACGTAGAGCAGCCGGCCCGAAGGCGCATCGGCAATGGCGATGCCGGCCTCGCTCTGGTCGAGGGCCGCCTGCAACGTGGCGTGGCTGCGCTGGAGTTCGGCCGTGCGCCGGCCGACCTCCCGGCGCAGGGAGTGAAACCAGACCGCCCCGGCCACGAACAGCACCAGCAACCCGCCGCTCGCCCAGGCCAGATAGCGCAGCCAGAGACGCATCCGCGGGTCGTCGGCCTCATAGACGCCCAGCCACTTGGTCTTGATCCGCCGATATTCGCCCGAATCCTTGAGCGTATTCAGTCCTTCCACGAACCGGGCGAGCAGTTCGTCGCCGCCGTGGGCCACGGCATAACAATACTCCGGTGTGCTCACCGACTCCTCGCCCACCCACAGATTCTTCCACCCGTGCCGGCTGATCCAGTAGAGGGCGGGGATTTTGGCCACCAGGGCGCAGTCGTGCCGGCCGGCGGCCAGCTCGGTCAGGGCCTGCTCCTGGCTGGGGGCGACGGCGGTGTTCGGACCGTAGCCCCGGGCGAGGACCAGATCGTGCATGATGTCGCCGCGCATCACCACCAGTTTGAGGCCGGCCAGATCGAGCATATTTTTCGGCGGGTCGACCCGGTCCGAGCGGGTCACGATCACGTGCTGGATCATGGTGTGGGGGGGGGAGAAGGAGAGCCGCCGGTCTCGCTCCGGGGAATAGAAGACGCCCTGGCAGATGTCGATCTTGCCCTGGGTCAGCTCCTCGCGGATCTGGTTCCACGGCCCGAGGCGGAATTCGACGTTGAGCCCGACCCGCCGGGCGATGGCCCGGGTCAGGTCGACGTTGTAGCCGTTCGGTTGACCGTTCTCGTCCAGATATTCGTAGGGCGGGTAGTCCTGATCGCCCCCCACGATCACCCGGCTCTTGCCGCCCGCCCCGGCCTCCAGCTCGCTGAACCACTGGGCGTGCAGCTGGCGGAAGGTGCCGTCGGCCATGACCAGCGCCAGCCCTTCGTTGAGCAGGGCCAGCCGCTCGCGGTCGCCGTCCCGAACCGCGAAACAGAACTCCTGCTTGAACTCCGGGATGATGCCGCCGGCCAGCTCCAGGTTGCCGATGCCCAGCTCGCGGATCAGCCGCAGGGCCAGCAGGCGCTGCATGACCGCCGCGTCCTGTTGGCCGTCGGCCAGTTCGCGCAGGGCCTCTTCGGAGGTCGCGGTCGTGCTGAGGACCGCGCCGGTGTCGGTCCGGCGCATGAATTCCTCGGCGTTGTCGCCTTTCATCACCACCACCCGCCGACCCCGCAGATCGGCCAGGCTGCGGACCTCCTTGGTCTCGGAACGGACCACGATGGCGCCGTGCATGGTCAGATAGGGGAAGGTGAAGTCATATTGCTTTTCGCGTTCCGGCGTGCGCCCGACCAGGGGCAGGACTTGCAGCCGGCCTTCGGCCAGATCCTGTTTGAGTTCCGACCAGGCTCCGACCTTGTAGACCACCGACCGCCCGACCGCGTGCAGGGTCGAGCGCAGCAGCTCGACGGAAAAACCGGCGGCCACGTCGTTGTCTTCGACTATGCAGAAGGGGGGATAGTTGTATTCGCACCCGGCCAGCAGAGGCGCGGTTTGGGCCGCCGCCGGCGGTTGAGTCGCCTGGACCCGGGCCGGCTCGGCGGCCGACAGGCCGCCGGCGAGCAGCAGCCAGACCGCCAACCAGATTGACAGGCTTCTGCGCATGGCTTTCTTTCCGGGGGAATCCGGGAAGCTTTTTGCCGAAAAGTTTTTCCCAACTCTTTGAAAAACTCTCCGCCAGTCTCGCCGTTTCGAGCCGGCAAGAGCGAAATTTTCACGGCGATTCGGCCGTCCTTCCTCCCCCGCTCGGGTCGAGTCGGGAGGGGAGAAAATGATCCCCAACCTTGCGCTGGCCCGCCCCGCCGCTTTCGCCGAGCGAACTCCGCCGCGTCGGACTCGTCCTTCTGAACCGGCCGAGGACGCTTAGCGTTTTTAAAAACGCTCCAGTCGCGTTTGCGCCTCGCGCGTCAGCCAGTCGGGCGTGCTGGCTCCGGCGGTCAGGCCCACCCGCTTGCGCCCGGCGAAGAACTCCGGCTCCAACTCGGCGGCGGTCTCGACGTGGACGGTCGGGATTCCCGCCTCCCGCCCGATCGCGGCCAGTCGCCGGGTGTTGGCCGAATGCCCCCCCCCCCCCACCACCACCGCCGCGACCCCGCCCGCCACTTGGCGGGCCACCGGCCGCCGCGCCCCCGTCGCGGCGCCGAATGTGGGCAGAAACCCGCAGCCGGGGAAACGCCGGCGCAGAATTTCGGCCAGTCGCGCAAACAGTTCGTCGTCGAAGGTCGTCTGGGCCAAAAAGGCGAAATCCGCCTCCAGCTCCAGCGCTTCGGCCTCGGCCGGCGTGGCGATCACGATCACCGGCGCCTCGGTCTGTCCGGCCAGCCCGCGTACCTCCGGATGCTCCCGGTCTCCGGCCAGGACGATCCGCCGGCCGGCGGCCGCCTGTTCGCGGATCAGCGCCTGACTGTGCCGCACGTGCGGGCAGGTGGCGTCGATCACGTCCAAACCCTGAGCCCGCAAAGCCGCCTCTTCAGCCGGCGGGATGCCGTGGGCGCGGATGATGGCCGTACCGGCGGCCGGAATCGGCCCTTCGCAGCAGGCCACGCCGGAAGCGGCCAGCCGCTGGACCACCTGGCGGTTGTGGATGAGCGGGCCCAAGGTAAAGACCGGCGGCCGGGCCTCGCGGCCGGCCCGCTCGGCCAATTCCACCGCCCGCCGCACGCCCATGCAGAATCCGGCCGTCCGAGCCAGGATCACTTCCATAGCGCCCTGCTTTCGCCGACCGCGGGCGGATAAAATTGCCTAAATCCGCACCGTCTGTAACGTCGCCCGATTTCTTGAGTATAATTTTACAGAGAAGTTTGGTTCAACCTGGCACATATAAAGCATAACCGTATATACCACGGAGTCTAACATGAAATTACGGATTAAGCTATCGGTTTTGTGCGTCCTGCTGGCAAGCCGTCTGGTCTGGGCCTCTGCGGTCGATACGTCCGCTTTGCCGGCCGGCACCAAGTGGCTGATCCACCTGGACCTGGCCCAGGCGGCCGAGTCCGGACTGGGGCAGGCGATCTGTCAGCAGGTCATCACCGACAAAATTGTCCGGCACGCCCAGGCCATGAAAGCCATGACCTCGGTCGACCTGCTGGAAGGCATCTGGGGGCTGACGCTTTCGGGCGGCACGGAGAAGCACGACATCCTGCTCCTGGTCCAGGGGCGTTTCGAGCCCGACCGCTTCCTGATCATCCTGGCGGCCAGCGAGGGCTATGAAGAGACGCAGTATCAGGGACGGAAGATCGCCCACTGGAAGGTGGAGATGAAGGCGGCGGAATGGCCGACCGGCGAGGTCCGGATCCGCAACCTGTACCTGACCTTCCCCCGCGAAAACCTGGCCGTGCTAGCGGTGGACGAAGCCTACCTCAAGCAGGTGCTGGACATCTTCGCCGGCCAGGCCCAGAGCTTGCAGGCCACCGGAGCCTTCCCGGATCTGGCGGCGCTGGGCCAGGCCAATTTCCTGGTCTGCGCCGGGCGCGACCTCAAAACCGTCAAGGGCTTTAAACCCCTGGCCCAGATGCCGCGCCGGGTCGACGGCTTCCGCGCCCTGATCGGCCAGGTCGGCGACCAGATCAAGGCCACGATCACCGCCACCACCGACTCCGCCGAGTCGGCCCGACGGATCGAGGACGTGCTGCGGGGCCTGCTGGCCCTGATCGAGCTAAACACCGAGGGTTGCGACGAGTGCGCCGAGCTGTTCGCCTCCTGCAACCTGACCCGGGCCGAAAAAGCGATGTGCCTGGAGATGAGCTATTCGGCCGAAAAGCTCAAAAATCATGTGGTCAAGGTCTGGAACCTGGTGTCCGCCGAAATGCTTAAGGACTGAACGCCTTGGACGAGGTGGTTCAACAAGCCCTGGCCGGCGACGAGGCCGCCTTCGCGCGGTTGATCGAGCGCCACACCCCCGGTCTGTACCACTTCTGCCGGCGGCTGGGACTGTCTAACCACGACGCCGAGGACGTGGTGCAGGAGACCTTCATCAAGGCCCACGGGGCGCGCTCGCGTTTCGATCCGCGCTACGCCTTCTCGACCTGGCTCTTCACCATCGGCCGGCGGCTGGCCTACAGCTTCCACCGCCGCCGCCAGGCCCGGCCGGAGGTGACGACCGAGCATCCGCCCGAGCCGGTCGCCCCCCAGCCGGCCGAGCCCGAGGCGGCCGCCGCCGGCCTTTGGGACCAGGCCCGCGCCCGGTTGACGCGGCGGGAGTTCGAAGCGCTCTGGCTGCGCTACGATCAGGATCTGTCCGTCCGGGAGATCGCCCGGGCGCTGGAGATAAGCGAAGTCCATGCCCGGGTGCTGCTGCACCGGGCCCGCAGCCGGCTGGCCGAGAACCTGCAACCGGCGACGGTGGCAACGACCGGCCGCTGAGCGTCGCCGCTTCGCGCCGGATTCGGGAGGGTCAAACATGTCGTGCCGTCTCTATCGCTGGTACCTGGGATGCGCCCTCGACGACGGCGAGCCGCTCTCGCCCCGGCTGGAGGCGCACCTGCGGGAATGCGCCGAATGCC
>CAYMGG010000294.1:0-7825 GCA_964389915.1 uncultured Planctomycetaceae bacterium
CGGCTTCGCCGTTTCGAGCGTTCAGACTGACAAACTCCCCCTCCCTCCGGGAGGGGGTTGGGGGGAAGGAGCGCCTCGCCATCTGAACACACCGGACATACGAAGCTTTTTGTGCGTGCGCGGCGCGCATTTCTGCAAAAATGGTTCCCGCGCCCCTGAATAACCGAAAATATCAACTGGCGTAAAACCATCTGGCCAAGCGCGACGAAGCCTGCCACATCGCCAGCATCGCCGCCAAGACCGCGACAACGACGGTCCAGCCGGAAGCTCCCATCACCATCACCGCCGCCTGCATGAGCAGTAGATGGCGAATGAGCTGGCCGATGAATGGCGGCACCGGCAATTGGCCATCGTTGACTTTGTTCGCCAGCCAAGCCACCCGGCCGGCGGCAATGGCCAGCAGGCCCGCGCCGGCCGCCTGGGCCCAGCCGACGCCGGGGCCGGTCCAGAAAAGATACGCGCTGCCGCAGGTGCCGGCCGTCAGCAGCGCGGCCGGCAGCAGGGCGATCCAGCCCGGCCGGCGACCGCTGGTTTCGTCCATCGCCACATAGGTCGTGGCCGCGATGTACAGCAGCCAGAGTCCTGCTGCGCTCCACACCGCTGGCCCCCAGCCGGCCGGTTCCGGGACCAGGCAGGTCGCGCCCAGAATTATGCTCAAGCCCCGGCAGGCCCCCATGACCAGGCTGCCGACCAGGCGGAAACGCTTGACGTAGCCGTCGTAGAGCACAACGCAACCGCTCAGCAGCAGAGCGACCAAGGCCGGCGCGGTCCCCGCTCCCAGCCAAGCCACGCCCACTCCCGCGGCCAGAAACAAAAAGCCGGCCAAGGCCACGGTCGAGGCGCGGATGGCGCCGGACGGAATGGGCCGGTTCGGGCGTTCGCGGGCGTCCTGCTCGCGGTCGAAATAGTCGTTCAGCAGCAGGCCGGCCCCGTACAGCAGGAGCACGGCCAAGGCCCCGCCGGCCAGTTGGCCGGGGCGACTCCAATCGCCGCCGGCGGCGATGTAGCCGGCCAGCATGTCGCCCGGCACGGTGAAGAGATTGGGCACCCGCAACAGTCGGCACCAGACGCGCGTCATAACCATGGCTTTACCTAATAAACGTAACGCGAGGGGGGAAAGTTCGTTCCGTCCCGGCTCCCGGACGGTTCACCAAGCTGGGGCTAAAAAGAAATAAGGCGGAGTCTCTAGCAATGAGTGCCGCCCGTAATGCTGTAGGCAGAACCTTTTCCGCCTCGCCCCGCAAAAGCTTTGTTTTTCAGATAGATCCTAGAGCGCAATGAGTATACGGTTGATAAGGGCGGGCGTAAATGGCGGGCAACAAAAACCTGAACCTCGGCCGACGGAGTGGAGATGAGGATGCTTTAAAATATCCTTGCCACTAATTGAACGCCGAAACGATTCGAAATTACCTCAACCGCTCATCGGTATAGCCTAACGCCCGCCAAGGCGAAGCGGTGAGAGTATTTTGGCCAATTCCGGGGAACCTTTTTTGCAAAAAAGGTTCCCCGGAATTGGCCATTATTATTGGGGGGGGGCAATAGATGCGGGGGAACTGTTGACCAAAAGTCCCCCCGCATCAAGGGATAGGATATTCCTATCAAACATCCGCAGTATTAGGGGCGAGCGGAACATTCCCCCGGAGCGCAAGGACATGGATCGGTCGATCGTCGATGCGTTCTGCGCCGTTGCGATGCAGCCCGATCAGGACGGTCGACTTATGGTTCAGGGCGTTAGGCCTTTCTACAAGCGGTGGATTCATTCGGTCAGGATCGCCAGCGGCCACAACTCCGGCTGACAATGCGGCTCCGTGCCGGGGGCGGTGTTGGAGAGGGACTGCTTGCGCCGGCCGTCGGCGTCGGCGTCATTGACCAGGAGGCCGAAGCCGAAGCTGGTGCCGGGCTGCATCTTGAGCGGGAAAATCTCCTTGAGCGGCAGCTTGACCTCGTAAATCGTCGTGCCGTTGGCGTGCTTGATGGCGCATTCGGCTTCGACCCGGCCCGATTTGACAAAGGCGATCTCGTTCATGGGCGTGTAATCGCGCCAGACGCCGGCCTGGCCGTCCGTCAGGGCGATGCAGAGCGATTCGTCGTTGGCGTCGAAGCCCAGGCCGGCCCGGTCGTGGCCGTCGGCCAGCAGGTCGAAGTAAAGTTGCAGGCTGTCGCCCTTCCAGGCGTCCTTGAGCAGATTGGTCTGATTGAAGACCTCGTCGCGCACCGCGATGCAGAAGTAGAGGCCGTCCTCGCGGTAGCCGAAGCGGTAAGTGGCCGAAAGGTCGTCCGGTCCGCCCCAGGGCGAGACAGGCGATTTGGGGCCGCCCCAGGATTTCACCGCCTCTTTGGTGTTCAACGTCAACTCCGGCACGGTCGACCAATCGGCCGGATCGCCATCGATGCGCATGGGCTTTTTGAGGCGGGGGATGGCGAACCAGCGCAGTTCGTCGCGCTTCTCCACCGCGCCCGACTGGCCGGCGGCGGTGAAGCTGGCGCGGATGGGCGTGGGGTTGAAGGCCGGCCCGGCCGGCGGCAGGGCGAACTCGACCGGCGCTTCGGCGCGCGGCGCGAGGTTCAGTTCGGCCGTCACCTCCGGCCGGTCGGCGGCCGTGACCTTGGCCGTTCCGGCCACGGGCGAGAGAATCCGGTTCTTGACTTGCAGCACGGCCTGGGCAGCTCCGGTCAGGCGCAGCGTCAAGTCCACGACCTTGGCGCCGCGGCCGCCGACCGTGGATTTCTCCAGGGCGAGGTTGAGCTCGTCCAACGACAGGCCTTCGCCGACGATGTAAACCGGCCAGCCGGAGAGGGCAAAGACCGCGCGGCCATCCTTTCGCCCGACTTCCAGCGGATTGCCCATCAGATCATAGGCCCGCCAGCCGTTCTCCGGTAGATCCAGGGCCGCCTCGGGGGCGGCGTCCTGGCCCCGGTCTACCTTCAGATCGTGATTCCACATCACCGCCACCGGCCGGCGTTCGGGCGTGAGGAAGACGTAGGTCTTGGTCTCTTCGCCGATCAGATGCTCCTGGACGAAGTCGGCGTCGCGCAGTCGGGCGTAGAGCCAGTTGATCGCCCCTAGTGAAGCCATGGGTTGCCCCTGCGACACGTCCCACCGCCAAGTCAGGTAGAATTTGACCGCGGTATTGTTTTTCAGGCAGGCGAGCATGGTCCGGGCCATGATCGCCGCGGCCGCGAGTTCCGACCGGCCGGCGTCGAGCGCGAGCAGGTCCAGCCGCCATTCGAAAAAGCCACCCATGGCCGACATGTTGATCTCGGGGATGGTGTAGGGGGCCTGGCCCGGGCCTTCGGTGAACATGATCGGGGCCGTAGCCAGTCCGTACTTGGCCTTGAGGGCGATCAGTTCTTGGATGTCGTAATCCAGATCCGGCTCCTCGGGGCGGGCGCGGTAGGTGTGGATGGCCACTACGTCGGTCAGCTTGTCGCCGCCGGCCTGGAAGTATTCCTCCAGCCAGGAACGCCCGCCGCGGCTGGCGTTGTAGGGATCGGGGGTAAGAATCTGGGCCTGCGGATTGCCGGCTTTGACGTGGCGGCGGATCAGCTCCACCGCCCGGACGCAGTCGGCGGGCGTCCAGTCGTAGCCGCCGCAATTGGGCTCGTTAAGCGTTTTCCAGAGCAATTGCCCCGGATACTGGCGGATGCGCTCGCCCAGCCAGGTGTCGTAAGTCTGCCAGTCTTCGGGGTTCATGGCTTGGTGGAAGACCTTGACCGGGCATTTGCGGTCGTGGGCGGCGGTGAAGATGTGGGTCCAGTTCAACGCTTGCAGCTTGGCGACCGTGTCCGGTGATTCCGTGGGCTGGAAGGAGAGCGAGCCCCAGATGCCGTAGCTTTGCAAGCGGCGCAGGCGTTCTTCCATCGGTGTGCGGCCGTCCGCGGAGCGCTCCGGTTGCGGCAGGTGATAACCGTAGACCACGCGGCCAGAATCGACGATCGGTTCAAAGACCAGGGCTCGGCCGTAGAAGGTTTCCTGGAGATCGCCGCTGGTGGCCGTCATCACGATTCGCACCAGGCCGCGAGTGGGGAGCGAAGCCAGATTCAGCGTCTTGACCAGGCTCTCGCCGGCCGGCAGTTCGGCGGTGAAGGTCTCTTCTTTCAATGCATTGCGGTAGCAGTCCTGGAGCGAAACCTTCAGCGTGCAATTGCGGGCTTCGGCCGAAGTGTTGACCAGCGTCACCTCAACCGGTTTTTCGGGGGCGTCGAGGGCAAAGCCGTTGTCCACTTCCGGTGTGCGGGAGAAACAGTAGAGCGGCTTCTGGACGTAGTCGGTAGCTGCCTCGCCTTCCTCCAATTGCACGTCGTCCAGCCAGAGGTGGGCTCCGTCCAGTTGGTCCTGGTTCTTATCCTCCCACCAGAGTTCGCCGAAGCAGAGGCGGAAGAACGGATTGGGGGCCTCGAAGGTCAGGGTGTAGCGCTTCCATTCGGTTTCCAGCTTGACCCGGGTCTTGCCCGGGAAAGCGCCCCAGAGTGCGGTCTGCACGAACAGACTGAAGCCCGCGCCGGGTTGGTCGGTCTTGGCGTAGAAGGAGGCGGTGTATTTCCGCCCGCTTTTCACGGCGATGGGAAAGGAGCAGAGCATGGGCGCGTTGTAGCCTTTGACCGCCAGATAGCGCGCACTGCGTTTGCCGCTACGGCCGCCGGTTTCGTCCTCGGCCCAGCCATGCTCCGCAACTGGCGCGCGCTTGATGTCGGTCACGCCCCAGCCCCAGAGGCTCAAGCCCCCTTCGAAGCCGGGATTCTGCACCAGATTTTTGGACAGGCCGAGGTCCGGCAGGTGCAGGTCGTCGCGGATTACGTACTCCTGCCCGGCATAGCGATTGGCCACGGCCGGGGCCTGGGCCAGGGTAAGGTCGAAGACCAGCTCCAAAGCGCCGGTCTGGTCCGCGAAGGCGAAGAGCTGCAAGTCGGTCCGGCCGCCTTGGCCGCGAAAATCGCGCAGATTGGCGAAATTGCAGACCGGGATTTCCAGCCCCAGTTTGCGGGCCGCCTGGTCGGGGAAGAAGACGAAATTCCGGGCGTGGCGGAATTCGTGTTTGTCCGGCTGGCGGGGGATATTCACGCTTTGGCCGTCCATCTCCACCGGCGATCCGGCCAGATCCCCGCCCTTGAAGGTGATCATCAGATTGAAGCCGCCGCCCTTTTCCTGGGCCTGATAGCGACAGTGCAGCTTGCCGTCGGTGAAAGTATATTCGATCCCGATCTTCCGCCCGGACTGCTCGGCCTGGAGGGCGAGGCCGGCGGCGGTCGGCTCGGCCGCCAGGATCTTGGGTGCGGGATAGGCGCCGGCCGAAGCCAGAACCGTGCCGTCGCAGATAAGCAGAACTTCGGCCGAGTCCCGGTCCAGGGCCGCACTCCACGACCCGTAGGTGACGGTCGTTTTGGGGGTGGCGAACGCCTCGGCCGAGGCGAACAAAATGGCGAGCAGGGTGGACAACGGGCGGTAGGGGTGGCGCATGGCAGGCTCCTTGTCGGGCAGGGGAATCGGTAAATGGGAAATCAGGCGTCGGGCTTCATGGGCGGCCGGGAAGATAAGGCCATTCCGCGGGGTCAAGGCGGACTCAACCGGGTCTTGTCCCAGCCGGCGAACCAGACGTCCTGGCCCCATTGCATGATCGTCGGCAGGACCAGCTCCGGATGGCATTCGACGTGGAAATCGGCATAGACCAGCGGCCGGCCGCTGGCGTGGGTGTCGGGTACCAGGGGCGGGTTGCCGGACCAGCTCTCGTTCCAGGTGTTGCGCCAGCAGCAGTAATGAGTGATGGCGCGGGAGGCTCCGCTGACGGCCGAACTGGGCAGATATTGGACCGGGTGATTGGCGCTCCAGGGATTTTTGAGCGCTTGTTCGTAGAGGATGTTGTTTTTGGTGTAGCCCTTCCAGTCGGAATCCAGTTTGGGCTTGCCGGTCGGGCAGACGTACACGCCCGGAATCTTTTCCACGCTGCCGTAGTTGTGCCAGACTACGTTGCTGTTGACATAGGGGGAATAGGCGTCGCGCCAGCCGGCGAATTTGTAGTACCAGCCGTAATCCTCGACGTAATTGCCCGCGCCCAGCATGGCGATCTGCTTGAGATTGTTGGTGCAGACGGTCTTGCGGCACGATTCGAGCGTCTCGCGCAGCGCCGGCAGCAGCATGGCCATCAGCACGCTCATGATCGAGACCACGACCAGCAGTTCGACCAGGGTGAAGCCGGCCTGGGCGCGGCGACTGCGGGCAAAGCCTTGCGTATGCGCGAAGATCATTTCGAAGACCCTTTCACTCCGAGAGTTCGAACCCGGACCGGGGGCTTGCGGTTCGGAATGTGCCGGGGCCGCCAGTTCGCCGCCGGCCGGCGGCTCCGGCCTGTCCGGCGGCCAGGTCGCCCCCGGGCTCGGGGGCGTTGCGGCGGCGGCCGCCTGGCTCAGTTCCAGCCGCTCGGCCGGAGAGAGCAGATCGCCAGCCGAGGTCAGAACCTGTTCCCAGCGGCCGTCGGCCGCGAGGCGGTCGCGCAGATCGCGCAAGGTCTGGGGCAGGCGCGTGACCAGGAAACTGCCGCGCGAATCGATCAAGGAGAGGTTCAGGGAGGTTTTGTGGAGCTGGCAGCCGGCCGGCGCTTTTTTGCGAAAGCCCAGCGGCACGGTCAGGTGGACGGTCGAGGCGGAGGATACGGCCAGGCCGTAGAGTTGCAGCGCGCTTTCATGGCTGACCACGGCCTGCGGTTGCTCGCGATTGTTCCGGCTCCAGAGCGACCAGCGGGTGAATTCGGATTCCAGGCTGTCCGGGCAGCCGGCCAGCCGGAAGAGCCCGCTGCCACATTTCAACCAGTTGCCGGCCTGGCAATGGTAGCAATGCAGGCGTTTGGACATCCCGCAGCTCTTGGCCTGCTTGGCGGTGAAGTAGCCGAATTGAGTCTTGGCTACGGCTTCGAGTTTTTCCAGATAGACAGACAAAGGGGCGATTCTCCCTTGGCGCCAAGACATAAAAACTGAGCGTTTTTGGCGGCAAATTCAACTTACTATGTAACCTCTTGGCTGCAATTCGATTTTAATTATCGCCCAAGCAAAAAGGGGAAGTTGAACCTGTATTTCATTGTGTTCCAGTCTGTTGTGATGTGAGTAGGTCGAGTTATGTCGGTTCAAGATGCCCCGAGTGGAATCGGCTGCGGTTCTAATTGCCGATACTGCGATTTTGGCCTACCAAGCGCACGGAAAGGGCACCTCTGTCTGAATCGTCAACGCCCTTTGCCGTTCAGAGGGGTACTTGTCCAGTCTGGATCAAATCCTTCCGGGGCGGGAGAGAGTGGCGGGAGAGAGTGATGATGGCGATCATTCTCCGCAGTTCCCTAGAATGAAGACGGCGCGGATTTTCAAGCCCGGCGTCTTCTCTCATTAATACAACGCTGCACAAAAAAAGTAAACCTTGGTGGCGCGGGTTCTCAACCCCCGGCGATGATGAAGCGCTTCAAGAAATTGCCGCGGCCCAAAGCATTTTATGGGGAGCGATTGTAGTGCGGTTTCTCCCTCCCTTCCGGGGGAGGGTCGGGGTGGGGGAGGTGGCCTGAAGCGCAACTGGTCCTCTCCCTCCCCCCCTCCCGGAGGGAGGGGAAGACGCAAACCGCGACCATCAAGGTTTGCGCCCTTATTTGCGGAGAGCTGGGCCTGGATTAAGTCCGGCGCTCGGTAATGCGGGCGCCGGGGGCGAATTCGCGCTTGCGGGATTACGCTCGGTTGCGGCCGGTCGGCTCGACTCAAGCGGGGGGCGGATTTCCCAGCAGCGCCGCGGTCATCTCCCGCGCCTGCCGGGCCTTGAAGCGGCAGATCTCGGGGTTGGCGTGGCGGGCGCCGG
>CAYMGG010000295.1:0-7819 GCA_964389915.1 uncultured Planctomycetaceae bacterium
AGATAGTTGAGCCCCGCCTCGGCCGCGCGCTGGCGCAGGCGCTGGTCGGCGAAGCACTGCTCCACCGCCTCCGGCGGCGGGCCGTAGCGCTCGCGGACATATTTTTGGAATGTCGCCAGCGCTTCCCCGTCGGCGGTCGCGCCCAGCCGGCGGTAGAAATCGATCCGCTGCTCCTCGGCGGGGATGTACGCGGTCGGCACGTGGGCCGTGGCCCCCAGCTCCAGCTCGACCGGCTCGCGCTCCTCGCGCTTCTCGCCCTTCAGATCGGCGACCACCTGCTCCAGCAGCCGGCAGTAGAGGTCGAAGCCGACCTGATGGATATGGCCCGACTGCTCCAGGCCTAGGATGTTACCCGCGCCCCGGATCTCCAGGTCGCGCATGGCCAGGCGGAAGCCCGCGCCCAGCTCGGAATACTCCTCCAGCGCCCGCAGCCGCTTGCGGGCGATGGGCGTGACCGGCCGCTGGGCGGGGATCAGGAAGTAGGCGTAGGCCTGGTGGCGGTAGCGCCCCACCCGGCCGCGCAGTTGATGCAACTCGGAGAGGCCGAAGTGGTCGGCGTTGTTGACGAAGAGGGTGTTGACCGTGGGGATGTCCACGCCCGATTCGATGATGGTGGTGGTGACCAGGACGTCGATCCGGCCGGCCAGGAAGTCGCGCATGGTGTCCAAGAGTTCGCCCTCGGCCATCTGGCCGTGGGCCATTCCGAAGCGGGCCTCGGGCACCAGGGTCGAGAGCCGCCCGGCCAGGGCGGCCAGGTTGTGCACCCGGTTGTTGACGAAGAAGCACTGCCCGCCGCGCGCGAGTTCGCGCAGGATCGCCCGACGGACCAGGTCCTCGGAGTAGCGGGCCACCAGGGTGCGTACGGCCTGGCGCTCGGCCGGCGGGGTGGCCAGATTGGAGATGTCCCGCAGACCCAGAAGCGAAAGGTGCAGCGTCCGCGGGATGGGCGTGGCGGTCATGGTCAGCACGTCCACGCAGGCCCGCAGCTGCTTGAAGCGCTCCTTATGCTCCACGCCGAAGCGCTGCTCCTCGTCGACCACCGCCAGGCCCAGGTCGCGAAATTCCACGTCCGACGAGAGCAGCCGGTGGGTGCCGATCATGATGTCGATTTTGCCCTCGCGCAACTGCTCCACCAGCCGACGCTGTTCGGCTCCGGTGCGGAAGCGCGAGAGGCAGCCGACCAGCACCGGATAATCGGCCAGCCGCTGGGTGAAGGTGCGGTAGTGCTGCTCGGCCAGGATGGTGGTGGGGGCCAGGACCGCCACCTGCTTGCCGGCGCAGGCGACCTTGAAGGCCGCGCGGATGGCCAGTTCCGTCTTGCCGAAACCCACGTCGCCGCAGAGCAGCCGATCCATCGGCCGGCCGGCCTCTTGGTCGCCCTTGAGGTCGGCCAGGGCTGAGAGTTGGTCGGGGGTTTCGGTGTAGGGGAAGGCGGCTTCGAACTCGCGCTGCAACCGATCGTCGGCCGGATAGGGAATGCCCGGCTGGGCTCGGCGCACGGCCTGCAGGCGCAACAGATCGGCGGCCACGTCGCGCAGGGCCTTTTCGGCCGCCTGCTTGCGCTTGGCCCAGCCCGTGCCGCCCAGGCGGCTTAAGGCCGGCCGGGCCTCGCTCGAGCCCACGTAGCGCTGGACCAGTTCGATGTGCGAGAGCGGCACGTGCACCCGTGCGTCTTCGGCGAAGCGCAGGGTCAGATAGTCCTGCGTGGCCCCGGCCACCTCCAGGGCGGTCAGGCCCTCGTATACGGCCACCCCATGCACGACGTGGACCACGTAATCGCCGCTTTTGAGCTTTGAAAAGTCGCCCAGGGGCGCGCCGGCGTAGCGGCGCCGGGCCGGCCGCCGGAAGACCTGGCGGGAGAAGATCTCCTGGTCGCCCACGATGGTCCAGCCGCCGGCGCGGTCGGTGAATCCGCGGGAGAGGTGCCCCAGGCGCAGCTCCGGGCGCAGGCCGCTGCCCTTTTCACGCAGCACCTCGCCCAGACGTTCGCGTTCGGCCGCGTTGTGGCAGAAGACCACCAACCGGGAGCCCTGCTCGGCCAGCCGGCGCAACTCCAGCAAAGCCGCATCGACTCCGGCCGAAAGCCGCTCCAGCCCGCCGCAATCCAGGTCGACGGTCTCCAGGTCGCGGGCGGGCCGGCCGCAGAGCTCGGGCCACTCGTCCTCCGGCTCCGGGGCCAGGGCCAGGGGCCGTGCCGAAAGCTCCTCGCCCAGGCGGTTCAAGGAAAAGACCTGGCTGCCGGCACCGCCGGCGTAGAGCTCGGCCGCGTAGGCCGTGCGCCCCGGCCGGCAGAGCAGAACCCGCGCGTCGGCCGGCAGGTAGTCGAACAAGCTGCGCCCCGCGCCCCGGCGGTAGGCCGCGCCGAAGCATTCGCGGGAGACGTCGATCAGCACCGCCGGCTCGTCCAGCGGCGGGCCGCCGTGCTGGTTGACCGGATCGAAGTGGCGCAGGGTATCCACCTCGTCGCCGAAAAATTCCAGCCGGTAGGGACGTTCGGCGAAGAGGGGGAAGACGTCCAGGATGCCGCCCCGGCGGCAGAACTGGCCCGGGGCCTCGACCTGGGCCACGGCCTCGAACCGGGCCTCCACCAGCCGCGCGGCCAGCTCGGCCGGCGAGGCGGCCGCGCCCGAGGCCACCGTCACCCGGCCCTGGCGCAGCAGTTCCGGCTCCAGGACGGGCTGGAGCAGGGCCGAGACCGGGGCGATCACCACGCCGGCAAAGCCGTCGAGCAGGGCCCGCAGCACGGCGATCTGTTCGTGGCCGGTCTCCAGGTCCGGGCTTTCGGTTTCGCTGGGCAGCACGTCCCAGGCGGGGAAGAGGCGCACATCCGTCTCGGAAGCGCCGAAGAGCCGGGCATCGCCCTGCAGGTCGGAGGCCTCCTCCGGATCGCTGGCCACGGCCAGAAGCAGCGCTCCGGGCGTGGCCGCCGCATCGGCCAGCAGCTTGCCCAGCGCCCCGCCGGCGACGTTTTCCAGGCGCAAATCGCCGGGACAATCCCCGGCGCGCAAGCGCTCGGCCGCCGGCCAAACCGGCAGGTGCAGAGGCGGAGGGTCACCGGCGGCGGGCGGGGATTCGGTTCTGGATTTGCTTGGGCGCATCGAAACAAGGATAATCCCAACCGGGGAAATAAACAAGGGCGCGGCCCGCGGCATATATCCAACGTTCCGCAAAAAGGGGCGATTGTGGACCAGGTCTCCCTCCCCCCAACCCCCTCCCGGAGGGAGGGGGAGCCGTCAGGTTCGACCGCTAGAGTTTCCCCCATATATGCGGAGCGCTGTACTAAGGAATAGCTGTTCATGTCCGAACCGCCGAAACGTCTTATCCTCATGTACCACGCGATCCTGGCCGGCGCGCTGGAAGCGGAAATGTCCGGCTCGGAGATGGCCTATGCCGTTGATCGGGAGGACTTTATCCGCCAATTGGCCATGCTGTCCGCGGCCGGAGCTGAGCCCATAGGAATGGCCGCCGCCATTGCCGGCCGGCCGGCCGCCGGCGAATGCCCGATTGCGGCCGGGCCGGATAATGGGTATCATGTTCCGCCTAGAATAAGGGTATTGTTGACTTTTGACGATTCCTGGGCCGAACACGTGCGGGTGGCTGCGCCGGTGCTGGCCGAGTCGGGTTGGCCGGCGGCATTCTTTCTGACCGTCGGCGAAATCGGCCGGCCGGGACGCTTGGACTGGGCCGGAGTCGCCCAGCTGGCCGCCGCCGGATTCGAACTGGGCGCGCACGGCCTGAGCCACCGGTTCCTGACCGGGCTGAGCGACGCCGAATTGGAAACCGAACTGCGCACCGCGCGCGAAATCCTGGAGCAGCGGCTGGGCCGGCCCGTCCGACAGCTCTCCCTGCCCGGCGGCCGGGGCGACGAACGGGTCTATGCCGCGGCCCGGCGCTGCGGTTATGAATCGATCTTCGGCTCCCGGCCGGGCTGGTGGCGCCGGGACGAAATGCCCCTCGCCCGGCTGGCCGTGCGGCGGGGAGCGGCGGGAAACGGTTTGATCGCCGAACTGGCGCGGGATGCGGACGCGACGGTGCGCCGGCAGCGCCGGCGGGCCGAGCGGCTGGCCGGTCTGCGCCGCCTGCTGGGCGACGGGCTTTACGCCCGGTTGCACGGCTGGCTGAATCCCGGCTGAACGGCGGCCTCGGCGCGCGAAAAGCCGAAACCTGACCAAAGCATTTTGAAAATGCCGGACCGGTTTATGGACCAAAGGCCGGACTAAACCGCGTTGGACGGCACAGGCGCCGGGCCGCGTAGAAGGGCAGGGAGTCGCGATGACCCAACGACTGACCCGATTCACCGCCTTCGCCCTCCTGGCCCTGGGCGACGTCATCTTCTTCAACCTGACCTTCATCGCCGCCTATCAGATCCTCCCCTTCGTCTGCGCCGCGCCCGAATTCAACACCTATCGCGAACTCGTCTTCTGGGCCTGGGTCCTGCCGCCGGCGGCTTTCTATTTGGCCGGCCTGTACCGCACGGCTGACGAATACGTCTTCACCAAGAGCGCCCAACCCCTCTTCGCCGGCGTCTTCGCCGCCCTGATGACGATTCTGGCGGTCATCTGGCTGCTGCGTGGCCGGCTGCTGGCCTTGGAGACGCGCGAGTCTCTGGTGGCCATGAACATCACCGAAGCGGTCTGGGGGTTCCCGACCCGCGTGCTGCTCTTCGCGGCCGTGGCCGGGCCGCTGGCGCTTTGGCTCTGGCGCGAGCTCGCCAACCGGCTGGAACGGCGGCTGATCGGCTGGTCGGCCCGGCCCCGGCGGCTCCTGGTGTTGGGCGATCTGCCGGTCGGCGACCGGGAGCGTCTGGTTTCGGGCGACCGGCCGCGCTACGCCGTGATCGGCCGGTTGGGCGGGCGCGAGGAGTGCCCCGAGTGGCCCAACCTGGGCGAGATCGAGCAGCTGGGCGAGGTGCTCGACCGGGAGCGGCCGGACGAGGTGCTGCTGGTGGCGGGCGAGGTAGGACGCGAGATCCTCTTCGCCGCCGCGCGCGAATGCTTCGCCCGCCGGGTCCGGCCGCGGCTGGTCCTGGGGGTTTACGAAGCCCAGCTGGCCGCCACCCAGGCGCGGCTCTGGGAGCGGCTGGCCGTGCTGCAGGCCCAGCCCGCCGAGGTGCGCGGCTGGCCGCTGGTGGCCAAGCGGCTGCTGGACGTGTTCCTGGCCGGCGCGGCCCTGACTCTGACCGCGCCGCTGGTCATCCTCCCGGCCTGCGTGGCCATCGTCATCGATTCCAAGGGCTGGCCGCTCTTCACCCAGACCCGGGTCGGCCTGGGCGGCCGGCATTTCAAGCTCTACAAGCTGCGCACGATGGTGGTGGACGCCGCCCGGCGGGGGGGGCCCCTGACCGCCGACCGCGACCCGCGCATCACCCGCCTGGGCCACTTCCTGCGCCGGACCAGCATCGACGAGCTGCCGCAGTTCTGGAACGTGCTCAAAGGCGACATGAGCCTGGTCGGCCCGCGGGCGGTGGTGCCCTTCGTGGTGGAGAACTTCGCCGACTGGGAACGGCTGAGCCTGGCGGTGCGCCCGGGCATCACCGGCCTGGCCCAGATCAGCGGCCGCGACGAGATCGGGTTTCGCGAAAAGAGCCTGCTCAACCTCTATTACGTGCGTAATTTCTCCCTCTGGCTGGACCTGCGGATTCTGGTGGAAACCGTGAGCGTGGTCCTGAGCATGGAAGGCACCGGCGGCACGCGCCGCGGATAAAGCGTATGGAATACGTCTTCTGGATCGGTCTGGGCCTGCTGGCCTACACCTACTTCGGCTATCCGCTCCTGCTGCTCATGTGGGAGCGGGCGACCTACATGCCGCTGGAGCGCCGGCCGCATGAGCCGACCGTGTCGATCCTGGTTCTGGCCTACAACGAGCAGGCGGCGCTGGCGGCCAAGCTGGATAACCTGCTGGCCCTGGACTACCCCCGGGAGAAGCTGGAGCTGGTGGTCGCCTCCGACGGCTCGACCGACCGCACCGTGGCCGTCGCCCAGAGCTTCGCCGCCCGCGGCGTTCAGCTGCGGGAGTTCCCCGCCCGCCGGGGCAAGCCGTCGGTTTTAAACGACGTGGTCCCGACCCTGACCGGAGAAGTGGTGGTGCTGGTCGACGCCCGCCAGCGGCTGGAGCCCCAGGCCCTGCGGGAGCTGATGGCTAACTTCGCCGATCCGGCCGTGGGCGGGGTGAGCGGCGAGCTGATGTTCGAGCGGCCCAGCGAAGCCGGCATCGCCCAGGGCATGGATTTTTACTGGCGCTATGAAAAATGGATCCGGCTGAAGGAGTCGGGCGTCCACTCCACCGTGGGCGGGACCGGGGCTATCTTCGCCCTGCGCCGGGAGCTCTTTTCGCCCCTGCCGGTGGAGGCCATCCTCGACGACGTGGTACTCCCCTTCCAGATCGTCCGGCAGGGCTTCCGGGTGCTGATGGAGCCGCAGGCCCGGGCCTGGGACCTGGTGCAGGCCGACTGGCGGCGCGAGTTCGTCCGCAAGGCCCGCACCCTCTCGGGCAACTTCCAGATCCTGGGCAACCTGCGGCGGATGGGGCCGGGGCTCTGGGGCCCGATCAGCTTCCAGTATTTCAGCCACAAGGTCCTGCGCCTGGCGGGGCCGATCTGCCTGGTGGCCATGCTCTGGTCCAGCCTGGAGCTGGCCAACCGGCCGCTTTTGACCTCCGGCTGGCGGACCCTGTACGCGGCCGCCTTCTGGGGCCAGGTGCTCTTCTACCTGCTGGCCCTGGCCGGCCCGGCGCTCAAGGGCGCGGCTTCGCGCCTGCCGGGCCTGACCCTGCCCTACAGCTTCAGCCTGATGCAGGTGGCGGTGGTCACGGGCCTGCTGCGCTACGGTTCGGGGCGCGACGACGTGGTCTGGGAGCGGGCCCACGCCCTCGACCCGGCCTCGATGCAGCAGCGTTTCTGGCGGCTGATGCTGGACAGCACGCTCTTCAGCGTGGGGTTCGTGGCCGCCTTCTACCTGCGCGACCTGGGGCCGCCCCCGCCCGAGACCCTGGCCAGCTTCACCCAGCTCACCCCCAGCTTCCAGCTGGGCGGGCTGACCCTGGCGGTGCCGCTGGTGATGCTCATCCCGCTGGCGGTGTTCTACTTCTTCCGGCTCAACGAAACCCGGATCGAGGAGATCACGCCCGAGTATTTTCTGACCCTGATCAAGAGCGTGTTCTACGCCACCCTGGTGCTGCTGGCGGTCATCTACATCAAGCGCGGCTCGATGTTCGTGGTCTTCCCGGCCGGCGCGGGGGTCGAGCTGCGGGTGGTCTCGATGCCCACGGCCGTGCTGATCCTCGGCTTTTTCATCGGCTGCGGGCTGATCGGCGGCTGGCGGCTGCTCCTGATCTGGTTCCGCTGGCAGGGCGCGAGTCCCGAGGAGCTGCGCCGGCGCTCGGTCCTCTTCGGCGCGGCCGGGCCCCGGGGCCTGGCCGGCCTGACCGCCGCCACCCGCAGCCGGCCCGTGCCGGCCGGCGGGCCGGAAAAGTGGGCCGAAACCCTCCGCCGGGAGCAGCCCGACCTGGCCCTGATCGCCGCTGCGGGCCAGCCGAAGGGCGAGATCCTGGCGGCCGTCAGGGCCGCCGACGCGGCCGCCGCCGCGGTGATCTTCCTGCCCGGCGACCTCGAACAGCTGCTGACCGGAGCCCGGCCGCGTCTGATCGGCTACATCCCTGTCGTCAACCTCGACGAACGCCGCTACAGCGAGGGCGGATTTCTGCTCAAGCGCCTGGTCGATCTGGGTCTGGGCCTGGCGGCCCTGATCCTGGGCGGATCGGCGCTGGCCGCGCTCCTGGCGGCCGGCGGCCTGCTGGGCAACGGTCGGCGGCCGAGCCTGCA
>CAYMGG010000296.1:0-7782 GCA_964389915.1 uncultured Planctomycetaceae bacterium
CGAACAGACTCTGGCGGCGGCCGAAAATTGCGGCGTGGCCGAAACGCTGGCCGAACTATTGCCCCGGGCCGAGCAGGCCCCGGGGCGCACTCTGCCGGCCGTGCGCGCCGCCTTCGCCCGCCTGATCGCCCCGGCCGAACTGCGCGCCGCGCTGACCCAGGCCTGGACGGGCGCGGGCCTGTCGGGGCTGGATTGGGAAAAATCCTGGCGGGCGATCGGCCGGGTCTGGGCCTCGAAATGGAACGAACGGGCCTTCCTCTCCCGCCGCGCCCACGCCGTGCCCCACGACCATTTGCAGATGTCGGTGCTGATCCAGGGCGTGGTGCCGGCCGATTACGCCTTCGTCATCCACACGGTCGACCCGCGCACCGGCGACCGCGGCCGCCTCTTCGCCGAACTGGTCCTGGGCCTGGGCGAGACTTTGGTGGGCAACTACCCTGGCCGGGCCCTGGGCTTCAGTTGCGCCAAGTCCGGCGGCGAACTGGAACTGATCTCCTATCCCAGCAAGAGCGTAGGCCTCTACGGCCGGGGCGTGATCTTCCGCTCCGACAGCAACGGCGAAGACCTGGCCGCCTATGCCGGCGCGGGCCTGTACGACAGCTTTTTGGCCGAAGAGCCCGAGGTCCGCACGCTCGACTACACGGCCGAGCCGCTGCTTTGGGATCCGGCCCGGCGGGACCGCTTGTTGCGAAAGGTGGCGGAATTGGGCCAGATGCTGGAGTCCGCCTGCGGTGCGCCCCAGGATCTGGAAGGCGCCATCGTCGGCGAGGAATTCCACCTCGTCCAAGCCCGCCCGCAGGTGGGGCTGGATTAAAGTCCGGCCTGCTGCCGGGTGGACGTCGGGTGATTTTGGACCAAGGAATGAAACCAGGAAATTTCTCACGCCAAGACGCAAAGCCGCAAAGAATTAAAAAACCAACTATTTGGTTTTTATAGAGGTCTATTCTTAATCATGAGACGACGGAGTAAGGACTAATCACCCTCCGTAAGGGCTACCTCACCATCTTTGCGACTTTGCGTGAGACTTTATTTAGTTAGTTGATTGGTTAATTGTGGTATTTGAAAACCCGCGGCCTCCCCCCCGGGCAGTTGATCGGAACCACCCCAAGCCCCGCACGGGGCGATTTCCGCTTGACTCCATTCGCAACGCGGGTTAGAGTGTTCCGCTTACGTCGGGCGGACCGGTGTCCGCCCGGAGTTTTTGTTTCCTTTTTGGGAAAGCGCCGCTCGGGCGAAGGGTGCCGCGGACGGATCAACCGTCCCTAACCCTTCCACCATATCCGGCGGGCTTTCGGAGGAAGAAGCGTCATGGCTATTGCCAATCTCCAGGAACTGATCGAAGCCGGCGTGCATTTCGGCAGCCAGACCTCGCGGTGGGATCCGCGGATGAAGCAGTACATCCACTCCCGCCGGGACAAGATCTACATCATCGACCTGCGCGAAACCCTGAAGGGCCTGATCCGCGCCTACCACTTCCTGAGCCAGGTTTCGGCCAAGGGCAAGAACGTGCTCTTCGTCGGCACCAAGCGCCCGGCCGCCGAGGTCGTCCGCCAGGAAGCCCAGCGCGTGAGCGCTCATTTCGTCTCCACCCGCTGGCTGGGCGGCACCCTCACCAACCTCCAGACCATGCGCAACCGCGTCAACCGGCTCGAGGAGCTCGAGTCGCTGGAGAAGACCGGCGCCATCTCCGAGTTCAGCAAGAAGATGATCTCCAGCCTGACCCGCGAGCGGAAGAAGATCTTCCGCAACTTCGAAGGCACCCGGGACATGAAGGAGCTGCCCGGCGCGGTCGTGATCGTCGACCCGCGCAACGAGCACATCGCCATCGCCGAAACCCTCAAACTCGGCCTGCCGATCGTGGCCCTGGCCGACACCGACTGCAACCCGCAGCCGATCGACTTCCTCATCCCCGGCAACGACGACTCGATCCGCAGCATCCAGTGCATCGTCAGCAAGCTGGCCGACGCCGTCGCCTTCGGCCGCAAGAAGGCCTCCGAGCAGGCCGTCTTCGCCGGCGCCAACAAGGCCGCCGGGGCTGCCCGCCCGGCTCCCGAACGCGCCGCTCCGGCCGCGCCCAAGACCGAAACCCCGGCGCCGAACAACCTGCCGGACGATTTCTCCAAGGTCGGCGGCTTCAGCTTCGGCGGCGACGAGTAAGCGCTGCAAAACGGACTTTACGCCGCCGGACCGGCGGCCCAACCATAATTCAGGAGACCGAATCATGGCGGAAATCGACGCCAAAATGATAAAAGAACTGCGCGACAAGACGGGTATGGGCGTGACCGCCTGCAAGAACGCCCTGACCGAGGCCAAGGGCGACCTGGAAGCCGCCGAGATGATCCTGCGCAAGGCCGGTATCGACAAGGCCGCCAAGAAGGCCGAGCGCGCCACCGGCGAAGGCGTCATCGCCGTCAAGCTCGCCGCCGACGGCAAGAGCGCGGTCATCATCGAGGCCCAGTGCGAACAGGAGCCGACCAAGAACAACGAGCGCTTCGTCGCCTTCGTCAATCAGGCGCTCGACCTGGCCCTGGGCATGGAGAAGCCGTGCCTCGACTGCCTGCTGGCCGCCAAGACCGCCAACGGCAACCTGGGCGAGGATCTGAAACAGCTGATCGGCACGCTCAGCGAAAACCTCAACCTGCGGCGAGTCGCCAAGCTGTCCGCCCCGGCCGGCGGCCTCCTGGGCTCCTACGTCCACTTCAACAAGAAGGCCGGCGCGGTCAGCGCCCTCAAGCTGACCGGCGTGGGTGCCGACAACGCCGCGCTCAAGACCGCCGCCAACGACGTCTGCATGCACGCCGTGGCCGCCCGTCCCCTGGCCCTGAGCCGCGCGGACATCTCCGCCGACGTCATCGCCAAGGAGAAGGAAGTATTCTCCGAAGAGGTCAAGGGCAAGCCCGACAACATCAAGGAAAAGATCCTCGAAGGCAAGCTCGCCAAATTCTACGCCGAAAAGGTGCTGGGCGAGCAGATCTTCGTCAAGGATCCTGAAGGCAAGCAGACTGTCAGCCAGTTCGTGACCGCCGCCGGCAAGGCCGCCGGCGGCCAGGCCGAACTGGCCGGCTTCATCCGCTTCGAACTGGGTCTGTAGGTTTTCGTCCGGACAAGGGTCTCGTCAATCGACCTTGACCGGCCTCGCCTTTTCGCCGTTCGGCAAAGGCGGACGTCGGGGCCTAATTTCGCCAGACAAACGGGACGCGCTTCGGCGCGTCCCGTTTGCCTTGCATCGGTCGGTTTTTTATCGATAATCGCCGGGCGGAAGAAAAGTCGGGCTCGGCCGAGACTGGCTTTTTCGTTCTGCGATGATCGGTGCGCCAGGAGATAGCCTGGAAGTTGGGCCAAATCGGGAGGCCTCGATGTCCCACGCGGCGGAAACGGAAAAATCCGAACCTCCAGTCCCGGGGGCGCAACTTTCCCCGGCCCGGAAGCTGGGGTTTGCGCTGTTGGCGATGTTGTTGAGCCTGCTGGCCGTAGAAATCTGTGCGCAGATCGGCTTCCGCCTCTGGGCCGGGGTCTCGCCCTACGCCTTCGGGATGGCCGAATTCGAGCCCAACCACCTGATCATCAACGATTACCCCTATCTCCCCTATTTCGTCCGCCCCGGCCAGAACGGGAAGATGCGGATCAATTCCTGGGGGCAACGCTCCCCCGAACCGGAGAACCCCAAACGCCGGGTGCGCGTGCTCTGCCTGGGCGGCTCGACCACCTTCGCCGCGGATCTGGCCGAGGCGGACACCTGGCCCAATCTGCTGGCCGACCTGCTGGGACCGGACCGGGTGGAGGTGCTCAACGCCGGCGAGTGTGGTTTCACCTCGGCCGACAACCTGATCAACTTCGCGCTGTTGCAGGGAGAATTGCAGCCGGATTTCGTCCTGGTCTACCACGGCACCAACGATTTGGAGCCCAGCTACGCCCGGGGATTCCGGCCGGACTATTCCCACCGGCGGCGGCATGTCGGCGAATGGCCGTACCTTTTCGAGCGGATGCCGCGCGGGCTCGATCATTGCGCGCTGTACGTGCTGCTGCGGCACGCCTGGGTCGGGTATCGGGGCGGGGATCTCTGGCAGCGTTATACGCGCACCGAGGCGCGTTACGATTTCTCCGCCGGCCCGAAAGGCCTGGCCGTCTTTCAGCGCAATCTCCGGCAACTGGGCGCTTTGGTCAAACTGCGGGGCGGGCGGACGGTCCTCGGCACCTTCCAGATCTGCGACGCCAACGCCCGGGGCAAATTCGGTCCCGAATTCGCCCCGGCCTGGCGGCGGGGGATCGACCTGCAGAACGAACAAATCCGCGAATTGGCGCGGACCGATTCGCTCGGTCTGGCCGAGGTGACGGCCGAGCTGCCGCCCGAGCCGGAATTCTTCTCTGACTTCTGCCATCTCAACCGGCGGGGCAACGAGCGGATTGCCCGGGCGTTCGCCGCGGCCGTCAGACAGGCCTGGGCCGCGAACGAGCCGGCGCCGCCAGGGAGGTGACCTTATGCCCGAAAGAGTGGGATTCATCTCCACGCGCTTCGCCGGCACCGACGGCGTCTCCCTGGAGAGCGCCAAGTGGGCGCAGGTCCTGTGGGACGACCGGCACGTCAGCTTCTGGTACAGCGGCCTGACCGACCGCGCGCCGGAGGTGAGCCTCTGCGTGCCCGAGGCCCACTTCGAGCACCCCGAGAACAAGTGGCTCAACGACCGCCTCTGGGGCGTGACCCGGCGCGAGCGGGTGGTCAGCCGCCGGGTGCGGGAGCTGGCCGAGTATCTGAAGGACACGCTCTATGAGTTCGTCGAAAAATTCGACCTGACCCTGCTGGTGGCCGAGAACGCGCTGGCCATCCCCATGCACGTCCCCCTGGGGATCGCCATCACCGAGTTTTTGCAGGAAACCCGCCGGCCGGCCATAGCCCACCATCACGATTTCTATTGGGAGCGCACGCGCTTTGCGGTCAACGCCGCCGCCGACTACCTGGAGATGGCCTTCCCCCCGCGCAGCCGGGACCTGCACCACGTGGTCATCAACCAGTCGGCCCAGGAGGAGCTCTCCTGGCGCAAGGGCCTACCCTCGACCCTGGTGCCCAACGTCTTCGATTTCGAAAAACCGCCGCCGCCGGTGGACGCCTATGCCGCCGACGTGCGCCACGAGCTGGGCCTGGAGCCGGGCGACGTCTTCATCCTCCAGCCCACCCGGATCGTGCCGCGCAAGGGCATCGAGCACGCCATCAAGCTGGTCGAGCTGCTGGACGACCGCAAGTACAAGCTGGTCATCTCCCACGACGCCGGCGACGAGGGCTACGAATACCGCGACATGCTGGCCGAGATGGCCCGCGAGGCCGGGGTGGATCTGCGCTTCGTCTCCACTCGGGTGGGCGAGCTGCGCCAGAAGGGCGGCGACGGCCGCAAGGTCTACACCCTCTGGGATCTCTACCCCCACGCGGACCTGGTGACCTATCCCAGCCTGTACGAGGGCTTCGGCAACGCCTTTCTGGAGTCGATTTATTTCCGGGTGCCGCTATTGGTCAACCGCTACTCGATCTTCGTGCGCGACCTGGAGCCGCTGGGCTTCCGCACGGCGGTGATGGACGGCTACCTGACCAAGCAGACCGTCGAGCAGGTCCGCCGCATCGTCGAGGACCAGCGTTACCGCCGCGAAATGGTGGACCACAACTACGCCGTGGCCGCGCGCTTCTTCAGCTACGCCGTGCTGCGCCGCTACCTGCGGGGCATCATCACCACCATCGTCGGCCTCTAGGCCGCGGCGGAAAAGAGCCGTTTTCAAGGTTCGGCTGAAAACGCGGACAAGCCCGCAAAGGCGGTCACCCGCTTTCCGGCTCGACTTTCCGAGCGCCGCGTTTTCAGGCCGAACCAGCCCGAGGAGCGAACATGACCCGTCTGCTGCTCAACTGCGATCTGGCGGCCAATTTCCGGGCCGATCTGGAACTGCTCTACGGCCGGCGGTGGGAGAAGTGCCTCGACCGGCTGGCCCGGCTGATCGGCCGCTACGGCGTAGGCGAAGAAGCGCCCGCCGCCGCTCCGGCCCGCTGGAGCGAACGCGACCGGGTGCTCATCACCTACGCCGACATCCTGCGCCGGCCGGACGAGGCCCCGCTGGCCACCCTGGGCCGCTTCCTGCGCGAGCGCTTGACCGGGGCCCTGAACACCGTCCACCTGCTGCCCTTCTTCCCGGCCACCTCCGACGACGGCTTCGCGGTCAGCGACTATCGCGCGGTCGATCCGGCCTGCGGCGAGTGGGAGGACGTGGCGGCCCTGGGCGCGGATTTCCGCCTGGCCTTCGACCTGGTGCTCAACCACTGCTCGGCCTCGCACGCCTGGTTCAAGCAATACTTGAACGGCATCGCCCCCGGCCGCGAGAGCTTTCACGAGACCGACCCCAAGACCGACCTCTCGGCCGTGGTCCGGCCGCGCAGCCTGCCGCTCCTGACCAAATTCCCCACCCGCCGGGGCGAACGCCACGTCTGGACCACTTTTAGCGAGGACCAGATCGACCTCAATTTCGCCAACCCCGACGTGCTCTTCTCCTTCTTCGATCTGCTGCTCTATTATTACTGGCGCGGGGCGCGCCTGTTCCGGCTCGACGCCGTGGCCTTCCTCTGGAAGCAGCCCGGCACCAACTGCCTTCACCTGCCCCAGACCCATGCCGTGGTGCGCCTGCTGCGCCGGCTGGCCGACCTGACCATGCCCGACGCGCTGGTCCTGACCGAGACCAACGTGCCGCACGCGGAGAACGTCTCCTATTTCGGCGCGGGCGACGAGGCGCACCTGGTCTATAATTTCAGTCTGCCGCCGCTGCTGCTGCACGGCCTCTTGCGGGGTAGCGCCGAGCGGCTGACGGCCTGGGCGGCGGAACTCGCCCCGCCCCCGCCGGGCAGCGCTTTTTTAAACTTCACCGCCAGCCACGACGGGATCGGCGTGCGCCCGCTGGAAGGCTTGGTCCCCGAGGCCGAGGTGACCGGCCTGGCCGAGGCCATCAGCCAGCGCGGCGGGCACGTCTCCACCCGCCGGGTCGGTTCGACCGACCGGCCTTATGAGCTTAATGTGACCTATTTCGACGCCCTGGCCGACCCGGGCCAGGCGTACTCCGAAAGCCACATCGCGCGCTTCCTCTGCTCCCAGGCGGTGGCCCTGGCCCTGCGCGGCCTGCCGGCGATCTATTTCCACAGCCTGACCGCCACCCGCAACGATTTCGAAGGCGTGGGCCTGACCGGCCGGGCCCGCTCGATCAACCGCCACAAGTGGGACGAGCGCGAGCTGGCGGTGCTGCTCAACAATCCGTCCACGGCCACGGCCCGAGTCTTCCGCGAACTCACCCGGCTGCTGGAGCTGCGGGCCAAGCATCCGGCCTTCCATCCCGACGGCGAGCAGCTGGTCTGCGCCCTGCACCCGGCCGTGTTCGCCGTGCAGCGCACCTCCCCGGACCGGAGCGAATGCCTGACGGCGCTGCACAACTTCTCGGCTCAAACCGTGACCGTGCCCGTCGACGGCCGCGCGCCCGGCCTGCACAGCGTGGATTTCTGGGACGACGCCCTCTCCGGCCAGCCGCGCCAGCGCCAGGACTCCGGCCTGGAGCTCAAACCCTACGAAGTGCTCTGGCTGCTCAGCCCGCCGCCGGCCGGCTGAACTGCCTTTCGCGTTTGCGGGCCAAAGGGTGAGAACTGCAAAAACGCTTTGGATTTGAGAGAACTTTTTTGAAAAAAAGTTCTCTCAAACTCTCTCAAAAAACTTTTAGAAGCTCTAACAAAATGCCGAAATGCCCTCAACTTTTACCGAAACTAGGTCG
>CAYMGG010000297.1:0-7368 GCA_964389915.1 uncultured Planctomycetaceae bacterium
CTAGTTTTTTTTTTGTTGGTGCCGTTCAACTTTTTTTCAAAAATTGTCCCCCGGGAAGCGGCCGCTGTCTTTCAGTTGCCCATCCACACCCCGCCGTTGACGCGGATCGTCTCGCCGGTGATGAAGCCGTTCTCCAGCGTCTGCAGGATCACCCCGGCAATCTCCTCCGGGGTCGCCCCGCGCTGGAGCGGAATGTCGGCCGTCTCGGCCGCCAGTTGTTCGGCCGTCAGGCGCACGGCCGCGTTTTCCGTCAGGATCAGGCCCGGCGCGACCGTATTGACCGTGACTTGCGGCGCGCCCTCCCGGGCGCAGGCCCGGGTCAGGGCGTGCATCCCGGCCTTGGAAACGCTGTAGGGGATGAGCCGCCGCGTGGCGGGCCGGTCGGCCCAGACCGAGGAGACGTTGACGATCCGCCCCCAGCCGCGGGCCTTCATCCCATCCAGCACGGCCAGCGAAGTCAGGTAGGCCCCTTTCAGGTTCACCGCCAGCGTGCGGTCGAACCATTCGCCGTCGGTGTGCTCGGGCTTGCGGGCATAGGGGTCGAGTCGGGCGTTGTTGATCAGCACGTCGATCCCGCCGGATTCGGCCTCCAGCCGGGCGAAACGCTCGCCGACCTGTTTTTCGTCGGCCACGTCGCAGCCGAACTCCTCGGCCTGGCCGCCGGCGGCGCGAATTTCTGCGACAACCGCCGCCGCCTTCTGCGCTCCATGGGCGTAGTTCACGAAGACCCGCGCCCCCGCCGCCGCCAAGGCCGAGGCAACGACCGCGCCCAGGCCTTGCGAAGCGCCGGTGACGACGGCATTCTTTCCGGTGAGATCCATTGTCACTCCTTTGAGTTTTGAGAGAACTTTTTTGAAAAAAAGTTCTCTCAAACTCTCTCAAAAACTTTAGTCAAGCTTCGCTAGCTTCAGCGTTCAGATGGACAAAATGCGGGGGAATCATCCCGCGTCAGGCACAAAGGTTTCCGGCAGATTTTCTTACGCCAAGACGCAAAGAAGCAAGACTATGTACGCACAACTGTCCGTAAAAAAGAGGGCGATTATAAGCCGGCGTGCTCCCTCCCCCCAACCCCCTCCCGGAGGGAGGGGGAGACGTCTGGTCTGGCCGAAACGTTTGTCCCCTTATTTGCGGGGAAAAGTACGGATCAATTGTAAAGCTGGCCCGGGTTGAACCTGTAACCTTCTTTGCGCCTTTGCGTCTTTGCGCGAATTTGAATCGGCTCACTCCGTCTAGATCCTATCAAGCTACCAGTCACAAACCGCACCGTCGGGCCGAAAGAGCCGGGGCATGGCCACGGAGATTTCCGGATGCGCCCGGCAGATATCCTCGTCCAGTTCGATCCCCCAGCCGGGACCGGTCGGCAGTTTGAGGAAACCGTCCTCCACCTTGAGCGGTTCGGTGATGACTTCGTTGCGCCAGTCGTTCAGGTACAGCCGTTCCTGGATCAGGAAATTGGGCGCCACTGCGTCGAGGTGGAGCGAGATCGCGGTGATGACCGGGCTCATCGGGCAATGCGGCGCGACGAAAGCGCTGAAGGCTTCGGCCAGATGGGCGATCTTGAGGCCTTCGCCGAATCCGTGGCAGTGGGCCAAGTCCGGCTGGACCACGGGCAGGGCGCCGGACTCCAGGAAGGGGCGGAACTCCTGCTTGAGCGAAAGGCGTTCGCCCGCGGCCAGAGGCATGGGCACCGCGCGGGCGACCTTGGCCATGGCCGTCGGGTCTTCGGGCTGGACCGGTTCTTCGAAAAAGAGCAGATCCAGATCGGCCAGGGCCCGGCCGATGGCGATGGCCAGGTCCGCGTCGTAGCGGCCGTGACCGTCGAACATGAGCGGGCAGTCCGGCCCCACCGCCGAACGGATGGTTTCGGCCGCGGCTACGATCTTTTTGACCAGACCGTGGTCTCTGAGCGGCCAACCCGGCAGGGCCAGGCTGAATTTGAAGGCCCGATACCCGGCGGCCAGGGCTTCCTGGGCTTTGTCGCGGATCTGGCTCGGTTCGGTCGCGCCGCCGGACCAGCCGTTGGCGTAGACCCGGACTCGATCGCGGCAGGCCCCGCCGATCAGCTTATATACTGGCTGGCCCAGGCTCTTGCCCAAAATGTCCCATAGCGCCAGCTCGATTCCGGCCACGGCCGAGCCTTTGAGAATGCCGCCCTTCCAGAATTTCTGGCGGATCATGACCTGGGTCAGGTATTCGATCCGGGTCGGATCTTCGCCCCGAATTAAGCCCTCCAGATCCGAAAATAGCCCTTTGATCGTCTGGTCATAGCCTTCCAACGTGGCCTCGCCCAAGCCGACCAAGCCTTCATCGGTGTGGACCTTGACGAAGATGTAATTCCGGTTCGAGAGCAGGCCGCAGCCGGGCGTGGGCGCGCCGACGATGACCGGCTCGATGCGGGTGATTTTCATGGGACTCCTTTTTTTGACCGATCCCGGGGGAATTTTTTTGCAAAAAAGTTCCCCCGGACCCCTTCAAAAAACTCTCATCCGGCTTTGCCGTTTCGGGCGTTCAGATGGACGAATTCAACGTCTACCTTATGCGTGCGACTCGCCCATTTGAACCTGTCGGGGACGCGAAGCGATTTATGGGGGTGCGGCACGCACTTGCAAAAAAGTTCCCCCTGACCCCTTCAAAAAACTCTCATCCGGCTTTGCCGTTTCGAGCGTTCAGATGGGTGAACTCAACGTCTGCCTTATGCGTGCGACTCGCCCATTTGAACCTGTCGGGGACGCGAAGCGATTTATGGGGGTGCGGCACGCACTTGCAAAAAAGTTCCCCCTGACCCCTTCAAAAAACTCTCATCCGGCTTTGCCGTTTCGAGCGTTCAGATGGGCGAACTCAACGTCTATCTTATGCGTGCGACTCGCCCATTTGCACTATTGCGCCCGGAAGTGCAGCAGTTTGGCGTCGTAATCGCCCAGGAGCTCCACGCCGATTCCCAACTCGGCCAGCGCCCGGCCGGTCATTGCCCGGCGCGCCTGCTCGGAACGGCCGGCCGGTCCGGCATCGAGGTTGGTGATCGCGTAGAGCCAGTCCGGATTCAGTCCGGGCAGGCGAAGGTTGGGAACCTTGTAGCCCATCTGTATGGAATGGGCGAAGGCGAAGAGCACGGCCTCGCGCCGGTCTTCGCTCACCGAGGCGAAGGCGGCGTAGGGCTCCTCCCGATGCGAGGCCAGGCGGTAAAGTTCGCCCAGGTGGGAAATATGCCGGATTTCCTTGTGCAGATCGGTATAGGCGCGGAATTCCCGCAACTCCTCCGGACTGCATTTGGGCAGGTTCTTGCCGATCGAGAGCGAGCCGGTCATGCCGACGTAGGCCATGAATTTGTGCGGCAGGTTGAAACGGTGGTTCATGCCCCGGGCCGCGTCGCTGATGTGGCAACCGCCGCCGGCCAGCTTGGGCAGGTTGAGCCAGGTGAAGCCTTCGTGCAGTTGCAGCACGTCGAGAGTGTCCTGGTTGTCGCTGCGATTGATGCGGCCGAAGCAACGGGCCATGGCCAGATCCGCCCGCCCGCCGCCGGCGGCGCAGTTCTCCAGCAACACCTCGGGAAATTCTCCGTTCAGCCGGGCGAAGAGGTCGTGCAGGTTGCGGACGTACTTGACCCAGAGGGTCCGCTCGGTGCCGGGGGCGGCCTCGGGCCAGCCCGGATCGCTGACGAAGCAGTTCATGTCCAGCTTGAGATACTTGATGCCGGTTTCCCGGATCAATCGGCTTAAGGCTTGGTAGAAGTATTCGGTCACCTCGGGGCGGGCGAAATTGAGCAGGTACGAGGTCCGGTTCACGTCGCCGCGCACCTTCTTTTGCGGTTCGCGGTGGGCGAAGCGCATGGCCCAGTCGGGGTGCTCGCGGTATAGCCGGCTCTTCAGTTCGAAGGATTCGATCTCCACCCAGAGGCCGAAGTCCATGCCGCGCTGGCGGACTTGTTCGATGACCGGGGTCAGGCCGCGCGGGAATTTTTGCGGATCAGCCCACCAGTCGCCCAGGGCCGCCTGCCAGCCGTCGTCGATCACGAATAATTCCGCGCCCACCTCGGCAGCCCGGTCGGCGGCGGCCAGGATGCGGGCTTCGTCCAGGTCCACCCCCAGGCAGGCCCAGGAGTTGAAGATCACGGGCAGAACCTGGTCGGCCTGCACCGGCGGCAGCAGGCAGCGGCGCTGATAGCGGTGCAGGCAGCGGCTGGCCGCGCCGAAACCGCCGGCCGTGAAGCCGCCGACAAAGACCGGCGTGCAGAAATTTTCGCCCGGCCCCAGCGGCCAGGCGAAGTCGAAGTCGTGCAGCCCGCCGGTCACCGAAACCTGCTCGAAGCCGTCGCGCTCGACGGCGATTTTCCAGTTGCCGCTCCATTCGACCGTGCCGAACCAGACCCGGCCCTGCGCCTCGTCGGCTCCGCCTTCGTCCAAAGCGAAGAAGGGCGTGGCGAAGGAGGTGGAGAGGCCGGTGCGGCTCTCCATTACGAATTTGCCTTGAGTCACGGGCTGGCGGCTGATCTGCCCTTCGGCCCCCCAGCGGCCGGCCAGATGGGTGAGCCGGTACGCCTGCCGACCCCGCCGGGGCAGACGCCAGGCGGCCGACTGGGCGCTGCGCAGCACGAGCGGCGCGGGGCCGGCGTTGACGATCTCGGTCCAGCGCTCCAGCACCTCGGCCGCCGCATAGTGGCGATAGTGCAGCCGGACTTGCAACGGATAATCGGGGTCGGCCAGCGTGACGATCAAATCCTGCCGGTCGGCGGCGGTCTGGATTTCGTGGTTCTGATACTTGAGCGCGCACTGGCGCGTGCCGTCGGCCAGTTCGACCAGCAGGGCCGGCTCGTCGTAAAAATCGTTGCTCCAGCCGGGATATTCCTGGCGGGTGGCCTGGGCCAGGAACCCCGCCCGGTGGCGCTGGCGATGAAGCTCGTCGGCTTCGGGCAGATCCTCGATCCGCTCGATCCGGCCGCCCCAATGCAGATTGACCAGGTAGCCCGCCGCGTTCACGCCGCAGGCGTAGGCGCTCTCGCCGGTGCGCAGCAGGAACTTGCCGTTTCGGACTTCGATGCCAAAATCGGCCATGCTTCACTCTCCCTTGAGACAACAGTCGATGATCTGGTCCAGGTCGCCCTCGGCCAGGTTGACGCAGGTGTCGGCTCCGCCGTAATAGACGCGGAGTTTGCGCGTCTTGAGATCGGCCAGCGCGCCGGTAGCGAAGATGGCGTCCGGCACCACGCCCAGATGCTCGTATTCCGTCTCCGGGGTCAGCAGATAGCTTTGGGCCGCGCCGAGGATCTTTTCGGGGTTCTCCAGATCCAGCAGAATCGCCCCCAACGAGTAGCGCGTGGTCCAGAAGCAGTTCTGCACCCCGTGGATGATCTCCAGCCAGCCGCGCTCGGTCTTGATCGGCGGAGTGGGGCCGACCTTCAGATCCGACCAGTTGCTGAAGCCGCGCTTGAGCAAGGGCCGGTGGCGGCCCCAGTGGATCAGGTCGGGCGAGCGCGAGAGCCAGATGTTGGCGTAGGACTTTTCATAGGGCGCGCTCAGGCTGTAAGGGCGGTCGAGCCGGACGTAGTCGCCACCGATTTTTTCGGGAAACAGGCAGGGCACGCGGTTGTGGGGCAGGGCGATCAGCTCGATCAGCTCGACGGTTTTGAAATCCAGGGTCTTGTAGAGCAGAGCCACGCAGCCCCATTCGGAATTGCCGGGGCGGATGATGTAATAGACGTCGCCGATCCGGGTGATGCGGTAATCGATGGGATGAAAATCCAGATTGCCGAACTGCCGGTCCTTATCGACCTGGAAAAGCGGCTCGGGCTCGATCTGGAAGTTGATCCCGTCGTCGCTGCGGGCCACGTGGCCGCGGGCATAGGGTTCGTTGCGCAGCTTGACCGAGAGGATGAGCAAGGTCTGGCTGCCGAACCAGCACTGGCCGGGGTTGAAGATCTGGTCGGCCGGACCGTAGGGGAAATCCTTGGGTTGGAACAGCGGATTACGTGGATACCGTTTGAGCAGCGTGTCGTAACGCAGCATGGAACGCTCCTTGGCGGAAAGGTTTTTTCAGACAGCGGCCGGCGCGGGACCGGTCGATTCGCGGACGATGAGGCGGGTGGGCAGGATTTCGCGGGGCGGCTGCCAGGTGCCGGGCGATTGCCAGCATTCGTGGATGGCCTGGGCGGCGCGGCGGGCGGCCTCGGCCACGGGGTGCTCGACCGTGGTCAGAGCCGGATAGCCGGCGGCGGCCTCGGGCAGATCGTCGAAGCCGACCACCGAGAATTCGGCCGGCACCCGCCGCCCGGCCCGGTGGAGGGCGGCCAGCGCCCCCATGGCCAGCTTGTCGTCCACGGCCATGACCGCGGTCAACTCCGGCGCCTGGGCCAACAGGCGGGTCAATAGCTGCTGACCGTCGCGGTGGGGTGCCACCGAGCCCAAAGGCGCTTCCGGTCGCAGGCGCCAGTGAGGTGCGATTTCGACGCCGGCCTCGCGCAGCGCGTTTTCGAAGCCTTTGAAGCGGCGCAGATGGTCCAGGGCCGAGTTGCCATAATCCAAAAAGCCGATCCGGCGGTGGCCCAACTCCAGCAGATGGCGGGCGGCGGCGTGCGCGCCGGAATAGGAATCGTTGTCAATGAAGCCGAGACGTTCGAACGGCGTGGCCGAGTCGAGAAAGACTACGGGCAGTTCGGCGGCGTTCAGGGCGGCGTGCTCGGCGGCGAAATTCTCGGCCATGATGACCACCACGCCGGCGCATTGCTGGTCGCGGATTTGCTCCAGGGCGGTCTCGCGCTGGGTGGAGCCGCGGACCACGACGTTTACGCCCAAGCCGTGCTGTTCGGCATATTCGTGGATGCTGCGGATGGCGAGAAACGAATAGGTGCCCAGATACTGACAGGGCACGAGAACCGCGATCCGCGAGGCGCGGGCAGAAGGATAATTGGGGGTGAAATTATACTTGCGCAATAAATCATCAATTTGCTTGCGCTTGTCGTCGCTGACTCCGGTCCGGCAGTTCATGACCCGCGAGACGGTGGAGGCAGAAACCCCAGCTTCTCTAGCAATAGCATGAATACTAACCGTTTGTGATTTTCTGGGCATCGTTCGGGCACTCACTGAAGAATCCGGCTATAAACTTGCGCAACAAAATAAATATACACGCAAAACTGCCACTGTCAAGTCGGAACGCCAAAATCCCCGCCTCAGGGCTTAACCACCTAACAGGCAAGAATGATGGGAATTTTTTGAAGGGGGACGGGGGAACTTTTTTTCCTAAGCGCGTGCCGCACACGCATCAAGTGCTCCGCATGTCCGACAGATTCAGATGGGTGAAGCGAATGGATGAGGCGGACGTTGAGTCTGTCCACCCAAACGCTCGAAACGGCGAAGCTGGGCGAGAGTTTTTGAAGGG
>CAYMGG010000297.1:7378-7731 GCA_964389915.1 uncultured Planctomycetaceae bacterium
GCCCACCCAACCCCCCCTACCCGGCCTGGGGGGGGTTTTTTTTTTGTGGGGGGGGGGGTCCAATTTTTAAAAAAAAAGTTCCCCCGGGGGTGGCTGGACGTCGGCTTACGGTTGAATTCCCGGCACCGGGGTTTCCGCCGCCGGAGCGGCCGGAACGGCTGGGGGCGTTGGGGCGGCCGGAGCGGCCGGCTGGTCGGCAGCGGGTTTCGGGCCGGCCGGAATGGCCGGAGTCTGGGCCTCGGCCGGCAGGGGCAGAGGGGCGGCGGCCGGGGAGGCCGCGCTGGCCGCCAGTTCGCGCGGGTAATTGGGCATCACGATCTCGATCCGCATGGTCTTGCGCAGCGACTGGTAAT
>CAYMGG010000298.1:0-7729 GCA_964389915.1 uncultured Planctomycetaceae bacterium
TGCCCTGACGGGCGTACTCATGGGCAAGCGTGGTGGTGTTGCTCTTGAGGCGGGTTTCCTGCGCTTTGGCTTCCTTGGACGGATCAACATGCTCCATCCCATCCCAGAACCACTGGTGAGGAGGAAGCGCGCGCGTCTCCACGGTCGGGAAGCCGAAGACGAGGCCATACTCAAGAAGCCACGCGGAGAGCACGCGGTCGAGGATGCGGGAGGCCATGAAGGCCTGGTCCACGCGGATTGATTTGTAGTAGGTCTGGTGGTCAAGTCGCCCTGAGGCGTAGTTGTAGCCAGAGGAGTTGCCGGCCGCGATGTTGTAGGGCATGTTGAGGCACCGGGCGATCTCGTTCAGAATCTCGTGTTTGAACTCGGCGTAGGTGGTGGCCGGCTGCTTCGGGTCAAGCTGCCCCATCTTCCAGCCGCCGGGCATGGTCAGAAGCATGTTCCGCTCGAGCGGAATCTGATCCATGGGTTCGACGTTGTCTGCTTCACCTCCCGCCGGCGCGTCGGTGTACAGAATCCCAGCGAAATCGGCGGCAGCCTCCGCAGCGGACAGGACCGCCAGTGTGAACCGCCGGAGTTGCGCGAAGAGAGGAAGCGCCGGGGTGATTTCTGGTATCCCACGGTGCTGGCCCGGACGCTCCCCCCGGAAGAGATGAATCATGGCCGTTGCCGGAACCGTTCGGGTTTCAAGGCTGAATCCCGCAGCGGAATCTCCGGGATGGAAGTTCAGCACCCGGTAAGAGACGGGATTGCCGTACCGATCCAGAAGCACCCCGTCGATCTCGTTGGGATCCAGGGCTGTGCTCAAGGGGCTCGTGATCTGATCCGCTTCAAGCAGACGCAGGTCCAGCTGTACTTCGTGGTCGACCTTGGGGTTTGTGGCGAGGATGGCGAAGGCTTCTCCGTCCTGGGAGCGTGCCATACGCATGGTGCGCAGCTTCTCCGCAAGGCTGGTGGCAGCCGCCCACGCGCAGAATTCGCGCTCGATGGCGCGATTTGCCTCCTCGTCCTGCGTCAGCATCTGCAGACGCGGCCCGGTTCCCACCGTGTCGTTGGCGAGGGTCAGCACAATACCGCGCGCATAGCTGTTGTTGGCGACCTCGTAGCGGGCGCGGTTGCGGAGGGTCTTGCGGACCTCGGGGCTGGCAGCCGAATCGGCCGACAGATTGTCGGCCTGGGACCAGTGCCGCTGGTTATGCACGGTGGTCTGGGCGGAATCAAAGCCGGCACGCGCCCGGCGCACCGGGATGGCGCGCAGGCTGCCGAGGCGAATCTTCTCTTTGCTGGCTGTCGCCTGCGCCATTATGCCGCCCCCGGTGGAATAAGCTGGGATACCTTGAGCCCCATGCCCTTGGAGCCAGCCGCCTTCTTGCTTGCCAAATACCGGTCCGCCTCAATCTGGTCACTCAGAGAGTGCTGCTCCATGGAGCCAGCATCCCCCTTGGCAGCCTTGGGGCCGGACGCGTTTTCGAGAATCTGGTTGGTCAGATCTTCGGGCATAGATGACCTCATCACGCCGATGCGAATCAACGGCTTATGAGGTTACATACCCCGTGGCGCTGCGAAGTGTCGGCGCAAAGGCGAATTCTTGGGAGGTAAGGCCTCTTCAGGGAAAGCTTCCTCGGATAGTTAACACTTGTTCAGCACCGAATTGCAGTCTATACTACTGGGCACTTAAGGAAGTGGGAGGGAGTGAATATGGCTTTCGATTGTTTGAGTTCAGAGGAGATTGCCCAACTCAATATGGAAGTCGTGTCGCATTCGGCTCGATTGCGTCTCACTCGACAGTTACGCTCCTCCGTTTCCAGAAATGACACCGAAGTCCAACTTGCCTGCACAAATGCTGTGGTGAATATTGCGCGCAATCAGTTGGGTTTACCGCTCTATATTCTAGAGGCTGATGTTGATGGATTCTTTCATGCTGGCGAACATGCATGGCATAATGGCGAATTGGAAATCTGCATGCGGCGCCCTTCCACACCAGATCTTGTCTGCATAATCGCTGATCTTGTTGAGTCAAAATGGCTGGATTGCGACAACATAAACGCCATTCTCGAAGATGACTCGTGCGGTTTTCATCTGAAATCGATCACGGGTGGTGATGTGTGCGTCGTGATTGACGCCTATGAAGATATAGAGCCTGAGAAACTTGAAAAGGATCATCCAAACATCCGCTTCCTTGCTGAGCGCATGCAGCGTGAGTTTGATGCTGGCGATTTTTCGGCGGTTGTACATAGCGCAGGCTCTATTTTCGAAACGCTTGCGAAGGATGTCGTCGGCATTCCTTCCGTCCAGGACCAGTCGCTTGGTGGCTTCTTTGACCGTTACTGCAAAGATTCAAAACTCCCTTCACAGTTTTTAGATTACATTAAGGCGATCTTTGACAGGCGTAACACAGAGCCGCTCTCTGGACACGGTAGCTTGGTGGAGCCTACAGTAAACAAGGAAGAGGCTGCAGTCATTATCGAAACGTCAAAAGCTGTTGTTCGCATAGAGCGCCTTATTGCTGAACCAGAGGTTTCCCCACCACCTTCCAAATGAAGCATTTCTGATCTACCTGCGTCTTGCGCGGAGCTCAGATAGTTTTAGAGGTGGCCCTTTCTGACGGGGCGTTGAAGTCAGCCCTGGCAACACCACCCCCTGTTCGGACGCCGCCACCGCGCAACCCACCACGCAGTCAAAGAAGTGATTGTCGGCATGGTTCGGCCTCATCTGCCACTCGTCCACAATCCGGCCACGCCCTTCGGTGCGAACCGAATACTCGGCGGCCAGCTGCTCGGCGAACATCCGGTGCACATCCGGCTTCTTGCCGAATAGCGTCAAGGCACCAGCATCACCCTTGGCTACACGAAGCCGGGCGCGCACGAAACTCTTCCAGTAGTTGGTGTCGAAGAGGATGAAGCGGACGGCGTTCTTGCCCTGCCGCGAAGGGATGCGCCAGTTGTATTCGCTCACCCGGTCGCCGGGCTTGCGGCGGTAATCGCTGAACGGGGTGGACGAAGCGGTCACCCCCTTGCCGCGACTGGGCATCACCACGGCCGGGTGGCGGCTCTGGCGGCAGAAGTCATAGACCGTACCGGCGGCGTTGCCATCATTCGCATCAATGAGGCACCGGGAGATCCGCAGGACTGTGCCGTCATCCCGCTTCCACTCCCGCGCCAGAAGATCGTCCGTCAAAGCGTCAAGCCCCGCGCGCCACGCTCCTTCCTGACCAGTGCCGGGGAAGGCAGCCTGCAATGTCTTCGATGCTTGTCGCAGCGTGAAATAGCGCCTCTTCTGGTCCGGGAAGGTGCCGTATTCGATGATGTACCCCGTGAAGTCCATGCCCCAGGCTACCACCGCGTAGTAGAGCACCTTCCCCTGCACGTCGATGAAGCAGGTCAACCGTTCGCAGGAGGTGGGGATCTCGCGCTGATTCAGGTTATTCGTACGGCTGAGCACCTCATCGACCGTAAGCTGGCCCTCCTCCTCGGGCGGGAGCTGCGGCTCGTTCTGGAACTCCGAAGCAAAGACCGCCTCCCCATCGTCGATGAGGGCGTTGTAGGCATGCTGGATGGCGCTGACCTCGCCCTTGTCCGCTTCATAGCAGTATTCCCAGCCGACCACGCATCCCTTGTCCATCTCGGCCCGATGCTCGATGTAGAACTCCGTCGCCTCTTCGCGGGCACGAAGGTAATCGTCAGGATCATCCGGGTTGTAGGAGATGCGGAGCTTGCGGTACTCCTCCATCCACAGGTCTTCGTGCCGATCCGCCCACCTGCGCACGAAGGGAATCCGCTCGCCCTGCCAGGCCGGGTTCTTCTCGGGGTCCAGGAGTTGATCGACCAGGTCATCCTTCTGAATGACCGTACAGGGCATCACCACGGACATGCCGGTCTTGTGCCCGGCGCTACGGATCACAGCCTTCTTGATGATGTTGATGCGCTTCGTGATCTGCTGCGGGCTGGCAGCCGAATCCTCGTCCTGAGGGTCATCGATTACACAGAAATCTGGTCTGATCTGCACGCCGTCGCCGCGCCGTTTCTTCATGCCGCGCACCTTGGAACTGGTGATGCCGCAGGCAAGAATTACCGATCCGGCCGCTTCCGAACCTTCAATCATGGGGAATACGAGATAATCGGCCGACCACTCGATATGCGTGGGCTGGCCACGGTAGAGCTGGCCGTGGGACCGCTGGTTGATTCCTTCCAGGCACCGGATGGGATAGCAGATCTCCGGGAAGTCAGCCAGAAGGAGATCGCTCTCAAACACGCCCTTGATGGAGTCCAGGTTATCGGAGGCACGCGTCTGGTTCGCGCCGATGATGGGGATGAACCGCTTGTGGCCGTAGCAGATAGCCCAGGCAGCGGTCAGTTCACTGATGGTGGATTTCCCGAAGCCGCGATAGACCGCCTCCACGAACCGCCCGCCATGGAAGATGGCATTCTCGATCCGCTTGATCACCCGGATGTGGTCCTCGGAGAATGGGTCCTTGCCCTCCGGCGCATAGGTCATGATGAACCGGGCCAGATCATACCGGCAGGCTTCCTTGCGCTTCGGATTCTCCACCTCGGGGAGTTCGCCAATATCACGCACCGATTCCGACAATCGCCGCGACCGCTCGGCTTCCCGCTGGCGATGCTTTTCCGCGTAGGACAACCCGTCGGCTGCTACTTCCGCATCGAGCAGCCGCCGCCACTCCAAAAATAACCAGGCCACGTAACGGACCAGATCAATGCGCCGGCCGTCCCCGATGCGGAGTCCCGCCCGGTTCTGGTGGCGGTACACCGCCCCCTGCGCCACCACCTCGCCAAGAGGGGTGGAATTCATGAGCCGGGCCAGTTCGATGGGCTTCAGGCTGTGCGGATCAATTGCCATTGTTCTTCAGTTCCTTGAGGATCCAGGCGCCAAGGTGCACGATGTTTACATACCCCGCCGCATCAACAGGTGCCCCGGCTTCTATCGCCTCGCGCACCTGGGCCTCGGTTACGGCTTCCCCGCCCGCCTTGGACAGGAGCCGGGCCGCATCGGCGGGAGCCAGCTTCGTGGGGTTCAGTTTGCCTTCCTTCATCGGAGTATCCCTCGCTAAAAGCCCAAACGGGCAAAAACGGCGTTTGTGGGGGAGTTCCCCAGGGGTGCGTGGTGTAGGCGGAGGAATTACACCTCCGCCCCAACCCCGAACCGGGCGTGCAAGTTTCCAAGCACCCGGCTCTCCAAGTATTTCTAAGTTGTTAGCTTCCGATGCTTCTCCGTGTGACATTTCTTGCATAGGGTCTGCACATTGTCACTCGTGTCAGCCATCTGGAAGTTGGCAAAGCTCTGTACGGGTTCAATGTGGTCTGCGCAGGAGGATGTCGCCCGCACTTCCGCGCCGCATTTACGGCAGCGGTAGTTGTCACGGGCCAACGCTTGATGCTTGCTGTCCCACTGACCAAACCTGCCTCGCTCGGTGAAGCGATGGAACGAGGCCTCAAGCTCCTTATCGGTCGCATAGCTGGTACAACCATCTGGGGTATAGGGATTCGGTTTTGTCACGTACAGTTGGATGCCCGTGTTTTTGAACTGTTCCAAGCGGCAATCGTCGCTGATGACAATGGTGTTCTGACGATAGTGCCGCTTGAGTACTTTAGCTGCACGGATATCCATCTTCCGACTGATGGCTTTTACCGCCGTCCAGAATGCCCAGTGGTCGAGCGTGCTGGACAGTTTCGGAAAGTTGTACGCTATCCGAAAATAATTCGCCCATCCCCGGATGACGGCTGAACCACGGTCGATCCGCAAAGCCACGGATTCTTGATGCGGGCGATACCGCATCGCCTCGTTCAGCCGCAGCCGGAGCTGCTGCGTAACTTTCGTCCCGATAAGTATCTTGGGTACATGCCTCCCATCGCGACCAACCGCCAGTATCAGGTCGAAGCCGAGGAAGCTGAAACCGTCACGAACATGGGTGACGTGCGTCTTCTCCAACGAGAGCCGCAATCCGCAGGATTGCTGCAGAAAGCTGGCTATTCGATTACGCAGGTCAGCGGCATATCTCTTGCTGCCCCGCGTGATGAAGACGCACCAGTCATCGGCATAACGGACAAACCGCAGATTCGGCTTGCCCATTTCCCACCGCCGATTGTTTTCCTGTTTGCCGTATGCCCCTTGCTTATGCAGGAACCAGTCCAGCTTGTCCAAGACGACATTGGCAAGCAGCGGAGAAATCACCCCGCCTTGCGGCACACCTTTCTCGGTCGGCATGACTTTCCCTTCAACCTCTACGCCCGCTTTGAGAAAGCGGTTGACGAGGCCGAGGAAGTTGTTGTCATGCACCTTCTCCCGCAATACCTTGAGTATTGTCTGATGGGAGATTTCATCGAAACACGCCTTGACGTCGCCCTCTATCACCCAAGTGAAGTTGTGCTTCATCAGGTTTTGACAGCGGGCTACTGCCTGATGGGCGTTCCGATTCGGTCTGAACCCGTACGAGTCTTTGTGGAACTCCACCTCGAAGACTGGTTCAAGGGCCATGCGCATCGACTCCTGAACAATCTTGTCCCGCAGGCAAGGGATACCGAGCGCACGCATCTTGCCGTTTGCTTTGGGTATCATCACCTGCCTTACGGGTTGAGGCTGGTACGTTCCACGCTTCAACTCCAGACGCAGTTTTTCGAGGCGGCTGTCGAATCCCGAACGGAATTCTTTCACTGTCACCCCGTCCACGCCCGGAGCCTTGCCATAGGAGCGTCTCAACACCCGTTCCGCCGCGGCATGAAGCCACGTTGGATTGTGCATCAGGTCCATCAGCCGACGGATGCGCGATTTCAGCGGATCGACCGCGAAAAGCGTGCCTTTCGTCAGCCGGTTTTCCCGATGCCAGGTTGATTGCTCCCACAACCTTCTTTGAACTTCTTCGATATTCATAGGAAGCCTCCTACATGAGAATATCTCTGCCGTTCAAAACGAAACACTCTGTCCGCCTTCGCCTCGCCGCCGCTGAAGGGCGGCTGGTGCACGGCTTTCCCGTGCTCAGACTACTACGCGGACTCCGCCACCCGATTGCCTCACCGGCAGGGGTTTGGCCGATGCTTCCGACCTACCCTATGCGATTGCCATACTCAATCGGGCTTCCCTGGTTCCTTGACTGGCACTCCAACGCCTCTGTTTAGATCCCGGTCTTCCCATACCCATCAGCGGTCTGCTGTTCTCTTGAACACCGGCAGGTAATTGGCCGCCCTGCCGACTATGGATGTGATGCTATCCGTAGGATTTGCGCCAAGGTAGATAACGCGCGTCCGTTCAAGCCATTGCCTATTCCGGGAGGTCAAATCCGGACTGCTCCAGTATTGACAGCAATGGGGGCCTACTTTCCCAAAGGTATTGACCGGTTCCTTTCGTAATCATGCAGAGGCTCTACTTAGCAGGACGTTCAATGGGTATGAAGCCTTCCCTGTGTCCCACATTGTCAGCGGAATTTTCTTGCCTGCCGCTTCGCACAGTTGCGGCAAACTTACCGCCTAAGTACGGTGGCCGGCCAAACGGCCACGGTTCTCCCCGTTTCGGGTTGAACATTACCAATCAAGCATCGCGTACCGGGCTGGTTCCCAGCCCTACCAGTACGCTACATCAGGCATACTACCTCAGGTACACCCGGCCCGCACGTGGCGCTTGTGGGGCCTTTGTGGCGGTTTTGTGGCCCCGCCGGGGGCCAAGGCGACCTCCACTCGTAGCGCAACCCCGGTCCGGTGGGGCCAGGGCGCGCTGGGTA